>JAFQBA010000121.1 GCA_017416845.1 Clostridia bacterium
ACTATGGTTTTTATGGATATTGCAAAGGATGTTGACGGTCATATGGTTGCAATACCAAAAAAGCATGTTAAAAATATTCTTGATTGTGATATGGATACCATGAGTCATGTAATGTTTTCCGTAAAGAAGGTTTCTGAATATTTAGTTGAAAAATGTGGCTATCAAGGGGTAAATCTGTTAAACGCAAGTGGTGAAAGTGCAGGACAATCTGTTTCTCATTTTCATATACATATTATACCAAGAAAAACCAATGATGGCATTGATGCATGGCCTGACTTTAAAGGCGCAGAATACGAAACAGAACAAATCTATAATAAGATTAAAATTGATTTTTAGTTTTTATACAAGTCTGATTTTCAATTATTTGACAGTAGTGAGGAAATGAAATGACATATGAAAAATCATGTGGAGCAGTTGTGTTTATCCAAACAGACAATGACATAAAATACCTTTTGGTTCAAAACCTTGATGGTATCTATGGCTTCCCAAAAGGACATATGGAAAGAGATGAAACAGAAGAAGAAACCGCATTGAGAGAAGTTTTTGAGGAAACGAACATAAAAATTGAACTGATAGACGGTTTCAAAAAAACAGATGAGTATTTACTGCCACGAAAGGATAACAAAATAAAGCGTGTAGTTTATTTTTTGGGTAAGTTTCAAAATCAAAATGTAATCTGTCAAAGAGAGGAATTGTCGGGTGTTTATTTGCTTACTTACATGGAAGCAATATCGCTGCTAAAATATGAAAACTTAAAATGCATTCTTAAAGAAGCTGATTATTACATACGAAAAAATTGTTTATGATGATTATAGATGTGTAGCCTTAACGACCAACCAAAGGATACCGAAAATTCACCGTTTGAGGCGTCTTCAGTGTTGGTTATTAGTACTAAATAAAAAATACAAAAAGTATTATAAGAAACGGGTTGATATTTTTGCCAAAAGATATTACAAGAATAATCAATAAAATTAAAACACTGTTCAGTGAAATTACAGAGGTTGAAAGAATAGAAAACGGCTGTTTTAAAAATGAAACAGAAACTTTTTCCGATCTTCCTTCACTTTGTCGTGTTGTCATTGTGTCAAAGCCCGGCAAAGGCTCACTGATAAACTCGGAGCTGTGGCTGCCCGATAACTGGAACGGAGTTTTTATCGGATGCGGAAACGGCGGAATGGCAGGGGCAATAAGGTATGAAAAGCTTACTTATTATTCCAAGCTTGGCTATGCAGTTGCAAACACCGATATGGGAACATCCGGAGACAGAAACAGAGGCATTGACAATCCCGATGTGTGGAAGGATTTTGGATGGAGAGCAACCCACATTATGACCGAAATAAGCAAAGCCATAATAAAAGAGTATTACGGCAAAAAAGAAAGCTATTCATATTTTGTGGGAGAATCCACCGGCGGTCAGCAGGCGTATTCCGAGGCACAGCGTTTCCCCGATGATTATAACGGAATTATTGCAGGTGTGCCTGCTAATAACAGGGTATTTCTGCATACATATTTTTTGTGGAATCATAATCTTCTGCGTACCAAAGATGGCAAGACGATGTTTTCTTCTGAGAAAATAACCCAAATAACCGATGTTGCCAATGAATACTTTAGTTTAAAAGATAGCAGCGAAAAGAAAGATTATGTGTCATTTCCATATGTTGACAAATCAACTATTGATGATTTTCTCGGGTTTTTAAAGGAAAAATGCCCCGAATTTACAAAAGAACAATTGACCTCATTGGAGATGGTCTACAAAGGTCCCGTTAATCCCGAAACAAATGAGCAAATATATAACGGAATGCCAATCGGTTCGGAAGTTTATACCTGTGGGATTGAAATGTGTCAGAAAGAAGAAAGTCCGTTTTTTTATCCCTTTATCTGGGCGTTTGGCGAAGATTATGACGGATACGAATTTGATTTTTCAGCTGACCTTGACCGGTTGCACCGCAAATTATCTCCCTATCTTAATGCGAACAATCCCGATTTGTCAGATTTTTATCGCCGTGGCGGAAAATTGATGGCTTATTCGGGAAGTGCTGACCCTTGTGTTCCATATCCCGATGCAATTAAATATTATAACAGAGTATGCGAAAAAATGGGCGGATATGAAATTGTTAAAAGCTTTTTTAAATTCTATATTTTGCCCGGAAAAGAGCATAGCACCAAGGGCAGGGGAGTAAATGAAATATGGGCGAACGAAAGCGGTGATTTGTTGCTTGACGCATTAAGACAATGGTGCGAAAATGAGATTGAACCCTCTTGCATCATAGGTGCTCATGTTGACGAAGAAAGCGATGAAGCAAGAGTAACTTCAATCCAAAAGGTATATCCATATGAATCCGAAAAAACAGAAGAAACAGATTATCCAAAATCGTGTGATGTCAGATATTTAGACTGAATTGTTGAGAGGAGTATATAACATGAAAAACGAAAACACATATGATATAATTATCAAAAACGGAAACATAGTAGATGGAACGGGAGCGCCTTCTTATGTTGCAGACATTGCCGTTAAAAACGGCAAAATCGCATACATAGGAACACTTACGGATGAAAATGCATCAACAATAATAGACGCAAAAGGCAAATATGTTACTCCGGGCTTTATTGATTCCCACACCCATTCGGACGGTACCCTTTGGTGTCATCCGGAGTTTCAAAATGCTGTAAGACAAGGTGTTACAACAGAAATTGTCGGCAACTGCGGCAATTCTATGAAGCATTCACTTCGCACAACACCCTTTGACCCTGCCTGCGACGGAATTGTTTCGGTTTATGACCTTTTTGGCACAGGTAAGCCTGTTCCAAAAGGAGCAATGGCAGCGGTTCTTGATAAGGCAGAAAAGCTTAAGCCGTCGGTTAACCTTGCGTGGCTTTGCGGTCACAATGATATCAGACTTGTTGCCGGAGCAACAGGAAAAGAAGTTACCGAGGAGCAGTTTAAGATTATGGAAGATCTTTTGCGTGAGGCTTTGGAGGCTGGTTTTATCGGTTTTTCAACCGGTCTTGAATTTGACCCCGGTGTAAATTCCGAGCCCGAAGAAGTTGAACGTCTTGCAAAGATTGTGGCAGAATATGACGGTAACTATTGTTCTCATATGAGAGATGAGGGAACATATATCATCGAAGCTGTTGAGGAATTTTTAAATGTTGTCCGCAAAAACGGCATAAGAGGTACTGTGTCTCATCTTAATGTTAAATATGATAATGGTATTCCCAACGAATATCTCGATAAATGTATGCAGATGCTAAAAGATGCCCGTGAAAAAGAAAATCTTAACGTATATGCAGATATGCTTCCCACCTGCTTTGCATCGGGTCTTGCAATGGCTATACTTCCGCCATGGCTCTATGCAGACGGGGTTGAAAAATTCAAAGAAGTGCTTTCCACTCACGAGGGCAGAGACCGTGTTAAAAATGATCTTGACAGATACTGGCGTTTCCTCGGAGCAGGACAGTGGGACAGACTTATCAATCTCACAGCAGGTCACTTGCCTGAGTATGCAGGTCTTAGCTTTAAAGAAATAGTTGAAAAAATAGGCAAAGAGCCGGTTGAATGCTTCCTTGATGTCATTGCTTCCGTGGATTCAATGGAGCAGCTACGTAACATCGGTATGCAGGCAAATGTATTCCACGAGCAGATAATGATAGACAGCGTAGTAAAAGACCCCATATATATGTGGATGACAGATTCATCGGCCACAGGTCTTGAACATCCCACCCGTAAACCGTCGAAAAATGTACAGGCATATATGTCCATGATATACTTTTTCACTCGCTATGTCCGTGACCTTGGAGCAATTTCAATTGAAAAGGCGGTAAATAAGGTAACAGGAATGCCTGCAGAGCATTACAGACTTGCAAATCGTGGTGTGCTCAAGGAAGGTAATTATGCAGATATAAACGTGTTTGATATTAAAAACTTAAAAATCAATTCTGACTTTGCCAACCCGAGCCGCTATAGCGAAGGTTTTGATTGGGTAATTGTAAATGGAGAGCCGGTTGTTATAGACAGTGAGCATACAGGAAACAGACCCGGAATGGTTTTGCGTCGAGCTAAAACTACAATGTGATTAAATCGTATTGTTTTGATATAAAAAAAGGAAAGTTATAAAACGGGGTAATATGAGTATGAAACGAACAGAACATAGAGAGGAAAAGTGGATTTTTCCTTTTGTAAAATATGCACCATCAGAAGAAAAAACAAATCTTCCGCTGATAATTCAGCTTCATGGTGCCGGTGAACGCGGTAGCGGAAAAGATGACCTTGACAAAGTTGATGTACATGGATTTTCCGCATACCTAAAAGAAGCTGAACACAATTGTATAGTTGCTATGCCTCAATGCCCGGAGAATAGCTTTTGGGCGGCAAGAGTAGAGTCGATTATCGGATTTATCGGTCAGCTTATAAAAGAATACAATGTTGATGAAGACAGAGTATATCTCACGGGGCTTAGTATGGGCGGTTACGGTACATGGTTCACAGCCATGGCAAGACCCGACCTTTTTGCTGCCATAGCACCCGTTTGCGGTGGAGGAATGGCGTGGAATGCGTGTGTTCTCAATATGCCTGTGTGGGCTTTTCACGGTGCAGACGATAACGTTGTTTCTCCTGTTCAATCGGATGAAATGGTAGAAAAACTAAAGCTTTCAAATTCTGATGTGACATACACCCGACTTGACGGTGTAGGGCATTTTGTATGGAAACATACCTATAATAAGGAATTGATGGAGTGGCTTCTTTCAAAAAAACGTATGAAGCGTTGAGCGTTTGATTTTTATAAAAACTTTTAAGTGGAGTTTTGAGATATGGAAGAGATAATCAGAGTTAAATCTGAAATGAACGAAGAAAGATATCCTTCAAATCCGAAATTTGAATCGGGAAGATAGATAAAGACGTTTTATATCAATGTAAATGTTGTAAGTTGGATTTTGTATATTATGAGGTTATAAAAATGATAGTGCATCCTTTTCCGCCTTTATATGATAAAAACTCAAAAATATTGATTCTGGGTAGTTTCCCGTCGGTGAAATCCCGTGAACAAATGTTTTTCTACGGTCATCCTCAAAACCGTTTCTGGAAGGTGATTTCTTCGGTATTTGAATGTAAAGAACCTGAAACCATAGAAGAAAAAAAGAAACTTTTATATGAAAACGGTATTGCACTTTGGGATGTCATTGCATCCTGTGAAATAATCGGAAGTTCAGACAGTTCCATTAAAAACGTGGAAGTAAATGATATATCCAAAATATTGAAGGAAGCAAACATCATGGAGATTTTTGTTAATGGAAAAACTGCCGAAAAGTATTATAAAAGGTATACTCAAGCTCAAACCGGCAGAAATGCAATATGTCTGCCATCAACATCTCCTGCTAATGCAGGTTATTCATTGGCTAAGCTTATTGAAAAATGGGAGATTATAAAGAATATTTGAAACGTAAAGGAGACACTACTATGAAAAGAATATTAATTGTTGTTGCTCTGTTGTTGTTTTTTATGACTGTTACCGTTATGGGTGAAACGTCTGAGGTGACAGTTATTACTTCGCCATTTAAGGTAATAATTAATGATATTTCCATTTGTGAAAACGTGCAATATCCTGCTTTGTTCTATCGGGGCGTAATCTATATACCAATGACATTTGATGTGGGAAAGTCTATTGGCAAAAGTATTGAGTGGGTAGACGGATATAGCAAGGATGTTCTCCTTCTCACTGAAACGGAAAAATCTGTTCCCGGCAAAAATGTTGATGTTGAAATTATGTCTTCACAAACAGTAGATGCAGAATTGGCAAATTGCACAGTTGCAGTATGCATAGGGGAAAGCATAAATTTTATTGATGGAACAGAAGAATACCCTTTATTAAGATATAAAGACATAATATACATTCCGCTAACCTGGGGAAATATTGTAGAAAAATTTGGTTGGAGCTATACTTTTGAAGAAACGGAAGGTATATGTTTAGATGTCTCGCAAACAAATGTAGACAGCGAACTTCAAAAAGACATCTATACCTCAGAAGACGGAAGTACAACCTGCTATATTTTAGAAAGAAAAATGTACATAGATGATTACGGTTATGATGCAACAGATTGGATTGGTTTAATCAGATACAATCATGATATGACAGGCAAACGTTTATGGTGCTTGGGTATGGGCGAGTTTGTTGTAGAAAAAGAACTTTCTCATCCTGTAAAAAAAGGTGATATAAGGTTTTTTAAAACCTACAAAGAAAACGAATTCAAAGCACCTCAAATTCAAGATTCCCGGACAATTTTACATTCTGCAACAACAATGATGCTGGATACACGAACCGGCTGTATAAATAAATGGAATACCATTCCCTCATGGAGAAATAAAGCTGAAATAGATGAAAATACAGGATATTATGTTATAAGTATGTCAGAAACAGATTATGTTTCCGATTCCATTGAAATAATAAACTCGGAGAAAGTTGACATTGAACTTAAATCTATTCCTATGACATATGTAATAAAAAGAATCGATGATGGTAGGGATGAAGTTGTATTAACATATGATGTTCCGCATTTTGCGGCAGGAAACTTGCTTGTTCCTGCATCCACAAGCAGCACCATAACAAAAGTTTTAATAAGACTGCCTCAGTGGGATTTCAGAGATGCTAACGGTGAATATGTACCCGAAGGAGATTATGAAATCATTTTAAACGTACCCGATAGTGTTGAATATGTTAAAGATGGAGAGACGATTATTCTCGATAATCCAAAAGGGGTTTTTATTAATTCAAAAATAAAATTAACAAAATAATTATTCAATGTGACACAATACTGCAATTAAAGAAACGGAGAATCTATAAATGGCTTGGTATGATGAAGCAATTTTTTATCACATATATCCTCTTGGTATGACGGGAGCTCCAAAGCAAAATACATATGGCAATCCTGAGCATAGGTTAAACACATTAATACCTTTTATTCCGAAAATAAAAGAACTTGGCTGTGATGTGACCCCAAAAAGTCTAACTTTTTGGGGTCACATCAATAAATCACTTGTTGAGACACGCCCTTTTTAATTGTTGTATTTATATGAGTGAAAGCTAAAAAACATTAGTTGATTTAAAGCGGATTTTTATGCTTTGAAGATTTTCATAGTTGATCAAATCTGCGAATCTTCTTTAGTATTGTCTGTTATAAATATCATCTGATGTGAGATTATGTTGGAGGAATTATTGAAATAAATTGTGTTTAAAAATATGTTCAAAATATAAAACATATTGTCTAAAAACAAAAAAGCAATGTTTTAATATTTGTGTTAATATAAAATAAAAAACATTTCCAAAATTTATTTCAGGGGGTTTTGCTATGGATAAAAAGAATCACATGATATGGACACCTCTCATCGGCTTTGACAGAGATCAGCCCGACTGTGGTGTTGGTGAATATCTTGACACAACAGGTTTCATTCCGTCTGCTTTGTCGGTATTTATTTTTCATCCCGACATAATAAACGAACATGAAAACATGGATAAGGAGTTCACCTTTCACATAGATTTTTGTCATTATTTTGGTGCACCGCGTAACGAATATCGTGAGCGTCAGCCCTGGACAAACTATGATCTTCGTGAGCTTGGAAAAAATCTTGCGGATAGGGGAGTCGAAGCCTTTATCGGAGTTGACGGAGTTTATCTTGAAAACTCCCGTCACTATGAGTGGCAAAGTGACCATCTTGAGCTTCTTTCCTACGGCGTGAACGGCAGAATGAAGCTCAACGTTTTAAAACGCTTTAAAGACGGAACATACTATGAAGATTTCTTTGTAGATAAGGTTGTTCGTTGTCTCACGGACTACGGCTTTGCCGGTCTCCATGTTTCCGATTGCTTCTGCCCACCGGGATATTCAATTTCAAATGGCGATTTTTCCTGCGATATGCTTGAGCAGTTTGCCGCTCATTCGGGCGTGACATATCCCGATGAAATTGCAAAAAGATTTGGCTATGATGAACAGTCAGACATTGAAGAACGTCAAAAATTCATATGGGGCAATCTTCGCCGTGAATGGATTGAATTCTATGTTTGGAGATGGAAGAAATTCTGGACAAAGGTTTCAACAGCACTTCATGCAATCGGCAAAAAGATTATGATTAATAATGCATGGTGTGCCGACCCCTTTGAAGCTCTCTATCGCTATGGCATCGACTACCGTGTGTTCTACGAATCAGGCGTAGATTATCTTCTTGCAGAAACTGTTCCCACAGCTTCGGAGCTTCTTGATTGCAGACCCTACATTTTCCAGCAGTATATGTCCCATGCACAGATGATGCATGTGTTTAATCCCGATAACAATCTCAATGCTCTCCTTGGTGTAAGGGATTGCACAGAAGGTTGGGATGCCATTCATCACATCCCCACACGCCTTGAAAAAGATATGTATTATCTTGCAAATATGTATACAAAACATAATGGCGAATACAAGCATAGTGTAGACGGCTACATGGTAACCCTTGGTGACGGTATTGTAAAATCCGAATGGGAGTGGCTGGAAGAAAGAGGAGAGCTTGCCTATGGTGTGAAACCTGTCGATATCATAGCTCCTACCATTGTATGGTCAGACCATGCCCACTATGCACTTCTCGACGAATACATAGACAGCCGTCGTCCTTCAACTCACAAACAATATTTTGAAGCTCAGCGTAAAAATGCATCAACGGGAGCCGCTGTACGTATAGAGGAGCTTTCAGATGTTAACGGTTCAATTTTTGTGCCAAACTTCGACCTTTTTGCATCCGATGAACAAAAGACAATTCTTTCCTTTGACCGTGGTACGGTTATTTGCACTGCACCTCTTGGTTATTGTGAGAAAAACAGCATTAAATGTGATGTCATCTTTGCAGATGAAAAAGGCGGATACAAGCTCGAAGTGTTTGTGACAGGTCTCACTGATAAAGAAAAACATATTGAAAAGGTTAATGAAATTATGAGCGAAAGCGAGGCTCCCAAGCTCGAAGCAGGCAAACCCAAAAACTGGACAGACCATCCCTTCTTCCTTACTCAAATGCCATTTAACGAGTGTACCGATGCATTCTACAGGGCACTTGCATATCTTTTGAACAACACTGCTGAGGCTATCTTCAGATGTGAAACAACTGTTTTACCTGTTCTGATGGATAACGGCGTATACAGAGTGTATGTAATAAATCATCTGAATAACTACAAAAACTATGAGGTTCTGTGTACCAAAACAGTTAAATCCGTTGAATGCGGAGGCAAATTCCCGGTTATTCCTCCGAGGTTTGTATATCCTCCCAAAGCCAACGAAACAAAGTTTGACGGTGCGGCGGCTGAAAATATGAAAATAGGTTTGAAATATGACGAAAGACCTCTTGGATTCCTTGCCAAGCTTCCGCCACTCGGTCTCAGCGTATTTGATGTTACTTTTGAGGATTAAAACTAACACTCAAATAATCAAAAGGGTATATGAAAACGAGAAAATTTTCATATACCCTTTATTCATCATTTGTTTCCGAATTTTGATATTCTGTCGGTGTCATTCCGATATTTTTTCTGAAAGTTGTTATAAAATAGTTATAGCTCTTAAATCCCGATTCATAGCAGCTTTCCGTCACATTATGACCGTTTCTCAAAAGATATTTTGCTCTTGAAAGCTTTTGGCTTGTTATATATTCTACGGGAGATGTTCCGAGATATTTTTTAAACATTCTGCAAAGATAGGATATGCTCACGTTGCAATGGTCCGCAATTTGTTTGGTATCGTTTAAGGTCATAATGTTTTTCGAAATGTATTCCAGTGCATTTTTAAGCAGCGGTGTAAGGAGCGGTTTTTCGCCTTTAACCCCCTTTGAACCATCACACATAATGGAAAAGATTTGCAACGTATAAGAATAGAGGAGGTAGTCTTCAAATTCATTATTCTGTTCAATAATTCCATCCATTTTCTTAAAAATCCCAAAAAGCTTTTCGGTGTTTTTGGCAGAGAGCTCAAGTGCATTTCCCGAATTGGATTTGCCTTTAAAAAAGATTTTGTGAAAGGGGGAGTTATCTGCAATGTTTTCGAAAAAATCGGCAGGAAAGTTAAATTCATAATATTCAAGATTTTCCAGTTCATAAATAAAAAGCATATAATCTTCGTCTTTGCAAAGGGAAATGATTTTCCCAAAACCGGAAGTATAAAGCTGATCCGTTATGAACATTCCGATTTTCCCCTCAACAAATACATACAGTTTGTAATATTCCAGATGATTGTTTCTGTATCCGGTTATGCTTTTTTCGTCATCGTGGTAGTGATTGTAATGACGGTATAAAATCGGCAATTTGCTTTCTTTGCTGTATGAGAAAATTTTGGATCTCTGCACGGTTCTTCCACGGTCTTCTTCGCTTAGTTCAAATGCTTCCAGTGCTTTTTCGAAGGATTCACGGTTTGAATTTTCGATTTTTGATATCTCTATTTCCGCCATTGCATTCACCCCATGTTTTTTTGATACTCATTATATTTTATCACGAAAAAGTTTGTTTGTCATCAACAATTTTAGCACATACTTTCTTTTTTTTGAACAATTAACAATATTTCGACAATGTATACAAAAGATCCTCTGTATGTTTGTAGCCTTAACGACCGACACTAAAGGCGGTTTTAAAATATAAATTTCGCCTCACTCGTCGTTAAAATACTCGGAAATATATACTCGCCTTTCAAGGACGACAAGCCAAAAGATACCGAAAATTCACGGTTTGAGGCGTCTTCAGTGTTGGTTGTTAAGGCTAACATTAAACAAATTCATTTGGGGTATGTTCAAAATACAATAAACATTGTGTAAAAATTCGAATGATAAATTTTTTGATTTAAAGTACAATTTTAACATAGTATTGAAACTATGTGTCAGCGAAAAAAGGAGAACCCAAAAATGATATACCCACAACCAAAACAAATGACATCAAAAGAGGGAACATTTAAACTTGCAATCGGAAACTGCGATGATTTGCTCGGCTTTTGCGCAAAGTGCAAATCATGCGACAAAATCACTTTTTTGAAAAATTCCCTTTTAAAAAAAGAAGAATACATTTTGAATGTCACAAATGACGCAATCACCGTTTCGTCATCCACCGATGAAGGCTGTTTTCGAGCTCTTACATCTCTTTTTGTGCTTTGGAAAACAGAGGGAGAGTCCATTGCCTGCACTACGGTTCACGACAGTCCCGATTTTGAAAAAAGAGGCTATATGCTTGACATCAGCCGCGGACGAATCCCTAAGGTGTCAACAATAAAAAAACTCATAGACAATCTCACGCTTTTGAAATACAACGAATTTCAACTCTACATAGAAAGCTTTGTTTTCAAATATCCGCTTATTCCTCAGGTAACAGAGGGGTTTGACTGCCTCACTCCCGAGGATATTGCCGAAATTGAAAAATATTGCAATGAGCGTTTTATAGACCTTGTTCCCAATCAGAACTGTCTGGGTCATATGGGCAGTTGGCTGGAACGTGATGAATATAAGCATCTTGCGGTTGGTGCAGGGGTTGAAAATACGGGAACAATCAATCCGCTTCTCGAAGAATCAAATCGGCTCGTTGAGAATATTTTCGATTCGCTTCTTCCGTATTTCAAATCCGATTATGTTAACGTTGGACTTGACGAAGCATACGGATTGGGAAGATATGAGCTTGAAGATGTATGCAAGCAAAAAGGCAAGGATGTCTTTTTCATGGAATATCTGAACAGCATTAATGAGCGTGTCGGAAAAAAACACGGTAAAAAGCTTATGTTTTGGGCAGATATGATTATTAACTATCCCGATTCATTCAATTACATTCCAAAGGACGCCATTGCTCTTGAGTGGGGATACGAACTCATTCAGTCACAAACCATGGCAGAGCATTGTATGGCACTCAGAGATAAGGGCGTTGAGTTTTATGTGTGTCCGTCGTGTAACACTCATTTCAGTTTTACCGGTCGCTCTGATGTTACAACCTTTAATCTGCGTACTGCCGGTGAGGTTGGCAAAAAATACGGTGCAAAAGGCTATCTTGTAACTGACTGGGCGTGCGGATACGAAGGTCATCCTCATTTCCCTGTGTGGAGCTTGTTCCCCGGGGCTCTGGGCGGTCAGTATGCATGGAATGTCGGCGGTGAGCAGACAGGTGAGGCCTTTAAGCCTGAATTTATTTACGGTGCGAAAGAGTTTACAGATGTTTTCTCCTTCGGCGGCAAAAAGGTCAGCGAGCTTCTGTATCGCATTTCAAATTATTATCTTCTCGAACCCGAAAGGGTACATCTTGGTTCAATGTGTGGGCTGATTCTTGCATTTCCCCTTGAAACCAAAGGCTATTTCGACTTTTTTGACCTTACGGTCTGCGGAGATGATTTCTATTTTGACAATGTGATTAACTATGTTGAGTCGATTTTAAAAGAGGTTTTAAATATTGATTTTGACAACAGACAAAAGCGTGAAATCATCATCAACGGCAAAATGGTTATTCTTTCAGCAAAGCTGTGTAAGCTCAGAATGCATATGGAAATAACCGATACCGAAGCCGAAGAAATTGTTTCTCTTATAGACTGGCTTGACCTTGAATACCGTGAGCTTTGGCTTGAAACCAATTTTGAAAAGGGTGTTGAGCTGTTTTGCGAAAACATCAAAAATCGCAAGAACGAGGTTATGCAGCTTCCGAGAATATAATTTCCTGAAAGGAATTAATATGGTTTTGAAAAGCATAAAATCGCTTCTGCTATTGTTATTCTTGTATAGCAGAGAGGGTTCAAAATAAAATAGTCATTGTATAAAATAATTGTTGCCATTTTTTGGTGTTTGTAGTACAATGGAGAAGCTGCTTTTCTTGAAGATGCCAAAAATACGGTCTTTAAGGCAGGTTCGGATAACTTCTGTCAGGCTAAGGGAGAATGGCAGACTGCGTATAAACTTATTGCATAATTCATATCAATCTGATATAATTAAAATGACTAACTAAAAACATTTCAAAAATTATCGGGAGTGTAGTTTATGAAAATATTGGATAAAGAAAAGCTTAGTAAAAGTATAGAAGAAATTGCAAATTATGATCTTGAGAACAACAACATCTTCGGATCTTCATACTGTGTATTGCAAAGTGGTAACGTTGTTTATAAAAAGCATTTTGGTTACAGCGATGCCGAAGGTATAACACCTGTAAGTGACAAAACCTTATTCCGCCTTGCTTCGATGACCAAACCCATAACCGGTGTTGCAATGGTAATTCTTGAAGAACGTGGTCTTATTTCGCTCGATGACCCTGTGAAAAAATATATTCCGGAGCTTGAACATATTCACGTCATCACCTCGGAGGGCAACGATCTTGGAGAAACCAAAACCGATGTTACAATCAGACATTGTCTTACCCATACGTCGGGATTTGGCAACGGCGACGAAACAAGTATGACTGACAAAGACCGCGAAACCATCGAATCGACTATAAGATACTTTACAAAAGCAGGTCTGTGTTTTGAACCCGCAACCCAGTCTATGTACAGTGGTTTTGGAGCTTTTGACCTTCTCGGTGCTGTTGCACAAAAGGTTAGCGGCATGGACTATGGAGCTTTTTTGAAAGAAGCAATTTTTGACCCTTGCGGCATGACAGATACAACATTTTCCCCCACCGAAGAACAATATAGCCGAATTATCACAATGCACAACAAGGTGGACAGAAAAAAAGAAAAAGGAATAACATATGAAGGTTGTGTTTTTGAAAAAATCCCCTATGGTCACAATCTTGCAGGCGCAGGGCTTGTTTCATCTATGAACGATTATGTGAAATTTGCCGGAATGCTTGCTTCAGGCGGAAAATGCGGTGACAAGCAAATTTTGTCAAAAGAATCTGTAAATAATATTTCCACTCCCTGCGTTCCGTTTAGCTGGGCACCCGACAAAGAAAGTTGGGGACTCAGCGTCCGCGTAGTAACAAGCGAAAAATACGAAAAACTGCCAGTTGGCTGCTACGGTTGGAGTGGAGCGTACGGAACACATTTCTGGATTGATCCCGAAAACGAAATTTGTGCGGTCTTTATGAAAAATTCGCGTTTTGACGGAGGCGCGGGTACAATGTCCGGTCAACGGTTTGAAATAGCAGTAAGAGATTCGCTTATAGAATGAATGGTCAGTCGTAATAACCAACATCGAAAATTCGCCATTTGTGGTTGTTTGCAGTATAAATTACTTATGATTATAATAAACAGAATAGAGGTATCATTATGAACAGAGGACACATAAATCTTGAGCACCCTGAAAGATTCAGAGGTGAATATAAAATCAGTGACAAAAAAATTCAAAAAGCGATAAAAAATGCTACAGATAAACTCCTTTCAAAAATTGACATCTACACCGATGGCTTTCCCGGTACATATGCCAAGGATTTTAAATATCCCATAGGAGAGAACAATTCCTGGACCTGCGGTATGCACACAGGCACATTTGTTCTTGCATATGAACTCACCGGTGACGAGCGTTTTCTTGAAGTTGCAAAAAATCACATGAATAGCTATAAAAAAAGACTTGATGAAAATATCAATCTTGATGATCACGATGTGGGATTTATCTATTCACCCTCATGCGTTGCACTCTACAAAGTAACAGGCGATAAGCTTGCCAAAGAAAATGCCCTCAGAGCCGCTGAACATCTCTATAACGAAAGCTATTCTCAAAAAAGGCGGATTTATCATTCTTGGTGTAAATTCCGTTGAAAAGCTTGGTGTCCGCACCATAATGGATACTCTTATGAACATTCAGCTCTTTTTGTGGGCATATGAACAGACCGGTGATGACAAGTTTTTGAATGCGGCAAAATCACAAATCAACGTAACCGATAACACCCTCATTCGTCCCGACGGTTCATCATTCCATCACTATCTTTTCGACAAAGAAACCCTGAAGCCCGACCACGGTTTCACCTTTCAGGGACACTCTGATGATTCTTGCTGGTCAAGAGGTCATGCATGGTCGGTTTATGCTCTTGCCCGTGCCTTTGATTATGTGGGAGATAAGCATTATCTTGATATGCACCACGATGTCACAAACTTTTCTCTCAATCATCTTCCCGAGGATGGCGTGACATATTGGGATTATGACTTCACATCGGGAGATGAAGCAAGAGACTCTGCGGCAGGGCTTGTTACAGCCTGCGGCATGATGGAGGTTTGCCGTTTCCTTGACGACTCCGATCCCCATAAAGAAATTTATAAAAATGCCGCCGCAAAGATTATAGATGGCACAATTGATATGTGTGCAGATTATGAATCAAAGGATTTTGACGGTCTTGTCAGTCATGTAAGCTGTGCAGTACCGTATAACCTCGGTGTTGAAGGCTGTGCATCCTATGGTGATTTCTTCTATCTTGAAGCTTTAATGAGATACACAAATCCAAATTGGAGATGCTATTGGTAAACAAATATCGCCATTGAAGCAGTGACATGATTTTAAGGTGTAACTTAACTATTGAAATTTATCAAAATCTATGTTAAACTGTTTGTGTTAAAAGTTTAATCGGCATTTGCAAAAATGCATTTAAGGAGAAGATGACATGGATAGATATTATACAATCGATATTGCAGGCATGAAGAGAGATTTACTGCTTTGTCCGCTTAATGACAATCTCTACATCGGCGCATTTATAATGTTTGGTGATGTTGAAATCACGAAACACTGCGCCGAAAAGCTTCTTGAAAAGGCTCCGGAATATGACGTTCTCATTACAGCCGAATCAAAGGGGATTCCGCTTCTCTATGAAATGGCGCGTCAGTCGGGACACAATCACTACATTGTGGCAAGAAAGGGTCCCAAGCTTTATATGAAGGACGTTTTCACCACAAAGGTCGATTCAATAACAACTGCAAAAACCCAGACTCTTTGCATTGGCTCGGATGATGTGGAAGCCATGAAGGGTAAAAGAGTTTTGATTGTAGATGATGTAATAAGCACCGGCGAATCCCTTTCTGCGCTCGAACATCTTGTAAACAGTGCAGGCGGAAACATAGTCGGAAAATTGTGTGTTCTTGCTGAAGGCGATGCCATCGGAAGAGACGATATTACATATCTTGCACCGCTTCCCCTCTTTGACGGTGAAGGCAATCCTATTTCTTAAAAATTAAAACTCATTCTTTGAGCGAATTATCACCATTTAAGCAGCTCTCAGAATGAGTTTTTTGTATTCTATTTTTGTTTAAAACTCTTTACAAGTTCTATTTGTTTGTGATATAATAATCTAACGTGGATAGTTAGATGAACTTATGAAAATATTCGGAGGTAAGAGGATGAACTCCATTAAAATAACCAATGTTTCGGCATCATTTTCGGTAAGCAATGTTTTTGTTGACAAATATATGAAAGAAGCAAATGCATCTTTTGTCAAGGTGTATTTGTACATACTCAGACACTCGGCGGCTTCGGGCTTGCTTTCCCTTGAGTCTGTTTCCGAGGGATGCGGTCTTTTACAGTCAGATGTTGTAAGTGCCCTTAAGTATTGGGATAGTGAAGGCGTCATTTCTTATTCGGGTGATGATGTTTCCATCCTTAGTCTTAAGGATAATGATAAAAACTGTGTTAAACCCGATGGGAATGCATCCATAAATGCACAAGAGGAAAATGCTTACGATACAGATGAAAGAAAGTTTCAGCCCAATATATCGGTTTCATCAAACTACAGATCCTCCGATGTCATAAAGACAGTAAGCTCTAACGAAAGCCTCGCACATCTTTTTGCCATAATCAGTCAGCTTTTGAACAAAAGCCTCACTCCCACTGACTACCGTATAATATACAGCTTTATTGATTATCTGAAATTGCCTGAGCCGGTAATTATTATGCTTTTTGAATATTGTATTTCGAATAACAAAACAGCAATGAGATATATTGAAAAAGTGGCTTATTCATGGGCGGACAATGGCGTAAATACAACCGAAAAAGCTCTTGAATTTATAAAAATGCGAACAGACGAAAACAGTATTATGTCAAATTACAGAAAAAAGTTTAAAATTTCGGGTAGAGATTTCTCGGAGACTGAAGAGAAAATGCTTCTTTCATGGTTGAATGAATGTAAGGCTGATGAGGAGCTTATCATGAAAGCATATGAAATTGCGGTTTTAAACACAGGAAAAGTATCATTCAAATATATGGATGCCGTAATTCGTGATGAACTTGCTCACAAAAATAGCAAATCACAGGAATCCTTACCATCTAATGTGAGAAAAAGCAGTTTCAGAAACTATCCCGACAGTGAATCCATAAGTGATATCGAAAAGAAAATGATAGAAAAAATGATGTCTCGTTACGGAGGTGAAAGCGATGCAGTCAATAAATGAAATTCATGCAAAAATTCAGGCGGAATACCGCAGAATGCAAAGTGAGCATGAAATGAACAAAGCCGGCGCTAAAGATATGCTCTATGCTCTCTTGCCCCGAATTGAAGAAATAGACAGAGAGATATCCTCACTTGCTGTTACAAATGCAAGGAGAGTGCTTGAGGAGAAAATCACTCCCGAGCAGGCAGCTGAAAGCATTAGGATTGAAGCTGACAGACTCAGAAAAGAGCGTCAGGATATTCTCAACGGTAATAATATAAAAGAATATACTCCGCAGTATGCCTGCGAAAAATGCTGTGATACGGGTTATGGAAGTGACGGCAGAAAATGCGGATGTTACATTAAAAAAATACGTGAGTATCTCAGCCTCCCCGGTGAAAAAGGAGAAAATACCGCCTTTAAAAACTCAACCTTTGACAAATTTGTGCTCGATTACTATCCTGCCGAGACCGATCCTGCCATAGGCATTGCTCCGAGAGATTTGATGCGGGCAGTATATGCCAATTGTGCAAATTTTGCTCACAGTTTCGGAAACGGATTTTCAGGAAACCTTCTTCTGTGTGGGCCGTCGGGACTTGGAAAAACATTTATGGCAGGTTGCATTGCCAACGCTGTTTCGGATAAGGGCTATATTGTGATTTACAAATCATCATACAAGCTGTTTCAGTTTCTTGATGATTACAAATTCGGGAAAATTGACCGAGATGCATATTCTGCACTATATGATACGATTTATGATTGCGATTTGCTTATCATAGACGATTTCGGAACAGAATTCATAACATCATATACTCAGGCAGTGTTTTTTGATCTTCTGAGTACAAGACTTTCATGTGAAAAGTCAACTGTAATAAGTACAAATCTTTCTTTTGAAAAAATGGGGGAGATTTATCAGGAACGTGTCATGTCAAGATTGCAAAATGAGTTTAATGTTCTCAGATTTGCAGGCACAGACATAAGAGCTGTAAAAAATAACAAATAAGGAGTTTGTCATGCTTCTGTCAGATAATTGGAAAGACTATACACTAATCGATGCTTCCGACGGTGAAAAGCTTGAAAAATGGGGAGATTATTACCTTGTTCGTCCCGATCCTCAGGCTATTTGGTCGAAAAAAAGTGAAAAAATATTATGGAACAAGGCTCATGCCCGCTACAACCGAAGCAAAGCAGGCGGCGGTTGGTGGGATTACAATCAGAAACTGCCCGATTCATGGCAGATTAAGTACCGTGATTTGACTTTTAATGTAAAACCCATGGGCTTTAAGCACACGGGCATTTTTCCCGAACAAGCGGCAAACTGGGATTTTATTATTGAAAAAATAACTCAGGCAAACCGCCCCGTCAAGGTGCTGAATCTTTTTGCTTACACAGGCGGAGCGACTGTTGCCGCGGCTTTTGCAGGAGCTTCGGTTGTTCATGTTGATGCTGCAAAAGGAATGGTAAACTGGGCAAAGGAAAATGCTGCATCATCGGGACTTTCCGATGCACCAATCAGATATATTGTGGATGATTGTGTTAAATTTGTTGAACGCGAAATCCGCCGCGGCAATAAATATGATGTTATAATAATGGACCCTCCCACATACGGCAGAGGTCCAAAGGGCGAGCTCTGGCGCTTTGAAGACGAGCTTTTTGGTCTGGTGAAAAAGTGCGTGGATGTCCTCAGCGACAAGCCCTTGCTGTTTATTGTAAATTCATACACAACGGGAATTTCTCACACTGTTGTTTCAAACGTATTGTCATACCTTATAAAAGACAAGTTTGGCGGTGAAATTCAATCCGATGAGCTTGGTCTCAAAATGACTTCAAACGGTCTGGCGCTTCCGTGCGGTTATACAACCAGATGGTTTGATAAATAAAACATCCGGAGGGGTTCAAGTTGATTGAAGTAAAAGATTTGACATATTCATATGATAATGATGAAGGTGTCAGCGAGATTGTTTTAAAGGAAATAAACTTAAATATAAAAAAGGGTGAATTTGTGGCAGTTCTCGGACATAACGGTTCGGGAAAATCCACCTTTGCAAAGCATCTCAATGCGATTTATCTTCCTCTTGGAGGGAAAGTTGTCATAGACGGAATCGACACATCCGATCCCGATAAGCTTTGGGATATACGCAGCATGGTTGGAATGGTTTTTCAAAATCCCGACAATCAGATTGTGGCATCAATTGTTGAAGAGGATGTGGCTTTTGCACCGGAGAACCTTTCGGTACCTCCCGAAGAAATCAGAAAGCGTGTGGATGATGCTCTTGAGGCTGTGGGAATGAGTGAATATAAAAATCACGCTCCGCACATGCTATCCGGCGGGCAGAAACAGCGTGTTGCCATTGCCGGCATCATTGCCATGAAGCCCGATATCATTGTTATGGATGAACCAACGGCAATGCTCGATCCCATAGGCAGACGTGAGGTAATAAAAACCATTGAAGACCTTAACCAAAAATTTGGTATAACAATTGTGCTGATTACCCACAACATGGACGAGGCGGTCAAGGCTCAGAGGGTTGTAGTTATTGATGCAGGCAGGGTACTCATAGATGATACACCGCGCAATGTTTTTAAAAATGTTGAAATGATTCGTTCCATAGGACTGGATGTTCCTCAGGCGACTATGCTTGCTCATGAGCTCATAAAAGAGGGCTTTGATATCAGAGATGATGTTTTGACGGTTGATGAATGTACAGAGGAGATATACAAACTATGTCAATAACAGTTGAAAATGTTTGCTATACTTACGGTAAGGGAAGTCCATTTGAAAAAAAGGCACTCGACAATGTGTCTTTTCACATAGAAGACGGTGATTTCATCGGACTTATCGGTCATACCGGTTCGGGAAAATCTACCCTTATTCAGCTTTTAAACGGACTGATTAAGCCCGACAGCGGTAAGGTTATTGTAAACGAATATGATTTGACAAGCGAAAAAATAGATATGAAAAAGGTGAGAAGTACAGTTGGTATTGTTTTTCAATATCCCGAATATCAGCTTTTCGAAGAAACTGTGTATAAGGATATTGCTTTCGGACCTGCCAATCTCGGCAAAAGCGATGAGGAAATATCTGCAATTATAGAGGATGTCCTTCCGTTGGTAGGCTTATCTTCCGACATTCTTGACAAATCACCTTTTGAACTGTCGGGCGGACAGAAGCGTCGTGTTGCCATAGCGGGAGTTCTGGCTATGAATCCGAGAATTCTCATTCTTGACGAACCCACGGCAGGTCTTGACCCTGCAGGCAGAAACGACATTTTGTCATGCATAAAAAAACTTCATGACAAGAAAAATGTCACGGTTATTCTTGTTTCTCACAGCATGGAAGATGTGGCAAATACGGTGAACAAAATAATGGTTATTTCCGATGCAAATCTCATTGCTTTTGACACTGTCGGAAATGTTTTCAGTGATTCTGAAAAATTAAAAAATATCGGGCTTAACGTTCCTCAGGTCACAAGAATTGTAAATCATCTGCGTCAAAAAGGAATAGAACTCGGGAGCGGAATATACACCGTTGAAGCTGCTGTTGAAGCAATCAAAAAAAGGGTCAGGGGGAATGACATATGCTGAAAGATATCACCCTGGGTCAGTATTTTCCTCTCAATTCGCCGATTCACAAGCTTGACCCTCGTTTTAAGATAATGTTTACACTGGCATTTATTGTGCTTGTGTTTTTTGCAGATTCTGTTCCTGCATACCTTGGTATAGGAGTTTTTCTCGGCTTTGTAATTAAGCTTTCAAAGATAAAGGCGAGAATTGTCCTCAAATCTGCAAAGCCGCTTATGTTTATTATTATTTTCACTGCAATTATAAATCTGTTTCTCACCGGCGGCGACAATGTTGTTTTTCAATGGAAATTTCTTAAAATAACAGAAACCGGAATTGTAAATGCAGTAAACATGGCACTCAGGCTCTTGTTTTTGGTAATGGGAAGCTCACTTCTCACATATACCACCTCGCCGATTATGCTTACCGACGGAATAGAACGACTGCTTTCTCCCTTTGCCGGAATCGGTCTTCCCGCTCATGAGCTGGCAATGATGATGACAATAGCACTCAGGTTTATTCCCACACTGTTGGAAGAAACAGAAAAAATAATTATGGCGCAAAAGGCAAGAGGTGCAGATTTTGAAAGCGGAAACATTTTTAAAAGGGCAAAAGCGCTGATTCCTGTGCTTGTTCCGCTGTTTATCAGTTCATTCAGAAGAGCTGATGAGCTTGCCACGGCAATGGAATGCCGGTGCTATCGCGGAGGAAAAAACCGTACATCACTAAAACAACTCAAAATTAACGGCAATGACTGGATTGCCCTTTCTGCCATGCTTGTATTTGCCGCATGGATTGTCGTTTGTGATGTATTTAACCTTAATATAATGGGATATTAATATGCGAAATATAAAACTTATTTTACAATATGACGGCACAGCATATCACGGCTTTCAGATACAGCCATCTGTAGTTACAATACAGGGTATGCTTGAAGATGCCGTAAGAAATACAATTGGCGAAGACGTGAGAGTGTACGGATGCAGTCGCACCGATGCAGGAGTGCATGCCATACGTTACTGTGCAGGCTTTATGATGTCTACACCGGTCCCGCCTGACAGAGTTGCCCTTGTTTTGAACAACGCACTTCCTAATGACATACGCATTCTGTCTTCCGAGCCGGCAGATGATGACTTTCATCCAAGGTTTTCGTGCAGGGCAAAAAAATATTCTTATACCATAAATACCTCCTCCGATGCCGGAGTGTTTACACGCAACTATGAGTGGCAGATTCGCAAAAAACTTGATGTTGATGCTATGAAAAGGGCAGCGCAGTATATAGTGGGGGAGCATGATTTTCGTTCCTTCATGACCACAGGTCCCGAAATGGAGACCACTGTGAGAGAGGTGTATTCGCTTGAAGTTATGCATGATGAGCCATATATAAGAATATATATAAAGGCTGACGGATATCTCTACAACATGGTCCGCATCATCACCGGAACCCTCGTGGCGGTAGGAGAGGGACGCATTTCTCCCGGGGATTTGCCCATGATTATTGAAAAGAAAGACAGGAGCTATGCAGGGCCCACAGCTCCACCGCAGGGACTTGCACTGTATGAAATATATTATTAAAAGAGGATAAATCTATGTCTGATTTTGAAAAAAATAAAATTAATAATGATGACATCACCAAAGATACAGCAGAAAAAGCTGCACAGGAAATTATAAATGACAAAGACAATACAGAGGTTTTACCGAAAGAATCTGATGATGTTTCTTTGGGTGAAACAGAAGGTGATTTAGCTGAAAATCACGATGATAATTATTCGGATGAAAGATCAGATGATGAATTTTCGGACGATACACCGGATGATGAACCTTCTTCCAAAAAGGTCAGTTCTGTTTTTAAAGTATGGCTTGTAACCCGCTTTGTAAAGCTTCGCAAATTCATAAAAAAGAAACCCGGCAAGCGTGTAATAATTTCACTTGTTGTTTTGCTTTTGGCGGTTCTGGTTCTCACAGACCTCATCCCAATACTTCCAAACAGCTATAACCGTTTCTATGTGGGCAACAAATACACTCTCGGTGAGACACAGGGGTGCGATTTTGAAAGCTACGGCGACAATGTGTTGTATGCAGATGAGGGCAGAGTTCTTGCGTTTGGGCCGGATATGGAGGCTGAGTATAAGGTGACTACCTTTGAAGGAGATCCGATTATTCGGGTGAACGGTGAGGGCGCAGCGGTCTTTTGTCCGCAGACAGGCGATGCAATGATTATAAGGGATTACGACACATACAAAATTGTAAAAAGTGATGAGGTGTTAAAAAACGTTTCTGTAAATACCAATGGGGGATATGTTTTCGTTTGTAACAAATCAGGCTTCAACACTGTGCTTAAAGCTTACAGTTCGTCACACAAGCTGATTTATGAAAGAAACACAAACAGTGATGTTGTGGATGCTGTTTTGTCGGATGATTCGGAAATGCTCATTGTTGCAGACATGAGATCAAGCGAAAGTGATATATACTCTGTTCTTACTTTTTTTGACACAACAAAGGAAGAATCGGTCATCAGTGAAGTAGAGCTGAGTGATAATTTTATAACCGAGCTCTATCCTTGCGGAAACAAGGTTATTGCATTCGGCTTGAAATATACCGCATGCTATGCCATGAACGGCTCCGAAATATGGAGAATCTCTTATGCAGACAAGGAGTTTAAATCCTTTGACATAAGTGATGACGGTAATATAGCGTTTTTGTTTAACAGATATAATTCCGAACTGAGTGAGTCGCAGGTCGAAATTTATGATTTTGACGGGGATAAAACCGGAGTATACAAAAGCAAGGAGAATGTCCGTTCGATAAGTGTCAACAATGATTATTGCTTGCTTTCATTTGAAGGCGGAACCGCTTTGATTGATGAAGACGGCGATCTGTGCAAGAAGAAGAAAGCATCATTTGACTTTTCAAGAGTGGTTTTGTATGACAACTATAACTTTGGCTTTTCTGTAAATGACCGAGTGTGTAAAATTCTTTCGGTTAAGCATTAATGGAGGTGTTTAGGTGATGGGTATAAATTATATTGATGTAGTAATATTTGTTGTACTGGTTCTTTCGTGCTATTGGGGAATAAGAAAAGGATTTGTTGGTGCGCTGTATTCTTTTGTGTCAATATTTTTGTCGGTTATTCTTATATATTTACTCAAAGATTCATTTGTTGATGCTGTTGCATCCTCGGCTGTGGGTAAGGCAATAGGGGAATTTGTAACCCGCAGCTATGACGGAATCGGGGCAAATGAATGTGCCGAAGCAATAACTTCGATTATTTCCGTTATAGCTCTTTATTTTCTGATAGGACTTCTTTTAAAAGCCTTTGGCAGGGTTCTTGATGCATTATCGAGATTGCCTCTCATAAAAGCCATAAATACCGTGGCAGGCGGAGGAGTGGGAATAATTGTAGGTGCGGCATGGGTTGTTTTCCTCGTTAATGCAGGCATATACATACCTCAGTTTGTCGATGCGGTAAATAATTCTGCCATAGTTACAAACTTTGGACTTTTGCTTGTTTAAATGATTGTAATTTTGAATGTTAAAATGTTAAAGTGCTAAAGTGTACAAAAATACAGATGTTTTTTTGTACACTTTTGTTATTTAAAAATATTTATAAAGTATTGAAAACATGCGGAAAATAGTATATAATTAAGGAAATATACTATTTTGGCAATTCTTCAAAACGTAGACATGGAGGTAAGAAAATGACCATTAAAGAACAGATTGAGTCGATACTTTCTGAGCGTAAGAAAAAATCGCAGACTTTAAAAGACAATAAAGCAGCGCTTATGAAAGTTCTCGAGTATCTTAAAGAACTCAGAGGGTTCCGCTCAAAAACCCAAAACATCTCCGATCAGGCTCTTCAGGCAAAATATTCAGAAATTTTCAAAGAAATAGACACCAAGGAAGTTGAAAAAGAGATTAATGCACTTCGCGGAAAAATAGATGATGCTATAAAAAGATTTGAAAGAGATCACATAAGCATTGCCACAGTCGGTAAAGCAAGACAGGGAAAGAGTACATTCCTTCAGTCTGTGGGCGATCTTCAGAATGATATTATTCCTGCTTATGATACGGGTGACTGTACCGGTGCCACTTCGGTAATTTACAACGATTCATCAATGGAGCCGGGAAAAGTTTCCGTAAAAATCATATTCAAAGAACAGCAGGATCTTGTTGATATTGTCACTGCTTATATGAAAAAAATAGACGAGCAGTACCTTGCTGAAAATCCGGTTACGTTTGAAGATGTTGAATACATAAATCTTGCAGATCTTGAGGAAAGAATTCCTGAGGGCGATGCAAACAAATCCAAAGCTCTTGAGCATCTTTCCAAAATTGTCAATAATTTTGACACAATCAGATATCTCTTCGGAAAAGGCTCCATAAGCTCATCAAACCCGGAAGAAATCAAAACCTTTGTTGCTCAGAGCAACGGTAAAAAGGTTACCGACCCCGATGTTGAATTCTATTATAAATATCTTGCGGTGGCACGTGCGGAAATTTCCTGCCGTTTCTATGAGGACTGCGGAAAAATCGTTCTTGTCGATACCGTTGGTCTTGGTGATACCCAGGTTGGAATTGATACATCGATGCTACGAACCGTAGATAGTGAATGTGATGCTGCAATTGTTGTAACAAAACCAATATCCGATGTTCATGAAGAGGATATGAAGCTTTATGAAACCCTGCTCAACAATTTCGAAAGCAGAAAAATTGAGCAGTGGCTGTTTTATGCTGCAAATCTTCACAGAGGAAACAACGATAATGCTGTTGACACCTTCGAACAGGGAATCAAGAATGGTAACTACAAAATATGCGATGTCCGCAAGGTAGACTGCAGCAACAGACAGGACGTAAACGAAAACTTTATGAAGCCTCTTCTCGAAAAGCTTGTTCACAACATGGACGAAATAGATAAGGCATACCTTAACGATTTTGTCGGAAAAACAGAAGCCATCATTCAGTCATGCAACAAGCTCATTTCCTCTTTGCCTGAGCTTCAGACCATTAACCCCAGTCAGGAAGCAAGTCAGAAAGCCTATGAAGCCGGTCAGACAACATACGCCAAAATGACAGCACAGCTCAAAAATCAGGTTCTCTACTGGAAGAAGGAAAAAGACAGACCGAACAATGCTCTTTGGAACAGAGTGCAGACCATTTTAAACGGTATGGATAATCTTGCTCCCCAAAGCGAAGACCTTCAAAAGATTATTGATTCAAACGGTAACATGACTCCCAACGGACTTTGGGAAGCAACATGCAACTATGTCCGCAACGAAATTACCGACCGTTTCAATGAAATTGATTCCATAATGGAAAAAGAAACAATCAACTTTAAAAATACTCTTGTTGAGCACATGTATTATGCTCTTCAGAACATGATTTCGGGCGGAGCATCCAAAGCTGATGACAATGCCGGAAATGATGCAAATGTAGATATGCTTGAATGGCTTAAAAACATAATGAACAATGTTATAAACAATGATTCAAGGTACAGACAGATCAGCAAAGCGTTCCTGTTCCTTTGCGAATTTGAATTCAGCATAAAGGAAAACATCATTCAGGAAGTAAGAAAACAGCTCTACACACTTAACCCCATTGCAGACGGTTATTATGCACCTGCATATAACTTCAGTCCGATAAATACAGGGGAAGAGGTTCATTATTATCTCACCTCAAGACTTGCAATCATTGAAGATGAGCTCAGACATTCACTGTTTAATCTCTACAGAAAACCGAATCAGACCTTCTATGCAGCTGCAGAAGAGTTTTATGACAGAATCACCTTTGCCATTGACCTCAGTGATGAGACAGACAGCGGATTCCTTGATATGAATCTTGTATGGGGCAGATTTTTCATGCAGTACAATCAGAAGCTCTGGAACGATAATGCAGACAAATATAACAGTGTTAACACTCTTATTGAACAATATAACGGAGCAAAATATTTGCTTGCAGATGCTGTAAAAGAAATAAGAGCTTGAGGAGGAACAGACAATGGATGCTATTAATATATTGATGATTGGCGGTAAACGTTGCGGAAAAACAACCGTTCTTGCCTCCATGTGTAATGAAATAGGAAAAGCACTTGCCGGAACCGGAATGCAGCTTATGGTTAAAAATGAGCAGACTCATAACGACCTCCAGCGTGCTATTTCCAATATAAAACAGAAAATCGAATTGTTTAACAAACCCCTCACAAGGGTTGAGGTTGATGACAATCCCACCAGTGCTCAAAAGACATATTCATTTGCTCTTCGTCTCAATGACGGAGGCAAAGAGGTGCCTTTTCAGATTACAGATATTCCCGGCGAATGGCTTACCGACACTCATCAGGCACAGGTAAAAAATCTTGTGCATGCAAGCCAGGTTATTATGATAGCAATAGATACTCCTTATCTTTTTGCCAAAATGATGACCGACAAAGGCTACGGTATTTACCATGAAGAATACAACAAACCCATGGAAATTGCCAACTTCTTTAAAAACAGTCTCTCTACAGAGGATCTTATGGGCAGGCTCATACTTTTTGTCCCCATAAAGTGCGAAAGATATTATCACCTTACTCACACCCCCGAGTTAAACGCCTTCGGTCGTGATTATATGCTTGAGCTTGTTAATGCAATTGGCGATGGTTACAGGGAGCTCCTTCACTATCTCAAATCAACTCCCCAGCTTGTAACCAGCTGTACCATGGCAATTACACCTATTTTGTCTGCCGGAGGAATCGATTTTGTACATTTCAAAACCGATGCTGCAACAGGCAAGGTTATTTCGCTTTATCAGGAAGCAGAGTTTATGAAGGATTATGATAAGGGCTATTCTCCAAAGTTCTGCGAACAGCCCATGATTTATGCTCTTACATACATAATGGCAAGAAGTCTTCAAAATACTCCGACAGCGAGCGGAATAAAAGGACTTTATCAGTCTGTAAATCCCAAGGAGCTGTCTTATGCATATGAAGTATTGAGAAAGAAAATCAAAAAGGGAACAGGAACATATTCAGAAGACGGATTTTTGGTTTTGCAGGATTACATGAAAATTCTATGATTTTCGGAGGTTGAAATGGAATTTTATTTCTATTGTTCATACGAAAATTCGCTGAGGGGTTTTTTTCCGACCTACTATAACGGTCAGAGCCTTGTTCCTGCAGACGGCAGTGTGCAGGTAAAGATGCCTGAGCCGGTTTATGATTTCTTTTCCTATGACAGATTTAAAATTCTCTGGAGAGAATTCCCAACCGATAATAACCGGGTTCTTTTTCCTGAACCCGGCTACTCCTTTTTTGGGATAAGAGGAATAAACTGCATTTTGTCGGGAAAAAACGGTGTCATAAATTTTGCTGTGATTGCAAATGAGGATGAAGCCGCCAAGCTTACCAATTTTGCGGCATCGGTGATGATTTTTTATAACGATTTTATTCACGGACTGCCAAGCTTTCTCTCGGTGGGCGGTGATTGCGGTTATGATATATCTGCCGAAAGCTTTAACAGCTACATTCTTTCGATGTGCGCCGACAAAGACTGGAAATCATTGCCCTCAAACGATCCTGCGGTAAAATTCATAAAAGATGTCTGCAGGCGTTCGGGAGGAATATTCACCGCAAAGGATCTGATTCGCTTCGCGGTTGCCACCGATGACTGGAACAACATTTCGCCGTCATTCGGAAATGGCTTTATATGGAGAAAAAAGCCCAAATCGGTTATCAGTGTATCTGATTTTGAGAAGATTTTTATAAAATAAGAAAGAAGTGAAATACTATGCCCTTTGGTTTTTTTGGAATAGATAAAAAGAAAAAAGAAGAAAAGCCCCCCTTTGTTCCGCCGGCACCACCGGTTCAGCCGGTCTACACTCCGCCTCCGGTACAGCCGGTTTTTGAGCAGCCGCAGCCTGTTTTTGAACAGGCTCAGCCCGTAAATGTTCCGGCGTGGAATGTGATGAGTGAAGCTACGGTCAGAATATGTCTTGTCAGCGAAACACAGGAGCTTGCAAAGGATTATTTGTGCTCATTAAAATTAAACGCCGACTCCACACTTTCTAAGGGAGGACTTGCATATTTTTCAAATGACCCTGCAACAATTTCGGAAACCATTAATGTAAAAAAGGATATTGAAAAATGCTTTTGGGGCATTCCCGACATACGTTGGCCCAATTATCCCGAAGAAATAACAGAAGAAAAAGAACGTATTTATACCTTCAGCATTTGTATGTCCGGGTATCAGCAAAAAACTCTTGATATTTCATTTTGCTGTGTATCACCCACAATGTTTGGTGCAGACAAATTTGTAAAAATGTCCGATGCAGTCTGGGTTATCAACCCCGACACATCAGACAGGGAAACTGAATCGGAATATGAGTCTATGGTTAAACAGTTGCTTCTTTCCGCATCGGGTGAAAACAAAGCGAAGGAATATATTATCATTGTTTCGCAGTTCGAAAAGCATGGTTGCTTCAGAGACAGCGGTTCGGAGGCAGAACTTGATTCTCAGCTCAGAAAAAACCTATACGATGGTTGCAAAAAAATATATGCAGACACATTTGTAAATTCGGGTATTACCCCAAGAATATGTCTTGCTCAGATATATGGCGGTCTGGAATTTTTGGAGCGCAATCATATGAACAAGCCGGTTTTCTATGTTAATGCGGAAAATTCATGCGGAAGCTACACTCCCGAAGGCTGTCAGGTTCCAATACTCTATACTATTCAGTCTCTCAGAAATTCAGGCATGAGATTTTTTGCCGATATGAACGGTGACAAAATATGGTCAGGAGTGCAAAATTCCTTTTCTGATTACATCGGCAGAAAGCAGTGGGAAACCGTCAGCTTATAATAGGAGGATAAACCATTGAAAAAGCTAAGATTTGACTGGCTGATGATGATAGTTACCTTTGTTGCATCAGCTTTGTCTGTAGTGATTCTCAATCTGGTATACGATGTTCGTTCCAATGAAGATATTTTTGAACGTGTACTGGCATCTGTGCTGTTTTTTGCAATACCTCTTACGGTATCCTCAGTATGCATGCTGTTGGTTGAAACCTTCAGAAAAAAGGATTATATATTGCAGATAACCGGAAGCCGTGCTCATTCCGTAATTGCCGCAATTCTTGTTTCTTCGCTTATTGGCGGTGTGGGACAGCTTTTGTATTCCTTTGATTTTGTTACCGAGACTCCGCCTGCCAAGGTTGATGCTTCCTCGGTGGATGTATCGGTTATGCTTGATTATTCCAAGGGCATGGAATCTTATATTGATAAATGCGAGAATGCGGTTTGTGACATTATTGATGCCGGCGATGAAAATACAAATATCCAGTTTATTTCCTTTGCCGCAGATATTTTTGAGGGCACAGAGCTTATAACCATAACCGATGATATTAAACAGGAATTTAAAGATTTTGTAAAATCCTGTGACCACACCGGCGGAACAAATTATGATATACCGCTGACTGTGGCAGAATCAACGCTTTCTTCAGCCGGACAGAATGATAACCAAGCAATCCTCATTGTCTCCGACGGAGACGGAGAAATAAGCAAGGATATATCGGACAAAGTTTTTGACAGCGGAATAAGGGTTTATTTGTTGTCAGTCGGAAATGTCAACTCATCAAAAATCGAAACCTTTGTTCAGGCAACCGGCGGCGAAGTTATTGAGCTTGATTCAGGCAGATACAGTGCCGCAGATATACTCAATAAGCTAAAAAATCCTTCTTACTCAATAGAATCGGGTGATACCAAATTCGCCATGGGCGAAGGGCTTATTTATAACAGCGAGGATTCTGCTTCTTGGTACAAATTTTTAATAAGAGTGCTTGTTTTCACACTATATCTGCTTCTTGCAGGCTGGGTAATGTATTTTTCAATTTCAAAAGCTGCAGTTATATCTGCTGTTATCAGTTCTGTAATTGTGTCACTTTTTATGCTGATCGGCAGTGATGTGATAACATTGATTTTGTGTGATCTGATGTTTTGGACAGCATTTACAAAATATTATCCTTTAAATGGGGGTGCTTATATTGTTCAGTAAAATATTAATGAGCTGGAAGGCTGAATGTACCGACACAAAAAAGCTTGAATTTTACCGCGATAATCAAAAATCAAGTGTAGAAGCAAGATTTTATATTGCAGACCATTTGCTTTCGATAGCATCCTCTGGTAAAGAAACAGCCAGTGCTGTATGGATGATGGAAGATGTGGCGAAGCAGGACTATGCTCAGGCCGCATTTGCCATGGGTCAGCTTTTCCATCACGGATGGGCTGTAAAGCAGGATAATGAAACTGCGATTACATGGTATGAAAAGGCTCTTTCTCTTGGCTATGAAGAAGCGAAAACTGCCATTGAAGAGCTTCGTGAGATAAAACAGACAAAAACAGCCGAGCCGAAGAAAGAAACTGAAAAGAGCGTAACAGACACCAAAAAGGAAGATAAACCCAAAAGAAAATCAAAAATAATTATTGCCGGAATTATTGTGTTGTGTATAGCACTTGGATTTGGAGCATGGTGGTATTTTGGCATCAGAGATAACGCTTCAACCAACAAGGATTCAGGTCCGCAAATTATAGTAAATGAAGATACCGAGCTTTCAGAGCCGGTTACCGCAGAAGAATTTGCAAACGAGCTCGTAGCACTGAAAGAAAAATATGACGATGAGCAGGTTATCAGGGGGGAACGCTCCACCAACAGACTCATTCTTGAGTTTGAAGGCGACATGATTGACCTTAGCGAATTTCTTGCCGATAATGTTATTTCAAGAAACGGAGAACTGATTATAATTCAGTTTGAGACAGAAGAAGAAGCAAAGCGTTGCATGGAAATTCTTAAAAATATGGAAGGTATCGTATTTGTAGAGGAAGACAAATATATTCCCAATTCCATCGAACGCACGCAGTCTGCGGTTGCCCCCAGACCCCTTGCATCGGGAAACGGCTACCGCTCTCCATATACCGGTTATACATATAATTCATGGGGTATTGAAGACCTTGGTACCGATATACTGGCAAAATATCTTATCGATAATAATTATGATGATGAAATAATTGTTGCAGTAATAGACACCGGTGTAGAACCTAATCGCTATACCGAAGATTACATTCTTAAAGGTATCGACATGGTTGATTCAAGCAAGCAATACGGTCATGTTGATGAACATGGTCACGGAACCCATGTTTCTGGAACAGTTCTTGATGTTATGCGTGGGTTAAATGTTAAAATACTTCCCATAGGCGTACATGCCGGAGGGAATTCGGTTTCAACATCCGGTGCAGTTTCGGGAATTGATTATGCCCGTGAAAAGGGTGCGAAGGTTATTAATATGAGTCTTGGCGGTCCTTCCGATTCGAGTGATGTAATGTACGAGCGTGCAATATCAAGAGCTGTCAATGCCGGAGTTACGGTTGTAGTTGCCGCCGGAAATGAGGCGGATGATGCGTCATACTATTGCCCGAGCAATGTTGAACAGTGCATTGTAGTTGCAGCTCATGATATTAACCGTCATACGGCTGACTTTTCAAATTATGGCGAATGTGTAGACCTGAGTGCTGCCGGTGTTGAAGTTCTCAGTTATGTTTCTTCCCATTCGGAAGATGCAACAGAGGTTGAGCCCGGTGTATTCATGACAGAAATGCCCGGAACCTCAATGGCATCACCGCATATTGCCGCATTGGCGGCTATGCTGAAGCTCTACCTTCCTAATGCTGCCCCGGAACAAATTGAAAATTACATCAAGGATTATTGTCTTGTTCCCCCCGACGGAGATGTTTCCGATTTTGGCGAGGGAATATGCAATGCTGAATTGTTTTTAGAATAATAAGGAGATAAAACCATGAATGTTACCCGTTGTCAGAAATGTAAAACAGCAAACGATGTAGGTGCTTCAAATTGCATCAAATGCGGTGCAAATTTAGGATTATACGGTGCACTTGAGTTTTCCGATGATGAAGTCAAGCCATTGCGTGACTTTGATATCAGGATTAATCAGGGAGAGAAAGAAAATAACAGTCCCACCGATGCATCGCCTCAGACGCAACCGTGGAATAACTCCTACAGTGCAAACGGTAATGCCGGATCAAATCCGCAGCCTTTTGCAAATAACGGTTTTGGAGGGAAGAAGCTCTCGCCTGCTCAAATTATTGCAATAGCCGGTGTTGTGCTGGTTGTAGCAATCATATTAATAGTTATAGCAATTGAAGGAGTATAATATAATCGGTATTAATCTATTATACCTGAATGGAGATATGTAATATGGAAAACAGAGAGAGACACTTTATATGCAAAAGATGTAATTCTTTCAATCTTGAAAGTGACAAAAGCTGCAAAAAATGCGGTGCAGATTTGAATCTTTGGGGAGCATTGGAGCTTTTTGATGATGATATCAGAAATCTGAAGCCTTTTGAACTTCCGGTCGAATCGGTTCCGCAAAATCCGGTAACACCAAATTCTGCGTCAACTGCTCAGCCTTCGCCCAAGCCCGTTGCCCCCACACCACCGCCGAGACCTGCTGCTCCAACGCCACCACCCAGACCCGTTGCTCCAACGCCACCGCGTCCCGTGGCTCCTACACCGAGACCTGCAGCTCCTACACCGAGACCTGTAGCGCCTTCACCGGTAGCACCGTCTCCTGCGCCTCAACCTCACAAAAAAAGCAAGGCAATGATTGTCATTATTATCTGCCTTGTTATAGCCTTTCTTGCTTTGGGAGCAGCTGTTGTGTACAATATGGGAAAAGACAGCACCAACAAGACTCCCGAAAAGCCACAAATTGATAATCCCGAAGAGATTCCCGATGATATTCCCGAAGAAATTCCCGGTGCTGATGATAGTGAAGCTGATGATGAGCTCGAACTTGTAACAGTTACAACCGGCAGTGGATACTTTGGAACAAATATTCCTGATGATAAAGTGTTCTACATAACATTTGAAGATTACATAAACGAAAGTGTTCCTCTTTATGTTGTCAACGAAGATATAAGCATGTATGCATATGAATCACATGGCTATTACATGGTATGCTTTTGCTGTGACGGAACTATTTCTTTCTTTGATATCAACGGTTTGTTTAGCGGTCTTATAAATCTTTATGAAGTAGATTTTAATGACGCTGTTATTTTTGACTCTTCTCTCACAAGCCTTAAGGGAATGTTTGAAGGCTGTTCATCTCTTGTAGAGTTTAATTTCGGAGATGTTGATTTTTCAAATATAACTGATTTCAGCTACATGTTTAAGGGTTGTACGTCCCTTGAAAGCTTGACATGGGGAGAAAACGCACCGAAGTACGGAGAATATTTTGTAGGCATATTTGAAGGCTGTACTTCACTTAAAACCGTAGATTTGTCATACTGGGATTTCTCATATGCTGAGGATATATCAAGATTTTTCTATAATTGCAGTTCTCTTGAAGAATTTTACATGGACACCGATACAATTCCGGACGATGTAACAGAGATTGACTCTCTTAAGGGAACTCCTCTGGAATAATAGAGTTGTTTATAATACAGACTGAGTGATGATTGTTTTATATAACCTGCTCAGTCTGTGTTGTATTTAAAGTAATAACAGCCTGCAACAGGAACAAGTTTTTTGTATGGCTGATGAAAAGAGAGTGATGTTAATGAACAAGTTGAGATTTGATTGGATTATGTTTCTTGGCTCGGTTTTATTTTCTGTGATAGCGGCAATAATATGTTCATTATTTGAAAATGAAGCTATCTCTTCTTTTGATAATATTGTTATTTATTCAGCTTTGTTTTTTTCTATTCCGCTGACGGTAAGCATCATATCAATGGGGATTGTTGAAATTTATCGCCGTAAGAACTATGAAATACAAAAAAGAGGCAACCGAATAATCGCTGTTATAGTGGGATTGGTTTTTTCTGCAGGAATTGGTGCAGGCGGTCAGGCTCTGTATTCTTATTTGCTTGACGAAAGCGGTGAGAACAAAACTGAAATTATCAAGGATAACTCAGCGGATATTTCCATTATAATTGACTATTCAGGCAGTATGTACGGCTTTTTGACAGATTGTAAAAATGCCACCTGCAGTCTGATTGATGACATATCTGAAAAAGACAGCATTCAGCTGATTATTTTTTCAGATCGTATTATGAATTCCGATACCAACCTTTATCCTGCAACCAAGGATAATAAAGAGTTGCTTAAAAACACTGTGAATTCAACAGATTTGGGCGGCGGAACAAGCTTTGAACCGCCTCTTAACGAAGCATATAATATCCTTACATCCTCCGGGTCTGTAAGTCCCAATAAGGCTGTCATAATGGTCACCGACGGTCAGGCGTATGTTTCCGATTCGCTTAAGGATAAATATATACAAGCCGGCATACCCTTATATTGCATCGGCGTTAATACAGAGTATACGTCCATCGAAGATTTTGTAACGGATACAGGCGGATATACAATCCCACTTGACGGCGAGGATATAGACAACGGAAAGCTTCTTAATGAATTCCGCAAGATATATGAAGACGAAATTCCTTCCGAAGAAAAAACAATGGAAAAAAGATATCTTCCGATGTTTTACGGCAGTGAAAATGCGGGAATTTTAGAGCTTCTCATAAGATTTGCGGTGTTGGTTGTGTATGGCATTCTTGCAACATGGTGTATGTATTACACACTTTCCAAAGAATCGGTTATAACTTCTCTTATAACCTCAGTTATATTGTCTTTGATACTGTATTTTACTGAGAGCTATTTTGTTGTTATTCCGTTGTTTACATTGGCGTTCTGGATATCTTTGACAAGGTATTATCCTTCTGATGTAATAGAGGACTGATTTATATTTTTTAAATTATTATTGGACAGGTGAATAATGTTGCTAAAAAAATTTCTTATAATTATTCTCATACTGTTGCTTGGTGGTGTGGGTTATCTTGTGATTACGGACGAGTCCATAACCTCCATTATAACCGGATCAAAAAATAATGACATGCCATCCTCGGAATCGGGCTTTATAGAAGGCTGGAACGGGGTTAATTACGGTTATTCGGGATATTTAATCTCCGATAAGGAGCTTTCGCCCTGTGAAAAGCATATAGTGGAGTCATGGGCACAGCTTAGTGATTCTATAGATATTTCTTCCTACAAAATAAGCGTTGACGGATTTGCCGATATGTACTATGGGTTATTGTATGAAAATCCTGAGTACTATTATGTGGAATCAAGCTTTGAATACGGTTTTACCGATGAATACGTTGAAAAAATCGTTCCCTCATACAGTGTAACCGACAAAGAAACCATAAAAAAAGAAACCGGGGCAATTTATAAGTCTGCATCACTCATCCTCAATGAGGTAACAGATGAAATGTCCGATTTTCAAAAGGTTATGACGGTACATGACTATATGGTTCTTAATTATCGTTATGATTCAACAATGGCAAATCACAATCTCACAATTATGACAACCAAAACAGGTGTTTGTGATTCATATTCAAAGGCATTTAAGTTTGTTATGGATCTTGTGGGCATTGAATGCAAAATTATCGAATCGGACGAAATGCAACACTCGTGGAATCTTGTAAAAGTTGATGGGGAATGGTATCACATAGATTTGACAATGGATGACCCCACCGAAGATAAATATGCTCAGGTTTCTCATGAATTTGCTTTGCTGAGTACAGATGCCATCAATAATTCGCAAATGCCTCATTATGGTTATGATCTTGGTGATCTGAAAGCCGATTCAACCAAATATGATACAGCTCCCTGGAGAAACTCCACGGGTTCAATAGTATCAATTTCGCAGGTGACTTACTGGATATCGGGAAATTCTGTGGAATCATCAGACGGAAAAATAATTTATTCTGATCTCGACGGCGGTGATGGTTTTTGGAATATGACTGCTTCAGCGGGATATACAAATTCCTGCATGGCAGGTCTTGGCGTATATAATGGTAAGCTGTATTTTAACAGTGACACAAAAATAAAGTCATATAATCCTGAAATGGACACTGTTGAAGACTTTAGCGATGTCAGCGGTTTGTGCGGTCTTTTTATAAATGACGGCGTTATGTATTACGGAAATTCGCCGTCATCGGGAAAATTCCAATATGCCGGGGAGATTTCTCTGAAATAAGAGCAAAATAAACCCCCTCATACAGGCGTGTAATCTTAAAGCCTGCGTGAGGGGGTTTTATTATTCTTTTCCGTCCCAGCAATATGTACACAGTTTGCACTTGTCTATACCGATTGCATCAATAATTCCGTCAATGGTCTGGAATTCAAGCGATTTGAAGTTTAATTTCTCGCATATTGCTTTTCTTAAGTTTTTACCTCTTTCGGTTTTGGAGTCGCTGTATTCTTCAATGTGCTTAAAGCCTTCCTCGCCTTCAAGCTCCATAATGGTTTTTCTTGTAATTAAATCCATTTCGCTGTTGGTTCTTGAAAAATTGAGGAATTTACAGCTATACATAATGGGAGGACAAGCAGAGCGCATATGAACCGATTTTGCACCGTTATCATAGAGAAAATCAACGGTTTCCTTAAGCTGTGTTCCTCTCACAATTGAATCATCAACAAAAAGGAGATTTTTATCAATGATGAGATCGTGAATTGCAATCTGTTTCATTTTTGCAATTTTATTTCTTTCGTTCTGATGGGTGGGAGTGAAGCTTCTTGCCCATGTGGGTGTATATTTTATAAACGGTCTTGCAAAGGGAATACCGCTTTTGTTTGCATAACCAATTGCGTGAGGTGTGCCCGAATCGGGAACGCCGCCGACATAATCAATTTCATCATTGTTTTTGTTGTCAATGTCGTTTTTGGCAATAATTTCGCCGTTTTTGTTACGCATCACTTCAACGTTAATACCTTCATATGTTGAGGTCGGATAGCCGTAATAAGACCACAAAAAGGCGCATATCTTCATTTTGTCACGTGGGGGAGCGAGCTGTGTCATGGAATCCGGAGTCAGTTCCACAATTTCGCCGGGCCCAAGCTCTTTAACAATTTCATATCCAAGTTTGTGAGCTGCAAAAGATTCAAAGGTAACGCAATATCCGTCTTCGCATTTTCCGATTAAAACAGGAAGTCTTCCGAGGCGGTCGCGGGCGGCAATGATGTTTCCGTTATCTTTTAAAATGAGAATTGATGCTGTTCCGTCAATTGATTCCTGAGCAAATTTTATGCCTTCGTCAATTGTGCTTTTCTGACCCATGAGAGCCGCGAAAAGCTCTGTGGAATTTATGAGCCCGCCGGTCATGGAGTTAAAATGACCGTGAGTAAATGAAAGATATTGATTGATAAGTTCTTCGGAATTGTTTATTTTGCCTATTATGCAAATTGCATATGTCCCGAGACTGGATTTTATCATAAGAGGCTGGGGGTCATAATCACTGATAACGCCAATTGCCGAATGTCCGTTCATTTCTTCAGAAACTTTGTCAAATTTTGTCCTGAAGGGAGAATTCTGAATGTTGTGAATCTCTCTTTGCAAACCGTCTTCACTGTTATACGCCGCCATTCCGGCTCTTCTTGTACCAAGGTGTGAATGATAGTCTGTTCCAAAGAAAACATCTGAAACTGCGTCGTGCTTGCAAACAGCACCGAAAAAACCACCCATATTAAAATACCTCCTGGAATTTGCTGTTTATATAATGCTCTAATAGTATATCATGATTTGACTTTGCAGTCAACACGCATGATAAAAGATTGTTAATTTTATCTTGAGTTGCTGCTTAGGATGACAATTTATGTGTTATTTCACACTATTAATTAATTAGCCTTGGCACCTAACGCTGTAGGCGGTTGTTAATGCTATCTGTTAAGGTAATCAAAAGTATATCCGACAAAAAGTCTCACGGCTTTTTCGATAACATTTTCATCGGCATAAAAGTTTGCCGAATGAAGCACGCAGGGATGATTCTCATCACCGCACCCTGCCCAAATGAACACCGACGGAACTTCTCTTGCAATATACGAAAAATCTTCTCCCGTCATAAGCGGTTTTTCAAATTCTTTAATTTTGTCTTTTCCAAAAATCTTTTCGGCAAAGGCTTTAACATCCTTGCATACAGTTGCATCGTTAATTAGCGGGGGATAACGGTATGAATATGCAAACTTAATTTTTGTATTGTATTTTTCACAAAGCTTTTCGGCGTACTCACGGCAAATTCTGTCGCACGCCTTTCTGTCTTTGTCGTCATATGAACGAAATGTTCCGCTTAGGGTTGCCGTGTCTGCAATCTGATTGAAAGATGTTCCGCAGTTAAATGTGCAAACCGAAAAAACATTTTTCGAAAAGTCAATTTCCTTTGCAAGCTCTTTGTGTATGCCAAGCACGAATTCAGATGCCGGATTCATGGGATTGATGCCGTTTTCGGGCTCTGCACCGTGGGAGCTTTTTCCTACAAAGGTAAGGGTGAAATCATCGGGAGCTGCCATGAGCGGTCCCTCTTTAAAATACATATCTCCCGTGGGATATAAAGGCGTTACATGAATTCCGATTGCCACATCAACATCGGGATTATTGAGTATTCCCTCGTTAATCATTGGCTCTGCACCGCCGTCTGTTTCTTCGGCAGGCTGAAAAATAATCTTGACGCATCCTTTAAGCTCTGCTTCATGCTTTTTCAAAATTATTGCCGCAGCCAGTGCATTTGCCACATGAACATCATGTCCGCATGCATGCATCACACCGTCGTTTTTTGATGAAAAATCCACTCCGCTTTCTTCTTTAACGGGAAGTGCATCCATGTCGGCACGTATAAGAACGGTTTTTCCTTTGTCGGCATTGCCGATGAAAGCGCAAATTCCTGTTTTTGCAACAGGGAATTTGTAGCTTATGTTATATTTGTCGAGACATTCGCAAATTGTTTTTGCAGTTTCAAATTCATCATTCGAAAGCTCGGGATTTTGATGAATCTTTCTTCTGATGGCAATGATTTCATCTTTTATTTCGTTATAGTCATTTATAATATTCATTTTTTCACTCTTTTCGTTATTCATGGAAATATGTTTAATTATACTTCATTTTCATTTGGATTTCAAGTGAAATTATCCGGGTCACACATTTTTTTAAACTCGCTTGGTGACACTCCCGTGAATTTAACAAAGTTTCTGTAAAACGTGCTGAATTCCTTGAATCCGCTGGAGAATGCCGCAGCCGAAATATCCGAGCCCTCTCTTATGATGGACTGAACTCTTTCTATTCTTTTTTTGTTTAAATACTCATTAAACGTCATTCCGGTCATTTCTTTAAACATGGTGCAAAATGTTGCCCTCGACATTGCCGACATTTTAACGATTTTCTCTAAAGGTATTGGTTCGTCATAGTGAGATTCTGCATAAAATATGCATTTGTTCATTGTTTGTATTTTCTTTTCATATTCAGGCACAATATCACTTTCGCATTTTATATACATTCGTGCAATCAGCGACAAAACGGTTGTCAGGCAATTTACGATAATTTCTTCTCTGCCGGGTCTGCAATTTTGAAATTCAATTCTCATTTTGCCCCTGGAGCTTTCACAAAGGTAAATATCTTCATACATTGGTGAGAACTTCGGGACAACATTTTTTGTTGTTTCAAGACTGAAAAGCAGATTTCGAATCATTTTTCTGTTTGAAAGCTCTTCGTGATAGAGTGTTTTTAAAAATGAAATGTTATAATATATTGTCTTTTTTTCATCGGGAATCAGAAGATGAGGCGTGTACGGAGGAACAATAAAAATGTCTCCCCGAAGCATTTTTTCTTTTTTGCCCGAAATGCTGTGCACCAAGCTTCCGTGTTTTAAAATTACAATCTGAAAACAGTCATGCATATGAAGCTTTGTTTCATAGGATTCATTTTCGAGCTGTTCAATGAAGAATTGCTCCATATTACTGTTAAAACTTTCAAATTTGATTAATTTTGTTCTCATGATACTCACCCATATTAATTATACATCTGTTTAAATAAAATGCAATATTTTTGTACGTTTTTAGAAGATTTGCAATGTATTTTGTATGTAATGCAATTTATGTTTGTTAAATTATTCGCTATAATATAAAAGTAAAATCGTAAGAAAGGTACATGATTTGCTGTGAAAAAATTAAAATTAATTCCAACTCCTCATTATGTTGATTATAAAGAAGGAGAAACTCTTTCAATTAGCAAAGTTTATGTTTGTAAATGTGTCGGAAATTCTGTTGATACAGCTTTGGAACTTCTTGCAAAAAAAACCGATTTTATAATATCCGAAAAATCCGAAGCAGATGTTTTAATCACGCTAAATCCCGAAAAACATTTTTCAAAAGAAGACCTTGGAGTTTTCAATGAAAAATATGGCGAAACACAAGGCTATCTTCTTAAAAAGGAAAAGAATTCTCCAATCATAATTGCCGCCCGGTCTCCCGTCGGATGTGTCTATGGTATAATGACACTCATCGACCTTTTAGGCAAAGATGTTTCTGAAATTATCATCCGTGACCGACCCGATTTTAAACAACGGGGCAACAAATGGCAGATCTGGGCTGAATCGGGCATTTGGTCCTATGACTATGGTGATGGTGCTGAGGCAATCAAACAGAGATTTTTGCAGAAAATCGAAATGAATGCTCTTCGGAAAATTAACGTGATTTATGCTGATTCCTTCGGTCTTGATGCTGATCGTTTCCCTGAATATGCCGACATCTTACGTACAGCAAATGACAGGGCAAGAGAGCTTGGTATTTCTCTCTATAACGGATGTTACGGAATGAGCTACGGTCAGGCGGCATTCGGCAACACATTTCATGGTAAAAACTATCTTAATCGCAAATTCTATCCCGACGGCGAAGTGTATGAATGTATAGGTACATATGATGCTTATGATATAGACTTTGACACCGAAACAACAGACTATAGCCATCGCCTCGATAAAGTGTATGCAAGAGAGCACGGCACCTGCCTTTCTAACGAAGCGCTTACAAAGCTTAAGATTGACGAAATGAAAGACTACATCACCAAAACTCACTGCGGCGGTCTCTATTTACACAATATGGATGCTCACGAAATCCATCCCGAGCTGTGGAAAGCACGATGCGTCAGTTGCCGCAAAAAGTGGCCCAATGATGACCTTTTTGCAAAAGACGGATGTGCAGGAGCATTTGCAGAGTATTTTGATACAATAGCAAAAGAGCTTTCACAAATCAAAGACGGTGACTATGATGCATCAAAACATCTCAAAATCATGGTTGTAAGCCCGGGCTACCTTTATCCCGTAGTTACAAATGACAAGGATTTCGATACGGGTGTAGAGTTTTGGAGAGCGGTTTCCGAATATCTGAAATCAGACGTTGTTGCAATAGGTTTCAGAGAACATTTTTTCTATCACGACAAAGATGTGAGACGTGCCGAAAAAATCATAGAGTCAAATTTTAAACATGACACGATGATAATTAATTTCAGCGGTGGTGACGGATTTTATGATGACAAAATTTTCACGCCCACTTCGACCTTCAACTACATAATGAAAGGCTTTGACGGAATGATTTGTGCCAACGGAAACGGATTTCAGGAGCCTTTGCAGCTTTTTAATGCCGAATATCTGTGGAATTCGGAAAGAAGCGCATATTTTAACATTGAAGATAAACCGAAGAATCAGAAAGAATTTTTAAAACTCTACCGCTCTGCAATCAAATCTGACTTCCGTCCCGAAGAAATATACGGAGACAACGGTTTTCTTGATGTTATTTGTGAAAAAATATATGGCGAAAAAATTGCCGAAAATATGGCACAAATTTATAAGCTCTGCGGTAAAAACGGCGAACCGCCGATTCTGTGTGCATCAAGTGTTGACATCTACACCAACTTTTCAAAAATGATTTTCCCCATGCGATGGGATAATGCGGATATCACTCCCGAAAAGATTGATGAAATGACCGGGCGTTTCCTTGAATGCTCAAAGACAAGTGCAAAGGCAGAGGAAATTATGAGTCAGACTTCAAAAACGTTTAATGGTGACAAAGCAATTAAAACTGATCTTGAATGGCTTTTTGACTGTGCTCAAATGGGTAAAAAGCTTACTTCGCTTTTCTATGAATATATGCTTATCTATACAGAGCTTGATAAAGCATTTTCCGGCGGTGAAGATTTCAGAGACGGCATAATTGATGATATTGATGAGCTTAAAACAAAAATCAAAAATTACAACGATTGGATTGATGCATCACCAAGAAAACCCATCGATAAGCTGGGCGGAGGTCTTGTTCGACGCAAAAACATGGGTGACATGCTTGATTATTGGACAAGTCTTATGATTTCGTCAATCAATACCAATAAACGTATTCCCGATGATGCAAAACCTCTGCCTGTTAAAAGATGGTGGTAAATTTTAGTTTATCGGTGAGTTTGAAGTTGGAATGTGCATCGTAGGGCGTGTCGACCTCGGCACGCCGTGTTATCTATTGATGAATTTATGCTAAAGCGTGAGGCTTCTCCTCGAGTGTACGACCAAGATCTTTCAAATTGTTGTGCCTCAATGGTTTCATGTGTTATACCATTAGCATTATTTCATCAAATCATAAGGAGCCACACCGGAGCGAGAGCCTCCCTTGTGTAAAGGGAGGGGGGCAAATTGTCAAGTCAAGTGCAACACTTTTTAGACAAAAATTCAAGTGGTGATAAATAGCCAAGACATTTTCTTG
>JAFQBA010000013.1 GCA_017416845.1 Clostridia bacterium
AGAACAGTGGGTGCATGGGTATCAAATTCAACAACATCAAGCTCCTATGTTGGAGAAGAGCTCTTTACCATTGGTAAAGATGGCTATATAAAAGTTCTCGGTTCCGAAGAAGCTCTCAACTCCGAGCCTCTTACCGCAGGAGACTACACCTTGGAGGCAGACTATATTAACTCTGCAAAGCTTCTCAGGTTGAAGCTTAAAAACAAAGAAACAGGCGTTGTGGTTGCAAGCACTAATGCCACAATCACAAATGTAATGTCGGGTATTCAGATTGCAGTAGCCGAACTTGTTCAGCCCGAAACTGCGGAAGGTGAGGAGCCTGTGGTTCTTACTTCTGAAACCTATGTTGACAATTTCAGTGTTTCAACAAAGACCATCAATAAATTTGGCATTGACTATGCAAACTCAACCACAGGAAAAGGCAAGGTTGTTTATCAGGATGACGCGGTTATTGTTAAATTCACAAACCCCGTTGATCAGACTCTTTTCACAAAAGAAAGCATTTCCTTCCCGTATGTAACGGTTTCAGAATATGACTATGAGTTTATTAACCCCACAACTTTAAGACTTTACTTTGACAAGGCAGAAGGAACTCACTATCACATTGCACTTGCCAATGTAACAGATGTGTATGGCACTCCTGTTTCCGACTACATCGAATTTGATGTTGTAAGAAAAGACTTTGAAATGTCGGGTGTTCGTTTTACCAATGAAGCGGGCAAGGTTTTGCCACTTCTTGAAAGCGGCAAAGTAACTGCAAGTTTTACTGCAACAGCAAACAACGGCACATCAAAAAATCTCATGTTCACTCTTGCTCAGTATGAAGATCAAACAATGACAAAATGTGTGACAGATGAATTTTTGATTGACAGTGCAAACGAAAATGTTTCTCTCACAATTGATGTGGCAGAAGGCTATACCGGCGATCTTGTTGCTTTTGTATGGGATGCCGAGACTCTCCAGCCTCTTTGGGAAAAATATGTGCTTCATTCCTCAACAGATAAGCCCATCGTAATTTTAAAGCTTGATGACCTTAATCACGGTGCCGGAAGACTTGAAGAATTTGACGTTGCTCTTTCAATACTTGAACAGCGCGGCATCAAAGGCGGATTCGGTCTTATGGGATATGCTCTTGACGGTGGAAGCGAAACGGCAAACGAAAAAATAAAAGCCTATGCCGACAATCCTCTTGTCGAAGTGTGGTTCCATGGTTACCACTGGGAAAGAGATTATATTTTCTCATCCATGGACGAAGCAGGTCAGAGAGCAGAATTTAAAACAGGTGTTGATTCTGCGGCAAACTACGGCATTAGCTACAAATCCTTCGGTGCTCCTTCCAACGGTATCAACAAAACCACGCTTGAACTTATGGACAACGAATTTACAAACTTTAAAGTTCTGATGCGTCCCAGTGCTAAGAGCATAGAGGATGAGTTTGGCTACACTCCCAAAAACTTTGTATACTTAAACAACTTCCTCACAGTTGAATACAGCTCGGTAATCGGACCCCTTGACACTCTTAAGACAAACTGGAATTCAGCAGTTGCAGCCGGCAAGGATTATGTTATGATTCAGTCTCACCCCTGGTGCTGGAAAGAAACTTCCACAAACGGCTACACCGGTGTTGAAAACATGGAAGCATTCATTGACTGGCTCATCGATGAGGGCGCAGTGTTTATGACTCCTTCCGAATACGGCGAATATATTACAAAATAATAATTTCCAAAGTGTTGAAACAAACTTGCCATTTGGCAAGTTTGTTTCGCAAAGAGAAGAATTTACCGCTCTAATCCCTAATCCTATAGGAGGAACCATTATGAAAACCAAAAAAATCCTGAGTGCAATTTTAACACTTGCTCTCATCATCTCATGTTTTGCATCTTTGACAATCACAAACGTATCGGCGCATCAAAATCTTAGTGTTAGCACTGATTTTGAAACCATGTCAAAATATGACACGGCAACTTCCAAATGGAAAGCTCTCACCGAATCCGACACAATTCCTGCCCCGGCAGTTTCAGGCGGTAAGGTAGTTGGTGAAACACGAAAATATTCTTCTGGCGGTTTCTATTTTGACAACAATGCCAGTGCATTTATGGGACTAAACTACGAAGATGCTCCTGCAAATGTTGAAAAATACGGCAAAGTATTAAAATATTATGTTATGAAAGACTGGACAGTTGACGGCACAAACTACGCACCCACAAGCGGCTATTTACAGTATAACATCAGCCCTCAAAAATCCTTCACGGGTTCCGTATCCATAAAGGCATCTTTCTATAATAACACTTTAAACTACAGAACCCTCCGTATTCACGGCACAGGGGTATCCTCTGTTCAGGCTATTCGCTTTAACGAAGGCGGTTCAAGCATTGCAGTGTTTGGTGGTGCAGGAACCTTAAACAAAAAATGGTCTGCCAACAAATGGTATGATGTTGAACTTAAATTTAACATTGACACAAAATATTATGAATTCACAGTGTATGAAGACGGCGAATTCTTTGGTGAAATAAGCGGTGTGTATGCGGCTTCTCCCTACAAAAACATCAACAGCTTCGATATGTTCTACAATAATACCGTAAACACCATTGCAGGAAACCGTGACCAGATTACGTATCTTGATAACCTTTCAATTTCATCAATCAACAAGCTTGAACCCCCTTCAAGTGATGAAAAGGAAATCATGACTTTCGAAACCTTCAAAACTCAGGCAGAAGGAATTCCCTCCGCATCAACGGGTTTCTGGACACCGGGGTATTCGGGTAACAGCTCTCTTGAAGTTACCGAAGCTGTGAAAGCTCCTTCGAGCGAATCGCAGGAAAAAGCAATTGACAACGGCACAAGTCTCAGGCTTGTGGGTAGAGTTCCCGGCTGGAATCCGAGCGTTACAACTTCAAATCTCTATCAGTATCCGCAGCTCAGATTCACCTCCAACAAGGTGCTGACCGACAGATACCGCATAAGCTTTGATGTTATGATTTCAAATCCGAACTCATTTAATATGTTCATTGCTTCAAGCTCTTATAACGCAATAAGTGCAAGTAGTTCGGCGATGTCGGTTTTTGGCAAAAAAGTGAACTGTGCACTTAATAACTATGACTGGTACAACTTTGATCTTGTTGTAGATGGTGAAACGGGCTACTATTCCCTCGGAGTGAAAAACCTCACATCACCCTCCAATGCACCGGTGTATGTTGAAGGATATTCTGCATTGATTATAAAAGCATTTGATGCAAATAGCAAAATAGTATATTTCCAGCTTAACACTCCCTCTGCCAAAACAGCAGAATATGACGTGTATCTGGATAACGTGTATATGGGTGAACTCTATGAAAACGAAGTTCCTTCGTCATTTACTCACGATTTTTCAGCCGGCTCCAATCCTGCATGGTACCGTGTGGATTATGCAAATGCAACAAGTGATGATGTTGCAATTGCCTCAACCGAAACAGAAAATGCATCGGCAGTTGTACCTCTTGCATTCATGAATTCCAAACCTTCGTACACTGTTACTGCCAAAGTAAAGTTTACTGAAAATAATTCGAGATTTATTGCAACCCTCTACGGCAGAAATTCCATCATCATCCGACCCACAGGCATAACCGTGATGGATAAGGCATATAACACCATTTCTCTTACTCCCGGCGAGGTCTACACTCTTAAAATTGAAGTGGTTGCAGGGGACAGCGGTCAGATTAAAACATATCTCTATGACACCGACGGCAAAACACAGCTTGGCTATTACTACGGTAACGGAAAACCGGGCAATTTTAACCCCCTCACATTCACCGTTGACAAAACAGGTGTCGCAGACACTTCCACATCCTTTGAAATAACCGACATTACCTACAATGCAACCGTTGACTATTCAAATATTGACACAACCGAAACCGGCGTTATGACTGTTGAATCTTTAAGCGGTGCGGCGGCAAAAGCTACAATAAAGCTTCCTTATTCTTACACAAACAGTGGCTATATCTACAGTGCAGATGTTGTTTTTGACGATTTTAATGCCGCAAAGACCTTCTCTTTCGGTACAGAAGCTTTCGCTACTGTTGACACAAACGGCACTCTTACCCTCGGTGGTTCAACTACGGAGCTTAAGGCAGGCGAAAAATATGCCCTTACAATTGATGCTACAACAACAGATTCCACCACTGCAACCGTTTCATTTGGTTCGCTTTCAACCGTACTTGCTCCCACATCTGAAATAATAATCACTTCCGATGCATTGGCAAGTAAAATGTCTGTTGATAATGTTAATTATTCAATAAAATATAAATTTGAAGTTAAAAGCGACGAAGCGATTTCCGATCTCCCGATAAATGATGACATCAAAATCACTTTTGCAAATCCCCTTGCCGAATCGGTAACGGCTGATAATTTTAAGGTTTATGCACCAAACGGCACACTTGACGATTCCGCTCTTGTTTCGGGTGTGGATGTTGCATTTTCCAAAGACAGAAAAACAGTTACACTTTCCTTTGCAAAACAAAAAACAACTCACTATCACATTGCCTTTGAGGTTTCCGACATCTACGGTGCAACTCTTACGGATGTTGTTGAAGCAGATACCGAGCTTGACATCTATCTTAATGACGGCATAAAATTCTATGATGCCGAAGGTGCAGAGGTTTCGCTTCTTCCCACAGGAACGGTCACCGCAAAAGCAACAGTATCATCAGGCGACGGTGCTTCTCACGGTGCATATATGTGGATGGGTCTTTATGACGAATTTGGTGCACTCAAAGTGGTTGACTTTGCTCCCGTAACCTTTGATGGAGAAGCAAAAGAGGTTTCATCTTCAATTGACGTTCCCCACGACAACAAGGCATACCGACTTAAAGCAGGCATAGTAAAAGAAAATATGGCACCTGTAGTTTACGGCGAAATTTCCACTCAGGTAATCATTTTCAAGCTCGATGACCTCAGAACCGGTGCTTATTCAAGATATGTTGACATAACCGAGTGGGCAGTGGAAAACGAAGTTCCCCTTTCCTACGGAATGATTTGTAACTTTGTTGATGCTAAAGGTAATGAGGACGGCATTCAGGCAATAAAAGACATGGTTGAAACCGGCTATGTTGAAATCTGGTGTCATGGCTATGACCATTCATCAACCGTTGACGAAAACGGAAAGGCAACGGGTCTCAGTGCTGAATTTTTCGGCGACCTCGATGCCGAAGGTCAGGCGGCAATCCTTAGGAAATGTGTTGACAATGTGTATGAGAAAACCGATGGTGTCGTAAAAATTCAAAGCTTCGGTGCTCCCCACAACACCATCAACGACTACACCGTTAAGGCTCTCGAAATGGTTCCCGAATTCAAAACCATGCTTGCATCCGGCTCTACCTTCAGAGAAAGCGACTCGTTCCTTCACTTAAACTCTGTTCTTCACATCGAAAGCTCCACGGGTGTTCTTCATCCCTATGACAAAATCAAAGAATTCCACGATACAAGAGCAACCGGAAAGCCCTATATGATTTATCAGGCACATGGTGCATATTGGAACGATGAAAGTTTTGATTATTTCAAACAGTTTGTAAACTACCTTAAAACAAAAGATGTTGCATTTATGAATCCAACACAGTATTATAACTTTGTTAATCAATAAAAACACTTGCCCCAAAGTGGAATTTTCACTTTGGGGCAAGTGTTTTTTTGTTTCGATTTAAAAGTACATGAAAATCAGTTTGCAAGATAATTATATATCATAACCATGGCTTCCGCTCTGGTTATTTCTCTTTGAGGGTAATAGCATCCGTTATATCCCGAAACTATTTTAAGTCCGCTGAGCAAGGAAATATATCCTATGTTTTCGGTCACATCTGTATATAGTGAACGGTATATTCCGTCAAGCTTTGCAATCGATTCAAGCTCAATGGCTCTTATCATATATACTGCCGCCTTTTCTCTTGTCACGGCTTCGTCGGGAGCTTTTTCGTTGTCTGATATAATATTCATTCTTTTTGCATTGTCATATGCCGGAGCATAGTCGTAGTTTTTGCCAATGACACCGGGATAATGTCTTGCGCTTATGCTTGATAAAAGAGCAATAAAATCCTTTTGAGTTATAACATCATCTGGTCTGAATTTATCATCCGAAAAGCCTATGGAATATTTTGCAAGCTCTTTTATTATGTTTTCTGCCCAGTGTCCCTCAATGTCGGTGTAGCTTCCTATGTTTTCCGATTCGGTGCCATGTGTTACAAGCTCACCTGTGTCGGCTTTAAGAAGATGATTTTTTTCTTCATCGAGCATATACACAAGATGCACTGTGTCGCAAGAGCCAAGCCCTTCTTCACTGCATGCGGGATAGTAGCACAAATCGTAGTCTACTTGTTCAAAAAGCTTTGCGCATGCTTCTTCTTCGGAATAAATTGTTTCGGGACGGATAAACTCGGCATCTGTGTAGGAGATTGAATAAGACATCAGCTTTCCGTCTTCGGGTGAAACAGATATATATATTCTGTTGTCAAAATAGGGGATATCGTTTTCGTATCTTACAAAGCTGAATCTGTTTGACTCACTCTTTTCAAAACGGAATTTTCCGCTGTCGTCTTTGGTGTAATAGTCCGGTGCAAGTGATGCAACATATTCTTTAGCTTTTGCTTCATCGGCGGTTTTGTCGCCGTTGTCTCTGTAGTCAGAATAGGAACGGTTAAAGCTTAATATTTCACCGCTTTTTGCATCAAATGTGACATTGATATATTCACTTTCCGGTATTTCAAAGGCAAAACCGTAAAAATATTTTTCTTTGCCGTCCGAATAAAGTGATGAACGTATGAGAGCAGCTTTGCTGTCTACCGAAAGAACTTTATTGCTCTTTATGTGAGCCTCGGCATCACTTTCATTCATAAGTCCTGCAATGTTTTCAAGCTCTTTGAGTTCAGCTGCCGAAAATTCAGGCTTTGCCGAACCCATTGCAGAATCCTGGGTTATTGATTCGTTTTTGTTAAGAAACAAATCACGATTTGGAGCAATCGGGGTGATAATGTCGCCCGATTCTGCATTTATGTATGTGTTTGATGGGTCAACCTTATATGCAACAAAGGGGGCAGGCTCCTTTTGAGAATAGTCTGTTTCATAAAGCAGAGTCATGCCGATTTTTTCAGAAAAAGCTTTTTGGGCTTCTTCCTTTGAAATCACATTTTCAAAATCGGGGAAGGTGAGGTTCTCTGTGTAATTCATGCTGAAGGACAAGAGCATGGTTGCATTTTCGTTTATACTCACATATCCGGTGTTGCCGTATACGGGAATACCGTTTTCCATGCGCAAAACCGAAAAACGGTGAACCTTTGAATTCAAATCCGATATGCTTTCCGGAATGAGCATAAATTTTCCGATGAGAGCAGGATTTAACTCTTCAATAAGCAAACCGCACTGTGCCATTGCATAATTGGTGTCGGTTTTTTTCAGTGATGGTTTTGATGAATAAGTTTCTTTGGATGAATCGCTATAGTTATAATAGGTTATAAATCCGTTTTCGGTTGCATTAACCTGCATAGAACTGAAATCTTCATCGCCTGAATTGTACCATGAAAAGCTGTATGTAAGCTTCCCGTTTGTTTTGTACGACGAACTGTCAAATTCATCAAAGGAGTGGGTGGGAGGAATTCTTTTTTTCACCATTTCAAGAACTTTTGCATGGTCGTCTTCAACATCCGATGCATAAGACGGAGCGCAAAGACTTAAAATGATGGAAAGTAAAGTAATAATTGAAATAAGCTTTTTCATGTTCATCATCCTTTCATTGATTTTAATTTTGGTATAATCTGTCATAAATAACACTTTTTTAACACCCGAAAAGTTTCATTGACTTTTGAAGTTTGGCACAATGCACAATAGAGCATTAGTATTTTTGATGTTTTAAACAAATTTTAAGAACGATAGTTTTCAACTCTCCCTACGAGATACCTTCCCACCGAATGGATAAACCTTAATGCCTCGGGTAAAAGCTCATTGGGGAGATGGTCCGAGCAAGGATATGTTTCATATGTAAACACTCCGTCATAGTCGATGTCGGCAAGGGCTTTACATATGCTTTCCCAGTCCATTTTGCCAAGGAATGGAACAGTGTGGTCATCGTTTAAATAATTGTTGTCGTGAATGTGTAGAGCTTTTAATCTTTGATGACCAAGGGCATAAATCATTTCTGCCGCATCCTCACCAACAACGCCGCAATGCCCCACGTCAAGGCAGGCAGTTACCCATGGTGAATCAATGAGGTCTACCATTTTAACAAATTTTTCCGGAGAATTGCACACATCCGTCAGTTTAACATTTCGGTGTTTGTCGTGCTTGAACATATTCTCCGTTGCAATCCTTATGCCGAATTTTTCGGCATAAGGAATCAGCTTTTCGTAAAACTCTTTGTTCACTGCATATTCGTCAACCGATTTTGGCATATTTTTGTGCACAGGATGTACAACAATTATATCTGCACCGAGAAGTGCGGCACATTCCATGCTTCTTACAACCTCATCAAAACGAACTTTGTTAAAGTCATCTTTTCCCCAGTCAACACACGGAAACGGTGCGTGTGCCTGATTGCAGGTTATGCCAAGAGCTTCTCCTTTTTTTCTCAAAGCCTTGCAATACTCTTTGTATCCGTCCTTAAAAAACTCCGATTGCACGTCAAAAAAACTTGCATCATAACAGTCAAAGCCAATTTCTGCAAACATTTCAATGGCTTTTTCAAAGCCTACAACCTTTGCGGTATCGTTTGAATTTATTGAAAGTTTCATTTTCTGCCTCCTATGTATTGGTTTTTATGGCTTCATTATATCACCGGCAAATGTAAAAATCAATGTCAATTGGTTAAATTTTGGTATGGAATACTGCGCTATGGGAATTAAGAATTCCGCCGGTAAGTATTTTGACACTTCAAGCTACAGCAACATATTCTTTGAAAAACTGTCCGACAAACTCCAATTTAAATATGTTAATCATTAACCTTTTGCGATTCCCGATAAGACGCGGGAGTGTCGCAAAAGGTTTTTTTGAAATAAAAATTAAAAAATGAAGGATCATGATAGCCGCACTGTGCGGCTATTGTTTTTATGGGCAGGTTTGTTTCTGCAAGAAGCTTTTTGGCATAGTCCATACGAAGTTTTATGAGATATGCAACGGGGGAGATGCCGAAAACTTTTTTGAATCTTCGTATCAGATAGTTTTTGTTTAGGTGTGCAACCGATGCAAGAGTATCAAGGCTTATTTCCTCCATATAGTGCTCTTTGATATAAAAACACACCTCGTCTATGGAGTCGGTTGGCTTTTTCATGGAAGGGCGTGAACAGAAAAGTGCATCGGCAACCGCAAGATGCAAAAGCTCGTTTACTAAAACCGGGGTTTTCTCATTTTCGTTTATATCAAGTTCATTTATCGACAAAAGTTCTTTGAATATACGTTCATAGTCGCCAAAATGGGCAGGTTTAAAAACATCCGGCAAAATATCCCATATTTTCGAGTCATAAATCTCCTGCATTTTTGTTGCAGTGTTTCTTGTGTAGTGTGAAAGGTGTCGGTTCGAAAAATCAAGTGTGAGCATATAGCAGTCATAAACTCCCTTTGTTCGCACCTTTTGTCCCGGTGTACGCACAACAAAGCACCCTTTTTCAATTTTATATTCCCTGCCGTCAAGCTCCATTATACGGTCGCATCCCACAGAAAAGTCCATTTCATAATCCATAACCGTTCTTGTGGCTACAGGGGTGATGGTGTCGGTTTTAAAATGCATACACTGAAGTATTCGGGGGTTGTATATTAATCCCATAAATTCACCTTCTTGTGGTTTGTGATATAAACAGTGTACCATAAAACACAAAAAAGTCAATATAATTATATAAATGGTGTAGATAATGTATTTAAAATGAAAATTGTATGTGATAAAATCAAATTGTTCTAAAAAGTTTAAGAAGGTGAACCAACCATGAACAAAATAAAAATAACCAAACCGCTCTACCCCCACATTTTCGGTGGAGCCGGATTTCACAACAACGATGCAACAATGTATCACATAATAGACGAAGAACATTTTAATCAGTATATATGCAAATGCTACCGTGAAATTTCACCGGGGTTTATGCGTACCTTTGCAGGCTTTGATGACTGGACAAAGGAAGCAATGGACGAGTTTGCCGATTATTATGAAAAAATGCAAAAATGGACCGACACACCCATGTATCTTACTCCGGGAGCCGGCAAAAAGCACTTTTCCGATGAGAAAATCGCCAAATACTGTGAAAATGTGGCTGAAAGACTTGCTTATCTATATTACGAAAAGAACATGAAGCACATCCGCTACTATTGTTTTTCCAATGAAATGTCATGTTCTATGTGGGGCGTGCTTTTAAAAGACCTTCCGCTTTTTAAGAAGTATCACGAAAACTTATATGCGGCGTTTCAAAAATATAATATTCCCGTAGGACTTCTTGCCACCGATGCGTCGGGTTATGAGGCGTGGAAAACCGTTGACTGGGCAATTGAAAATATGGCTGATGTGTCGGAAGATTTTTGCGTTCACATCTATGAGAGAGATTACGACATATATAACCTTGATTTTTATAGCTTTTTCTATGACAAATGCAGTGAGTATGTGGAAAAATCAATCAGAGCTTTTGGCAAAAGGCTGATTCTCGGTGAAATCGGCATTCAGAAAACTCAGAATCAACTTTCCTTTAACAAAAATGTTGTTCTCGACATGAATCGCTATTTTGATGACAAATCCGAAGAAGCCTATTGTGCTCTTATGCTTGCTGAAATGGCTTTTGCCGCAATAAATGCCGGAGTTTTTGCTCTTGTGTGGTGGACTTTTGTTGACCATCCTGCACCATATAGCTGTGCATATTCTTCGGGCGATGATGAATATGCGGTAAAATGGGGCGAGGCAGAGCGTTTTTTCAGCACCACTGCCGATACAAAATATAATAAATGGGGAGTATTAAAGTGGGATGATGATAACGCAGACTACACTCCAAGGTCTCACTACTGGGGACTTTCGCTTCTGGCAAAGTTTTTCAGGAAAAATTCGCAGGTTCTTAAAATTGAAAATGATGATAAAAATCTTCGTATTTGTGCCGTGAGAAACAGAGACAAATCCGTCACTGTGGGCATTGTAAACCGAAATGTGGAAGATACAAAAATCACTCTTTGCTCCGACCTTTTTGAAAAAGAAGTGAGAGTGTATGAATATGACACGAAAAATGTGCCATACAATAAATTTGGCGATATTCAGGATTTTGAAACAATTCTCCCTGCCGACAATCCCTCATACACCCTTAAGGGCGAGAGCATAACATATTTTACAACCGATTACATAACAAAAGAAAAGACTGTTGAGGCACAGGTTTCAGAATTTGAAGACGGTGTAATTTCATGGGACGGAGTTGACGATAAAAACCATTGCTATTACAGAGTTTTCACATCTGATGAAAAGGATTTTAAACCGAAGAAAGAAAATCAGATTGCATCCACCGTTGCAACGAGCCTTAAATGTGAGAATTTGAAAAAATACTGCCGTGTTCTATCGGTTGATAAAAGCGGAAATGTGTGAGGTGTATTTTGATGAGGGTTTTACTTTTGGGCGATTCAATTAGAATGTTTTATGAAAAGGAAGTCAGGGCACTTCTTGGCAAAGAATATGAAGTGTTTTCTCCTTCCGAAAACTGCCGTTTTTCATCCTATATGCTAAATAGTCTGCGTTTTTGGTTAAATGATTTTCCGAATCCCGACATAATCCATTTTAATGCAGGATTGTGGGATACTGCCATTTTGTATTCCGAAGATGGTTGCTTTGCTGGTATTGATGAATATGTTTGCAATATGAAACGGATTTTAAGAGAGCTTAAAAAGACGGGAGCAAAGATTATTTTTGCTTTGTCAACACCTGTCAGTGACAAAAAAGAAAAACTTCCGGGCCCCATGCCTCCGGCACACAAAAATACGGACATACAAAGTTATAACAACGCAGTACTTGAAACCTTTAAAGATGAGGATATTCTCATAAATGATCTGTTTTCGGTGATGTATGAGAAAAAAGAAGAATACCTTTGCGATGACATGATTCACCCTAATGACGATGGCGTAAAGCTTTTGAGTAAGGCGGTGGCAGATGCGATCAAATCGGTTGGTGAATTTAAAAACAGAGTTGCAGATTCCAAGGTTGAAGCTGTGAGCAGGGAAGAATGTTTGTTACAGTGATGATTTCAAATTGAATTTTATCGGTGACGTAAAAAAAGTCCAGACCGCAAAAAGGCAATAAAATAATTTTAAAAATAGTGATAATATACATCATAATTTGAAATGATTTCAAATAGGTTGAAAAATATCCCTACAAGATATTTTTCTCCCATTATATGCCTTTTTGCTCTTGCCAAATCTCACCCTCGAAGTACCTTTGTACTCCTTCGGGCACGTGCGAATCGGGAATTCTTCCCGACTCGCATTCGATTTGACAATTCTGAATCGTTTTTTCCTGTCCCCGAGGCAAAGTAAAAATTGCAAGCAATTTTTACTTTGCCGAGTTGTCGTTCCTTGTGTTAAACAGAGCGATAAATTTCAATTTATATTTTAAACTTAAAAAGGAGAAACCATGCTCTATATTGATATAGCCAACCACATAAAGGAAAACACCCGGACAATATATAAAAAACAAAGAAATTTAAAAAATAAACCCTAGGAGGAATTTTCAATGAGTTTTATGTTTCACCCCTATCCCTATGCCGATCCTGATGCGGTAAACAGTGTAAATATACCCGAATCGGTGAAAAGCACAATGACAAAGGGCATATTGAATGTTGGCAAAAAAATAACTTCGTTTTTTGAGGATGTCAACACAATTGGTATAGACGCATACCCCGGCACAGAATACGAAATGCTTGTGAATGTACTTAAGCAACAGCTTACATCAAATGGCGTTGAATTTGTTGATGCTGCATCGGTTATGCTCCCTGCAAAAGAAATAACTGATATAGTAAAACCATACCTCCCCGAAGATCGCGAAGTTGACCCGGTTCTTCTCTATGGCAGACGCTATAAAGACGGTTACAAAGGTATTCAGGACGAAAAAAAGGTTTCGGAGCTTAAAAAGAAAATAAAATCAGGTAAAAAAATACTGGTCTACGGAAAAGGTGCTCTTTGCGAAGAACTTCAGGACGAATTTGACCTTAGAATATGGCTTGATGTCACCCCGAGAACTGCAGTGCTTAACTGCAAAAACGGCAAGAATTTAAATATCGGTGCAACCGAGCAATTGCCTTATTCCCTTATGATGAGAAGAAACTATTATGTGGATTTTGAAATTGCAATGGAACAGCGCTGGAATATGATGAAAAAGCAAAAGCTTGATTATTACATAACAGCAGATGAACCCACAGACATGAAAATGCTTCCTTTTGCCAATCTCATTGAACTTTTTGATGAGCTTTGCTCCCGTCCGTTCCGTTGTCGCCCTGTCTATCTTGAAGGAGTGTGGGGAGGGTACTATGTTCACAAGCTCCGCAACCTTCCGAAGGAAATGAGAAACTGTGCATGGGTGTTTGATATGATTCCTCTTGAGGTTTCCCTTGTTGCAAAGCTTGAGACGTGCGAATTTGAAGTTCCGTTCTTCACCTTTGTTCAGGCTATGGGCGAAAAGCTTCTCGGACAGAGAGCCTACATTGAATTCGGTGGTTATTTCCCCATACGTTTCAACTATGACGATACCTTCCATTCGTCGGGCAATATGTCCATTCAGTGTCACCCCGATGCTGATTATGTAATACGCAATCACGGAGAATTTGGCAGACAGGATGAAAGCTACTATATTGTAAGAGCAAGTCATGGTGCAAAGACTTTTCTTGGTTTCGAACACAAGGAAACTGCTGATGAATTTCTTGACCTTGCCGACCGTGCTCAGACAACTCATGAAATTATTGATTATGAAAAATATATTCACGCCGTAGACTCTGTTCCCGGAACTCAGGTTATGATTCCTGCAGGCACAATCCATGCTTCGGGAAGAAATCAGGTTATATTGGAAATCGGAAGCCTTACTGTGGGTTCGTATACATACAAGCTCTATGACTATCAGAGAACCGACCCCGGCACAGGTCTCCCAAGACCAATCCACATGAAAATGGGCAGAGATGTTCTTCATACCGAAAGAGATACAGAGTGGGTTAACGAAAATCTTGTTAACCACGGAAGTGTTGTGAGAGACGATGAAAGCGGCACAGAAATAATTGTGGGGGAACACGACCTTCTCTATTTTTCTCTCCGAAACCTCATTTTCTCCGAAAGTATGGAGGATGATACAGACGGACTTTTCCACGTGCTTTCTCTTGTGGACGGCGAAAAGGTGAGAGTTGAATCGGTTGATAACCCTGGACTTTATTATGATATGAATTCTCTTGACATCATTGTTGTTCCTGCAAACTTTGGAAAATACAGAGTGAAAAATCTCGGTGTTGGTGTTGTGACAATACATAAGACACATCTTAAAAAGTGATTGTAATGTAAATTTGAGTTTGTAGGGCTAAGTACAAATGAGGTTGAAGCAATTCGCTAATGCACAAAATGCCATCGGGGGACGGTTGCTGACAGATGAGCGAAGCGAAATCCTTTGGCACATAAATTCAAAAATTTTGTGTCAAAGCA
>JAFQBA010000014.1 GCA_017416845.1 Clostridia bacterium
AAGTCGTTGGTAAGGAACCGAGTGTTGTATATTCTTGCCGCAAATGCACAGTGGGATGATGAAAATCGTTTCGATGCAATTCTCGAAGATTATCTGGCCCATATTACGGACGAAAAACCGATTACTGCCAGACAATGCATTAAGACACTTGTCCAAGTAGGTATGGCAAAACCACAATACATTCCAAGAATATTATCCTGTTTTCATGATGCTGATTTATCAAAGTACAAAGACAGTATGCGTCCGCTGATTGAAAAGGACATGGAAGAAACTGAAAGATTACTAACTGAGTAAATTCCAATTCATCTACTTGGTTAATCCTGCTGAAAGGCTTGATTATATAAAAATTTTATTTTAAGGAGTATTGCTGTTTGAAGAAATTGAGCACCTTGGATATTGTAGCATAGTCGGGAGGCTGTGTAATACAATTCCGCACAAGCCTCCCAATATTGCAGTCAATACAGCCTGACAGCAGTTATACGAACCTGATTTTCAGTGGCAGATTTCCGCCCGGACTGCGTTGAAATCCTCGCAAATCCAAAAAGGATTCGCTGCGGTTTCGCCTTGCCCAAACAAAAATCTGCTCACTCAAAATTCTTTGACCTGAAAAGTTTGGAATTTTGAGGAGATTTTAGTGCGGAGGACGAAGTAAGGCTGACGCCTTTCGAGGACGACAAACTAAAATATACCAAAATTACACCTTTTCAGGCAGGTTTGTATAGCTGTTGTCAGGCTCATCAGGAGGAGAAAAATAATGAGAAAAGAAGACTTAATAATTCGTTTAGAAAGAAAAGAAGACCATCGCGTAGTTGAAAATTTGGTTCGGGAATCATTTTGGAATGTTTACAGACCGGGGTGTCTTGAACATTATGTAATTAATCAGCTTAGAAATGATGATGCTTTTATACATGAACTTGATTTTGTTATGGAGAAAGACGGCAAAATTATAGGCCAGAATATGTTTATGAAAGCAAATATTAAGGCTGATGACGGAAAAGATGTTTCTATTTTAACAATGGGGCCGATTTGCATAACACCTGAACTAAAAAGACAAGGTTATGGTAAAATTCTGCTTGATTATTCGCTTGAAAAAGCGACAGAACTCGGGTTTGGTGCTTTATGTTTTGAGGGAAACATCAACTTTTACGGAAAAAGCGGTTTTTCGTATGCCAGTGAATTCGGCATCCGTTATCACGGACTTCCCGAAGATGCAGATGCTTCATTCTTTCTTTGTAAGGAGCTTATAGCCGGTTTCCTGAATAACATAACAGGAGAATATACTCCGCCACAAGGTTATTTTGTTGATGAAACAGAAGCAGATGAGTTTGACAAGAATTTTCCATACAAGGAAAAACTAAAACTACCTGGACAACTTTTTTAAAAACGAATCCGGCAGGGGCTGTTATATGCAGTCCCTGCTATTTCTTTGAAGTATACTTTAAGTAGGTTGAAAAATCGTCCTACTGAATATATAATATTTGTAGGAGGTACAAAAAAGATGAATCAATATATTACAGGAGCAGTTATAAAAGAACTGCGGGAAAAACATCATTTGACACAAGCTGAACTTGCGGAAAAATTAAATGTTTCAGATAAAACAGTTTCAAAATGGGAAACAGGTCGGGGGTATCCTGACATTTCACTATTAGAACCAATTGCAAATGTTTTTGAAATATCAATAGCAGAACTCATTTCAGGAAATGCAATCAATAATGTAAATGTATCTGCTAATATGCTTCATTCACAATTTTATGTTTGTCCTGTTTGTGGCAACATCATTCACTCAATGGGCGAAGCTGTAATTCATTGTCATGGTGTATCGCTTACGCCGTGTCAGGTTGAAGAAAGTGATGAACAGCACAAAATCTTTATTGAAAAAATTGAAGATGACTATTATGTACGCATTGAGCACGATATGACAAAACAGCATTACATTTCTTTTATTGCAGCGTTGTCATCGGATAGAATTCAAATGGTAAAACTCTATCCCGAAGGAAATGCAGAAGCAAGGTTTCCTATCCGTGGTGTTAAAAAGATTTTGTTTTATTGTAATAGAGACGGGTTGTTCTTTATAAATACCATAAAAGGCATTGATGATAAAGAATGCTCCTACGATGATACAGAAGAGAGACGAGAATTAGAACAAGCCGCAAAAATGTTGTTTGGGTAAATTCAAATTGAACAAAAGCCTTGCAATTTCTTGAAAACTGCGATAAAATGTACATCATAAAATAAAAACAAATTAAAGACTTGGGTTTGCTACCTATCATACATTCGACAGATGTCGACATCAAAACAGAAGTTCTGACAAATGTTATCATCTTGAATAATCCAATAAGAAAAATCTCTCCGCCCAAAAAGGCAGAGAGATTTTTGTTAAATTAATTTGGTATAATCTCTTCTTCCGTATATAACACGCATAATATAAACAATATCATGCTCGACATCTTGTTTGTAGAAGATAATATAATTCTTTACAGGAATCTTTCTGTATCCATTCTGCTTTAATCCTATATCATTGCAAAACGGATACATTTTAGGATTATAGGCAATATCTTTAAAACTTTTTTCAAATTCAGTCAAAAGATTATCTGCGGCAATCGGGTTTTTAAGAACATTAGTTATATATGCAATTATTTTATCAATGTCTTCGGTTGCTTCTTTTGTGATTTTTAAATTATACATTATACTTTTCCCTGATTGATTTCAAAGATTCCAAAGCATCCTGTACATCGCCGCTTGCAACAGATTTTTCGGCATCTTCAAGTTTTTTATAAACATCGTTCATGAACATTGTTTTCTCGTATGTTTCCATACTCATTATTACCATATCGCCATATCCGTTTTTAGTGATAAAAACCGGTTCTTCATGACTATGGCAAAGGTCAGATATTTCGCTTGTGTTTTTCAAATCACGAATGGGAATAATCTGTGGCATAAAATCAACTCCTTATATATTATGGTTTTATTATACCATAATTATACCACAAAGTCAATATATTATAATTAATTTATTATATTTTCAAATAATATTACTTTCGCTATTGACAACCACCCAAACAAACGATAAAATATGAAAAAACAAAAAAACAATTAAAGACCTCAGTTTGCTACCTATCATACATCGGGCAGTTGTCGACATCAAGACAGAAATTCTGACAAAAATAGTATTGACAAAGTTTTCGAAGAAATTTGACGCAAATAATGATGCATAAAACACCATCAAATAATTCATCATAATAATATTGACAAATTCGCATCTTTGGTATATACTAATAGTGAGGTGATGAAAATGATGAACTCTATGGAAACAACAAGAATTACAGCAACACTGCCTGTATCTTTTATTGACGAGCTGAAAGCTCTTGCAAAGTCCAATCAGATTCCTTCTGTGAATTTTGCTATTCGTCAGGCCGTTGATGATTATCTCACGCAAGCAAGAAAGAAACAATACGATGCAATGATGAAAGAAGCCGCAAAGGATAAAGCCTTCATGAGCAGAACTTCAAAATGTGATGAAGATTTTGTTTTTGCAGATGGCGAGGTGCAAGGCGAATGGTAAACAAATGGGAAATATATTTTTGCAATCTTGATCCTACCACCGGAAGTGAACAAAGAGGAACACGACCTGTGCTTATTATATCCACGGACAGTGTGAATCATAATCTTACTGTTTCAACAGTTCTTCCTCTGTCAAGTGTAAAACCAACAGATAAGATTTATCCGACTGAGGTTCTTTTATCAACTCAGGTGAGTGGTTTACCCAAATTATCCGTTGCAATGGTTCAGCAAATCAGAACTGTGTCGCATAACAGATTGCACAATTTAGCAGGAAAAATAACGGATAGTTCAACACAGGAAAAAATCCTATCTGCTTGCAGAGAATATTTTGATTTATAAAATTAAACCGTATTAAATACCCACTTGTTTCAAGCAACCGAACAAGTGGGTATTTTCTTGCATTCCACATTTTTATAATGAAATAACTTATTTTTTATTTAGGTTCTAAAAATCTATTTGCAACACAAAACTATCCTCTTTTGCTTCAAAGTTATAATATGAATTATACTTTTCACAAAAAGCTACCATTGAGCGTGTGCCAAAGCCGTGACCTTCCTCACCGGTAACAGGGATTCCGTTTTCGTCCAGCTTTGCATTACCGTCATAGCTGTTTGTAATCTGGAACATAAATTTTGGAATGAATATAACTTTAACATCAATCCATCGGTTTTGCGTGTCAATCTTTTCACAGGCGTGTATTGCGTTCTCAATAGCATTAGCGAATACTGTTGCAAGCTCAATATCTGATACGGGTAATTCCTCCGGGAAACGAATAGACGTTGTAACCTTGATTCCTCTGTTTTCGGCTCTGCCGAGATAAGAAGAGAAAACTGCATCAAGCACAGCGTTTTCGCAATACCTCTTTACCTTTGTTTCATCTAACGCATCTCCATATTTTTCAGTTATGGCAACAAGCTCATCATACCGCTTTGTTTCAACCAATCTTGAAATTGTCTGGAGCTTGTGACGAAAGTCGTGTCTTTCCTTCCTGAATGCATCATTGGCAACTGAAAATTCTTCGATACGGCTTTTAATATCTGCAACCTGCACCCTTAATATATTTTCCTGTTCTTTTGCCCTGTAAATATTTTGCTGGTGCCTTAGCGTGGTAAAAATATGTATGTAAGAAACAGGCATAAGAATAAGAAGAAGTACAAAAACAGGAAGGTATTGCGGACGGTCCGTAATAGCAGTCGGATAGCTCATAGCAAGCGTAATTGCCACATAGAACATAAGACCTATCAGAGCAAATATGCCCCAACCCTTTTTTACCTGACTTTGTATGTCGTGATATATAGCCTTGAATTTTTTAATAACAAACCATTCAAGCAGAGGATATGCTAAAAGCCTTACTGTAAACATAAACAGGTAGCCCGGTATATAGTGGTCAATTATGTTTGTTATATATATAATTTCAAGCACCAACGTATCAATTACGCAGAAAGTAAAAAAGAATCGCCCATCACGGTACTTTGCCAATATAAAAAAGAAAATAAGGCTCGGTAAGCTTAATGTTATAAGCATTCTTTGCATATAACCTTCCGAACCGCAGACAATGAATAGTATAAAGTTTAACAGTATTAAGGGTAGCATTGTTAAAAGTGTAAGATTTATCGTTTTTTTCTTCGGATAACGGGAATCGAATAAAAGCATAAACATCACAAGAGTATGTATAAGCGACCACATAACCGAAATATCCCTAAGTATTGTCATATCACGTTCACCTCACTAAAATTAAAACTTACCCAATCATTATGTAGTTCACGACATAGCTTTTTACCTGCGAAAATTTTATCCGAGCTGTCAAAGGTGATTGTTTCATTTTGTATACTTGAAATGTGGTACAAATTAAGAAGCAGGCTCTTTCCACAGAAAACAAAACGCTTGTCTGAAACAAGATCTTTTACCGTATCGCCAAAATTTGTACGGATATAAACACTTTCAATCGTCTTACCGTCACGCAGATGATATATAACTGTTCTTTTTGTAAGCTCTGCATACACAAGATTATCAAAATTCAGCTTAACACTGCCGTCCTTCGTCTTAATGAGCATGAATTTATCCTTTATAGCTGAAACAGATTTTACTACTTTGTCAAGAGAAGAAATAAATTCATCCTCCGTTGCAGGCTTGATTATGTAATCTGAAGCATTTACCTTGTAGGAAGCTAAAGCAAATTCATCACTTGTAGTAAGATAGATAATTCTTTCGTCATAGCCTTTTTCCCGCAAAGCTTTGCCAAGCTCAATACCGTTCATTCCCGGCATAATGACATCGAGGATATATATGTCAAAACCGCCGCTTTTGCTCACGGTGTCAAGCAATTCTTCTGCGTGAGTGAAAGCAGTGACCGTAATTTCCTTTGATTTGTTTTGCATAGCATATTTTTGAGTAAATTCCAAAATCTGCTCTCTGTAAAATATTTCATCGTCACATATTACCACTTTCAATTTCAACCCCCCTTTTCCCTGAATATCTTTGGAATATTATATCATACATATATAACTTATTCAATAAAAAATTAATAAGCATAAAAAAAGTACAAAATGCAATGTGTAAAGTATAAAATTTTGATTTTGCATTCGAAAGCGGCAAATTTTTCGCAAAAATGTATCAATTTTTCGCAAACCCCCAAAAATTGATTTTTTTATGATACACTTATTGTAAGTAAAATTGTGCTTGAAACTGACACAGAAAGGAGAAATAAATATGACTTTCAGCAGTGAAGCAATGGTAAAGAAAGCGAACATTGAACTCCTGAAAGATATACGGATAGCAATATGCGGAAATCTGCCTACGGCTTGCAAGGCTCTGCGTGATATGGGCGTTGCTAAAATTGACAAGTTTGACGACGGAATTGATGCTTGTTTCAGACTGCGGCGCGGCGAAGAGTACCATTTGATTTTGGTTTATGCACCGCAAGCTGAAGGAATTGACGCAGATATGCCCTATAAGATAAGATGCGACGACGATTGGAAAAGCGTTCCTATAAAGATGCTAAACGAGCCTGCGTGCGATAGCGCACTTATTGAGCTTGAATCCACTGTGCGTACTATCGCAAAAGCACAGTTAGAAGATGTGCAGGCGAGCGGTGGGTAAAAACATAAATAAATTTTGAAAGAAGGCGATTTAATTGAAAACAAAAAGAATAATATGTATATTACTTACACTTACAATGATAATTGGCTTACTGCAGATTACGGTAAGCGCGACAGAGCAGGGCTATATTGTTGACATTGCATCGGGCGATATAACCCTTACCGAAACTGACGACTCAAAATATGCAAATGGCACTGCTTATGAAGGTGCAATTACCATAACAGACAGCGACACTACCGTAGCAAATGTGCTGACGATAGAAAGCGTTGAGCATAATGTTACAATTTCTTCTGTTACAGTAAAGCAGATTAGCGTGGCAGCAGGAGCAAAACTTAACCTTACCCTGAAAGGTGAGAGCACTATTACCCCCGATACAATAGGCTTTGGTCGGATATGACAAGTTTTGTACCACTCTGTGATGCGTATATTTTGAAATAATATTTATTATGAAAAACCATAAACAAGGAGCGTGAACTTATGAAAACAAAAAAACTGCTCAGTATTATGTTAATTCTGACTATGGTGATAGGTTTGTTCCACTTCGGTGGCATAACCGCTTCGGCATCCGGCTATATTGACGATATTTATTTGAAGCCGGAACAAGCTGCAATTGATATGGCAAATACCATACCCGGCTCTTATTTTGAGGTGATTGCTCATACCGAAAACGAAATCACTTCCGCAAGGATGACATTTGCGGCAACCGGATTGTACAAAGCAACAATATCACAAACGGTAATACATTTTGAGTTTGTACTTAAAGATATAAACGATGCGTGGCTTTGGCATGCAATGGCAGTATATGAATCAGACGGACTTAACTGTGTATCCTTTGAAGGCGGAATTGATTTTCCGGTATGGGAACAGCATGGCAGTTCGGATTCGGATTCAGGAGCATCCGGAGACGGCATGATTTATTTCACCCCCAATGCAGAATGGGAAAATGCGACGAGCCGTTTTGCCGTGCGTATCAATATAGACGGTCAACTTATACATGAAGAACTGACTTTGGTCGAAGACAATGTATATCGTTTTACAGAAATAGAAGGAGCAACTGCCTATATTTTCGGTGCATTGAGACCTACTGCAACTTCGCCAAATCAGTTTTTGTACACAGCCAAGGGTACTACAAAGCCACCGGCAGGGGCGATGAACCATTACGTTCTGACTGACGGAGCGACCAACCAAGCCCAAGGCAAATGGGAAATAAGGGAGGTCGCAGGTGGCGAAGAGCCCATTACTCCTCCCTCTGTCGAAATTGTGCCCGGACCGCTTGACGAGGTATTTTTGGGATATTCGGAAAATGAACCCTTCGCAAGCTCAACTCTTTCTGATGCACTTAGCCAAGTAGACGGTTCTACCCTTTATATTACTTTATTTGCAAATGTTGCTCTTTCCGAAACAATAACAATTTCCGGGGGAAGCTATGTTCTTGACCTTGCAGGTCACAAAATTGAGAGCAACGCACAGATTCCGTTCATGCTTAACAATAACGCAAGTCTGAGAATTAAAGATTCGGGAGAAACGGGTAGCATCATCGCGCTTGCAGAAATGGAAAACTATATTTTCAACATTCAAAACGCAACACTTGTTATAGATGGCGGAACATATGAAACTGAAGGTAGCGGAATAATCTGTCAGTCAGGCAGTTCGTCAAAGACAACAATAAACGGCGGAAGTTTGTATGCAGGTGATGTCTCGGCAATCACCATTCATGAAGGAAAACTTTATGTTTACGGCGGAGGATTTTATAACGGATGCTCTGAAGCACATATTTCATACAGAGCTCCTTCATATAACAAAAACATAACGATTACCAATCTTGATACAAACGGCACTACCACTCTTGTTATAAATGATGTTCAAAACCCTGTTCCGATAACCGGAATCGGTTCAACCGAAAGACTCATAGTGTCCGACTCACCGAACGGAGCGACTTACACTAGGCTTGATCCGGGAGTGATTTACTATATTGAAACCAAGCTAATACTTAGTTTCTCCGAGGGACACTCAATTGCGTCCGTAAGAAAAGATCATCCTTATACTATGCCACAGTATGAGGGAAGCTATCCTTTCGGCAAAGAGTTTGAAGGCTGGAGAAACATCTTTACAGACGAAATCTACCATGTCGGGATGGAGATTATTCCTACAAAGGATATGACTTTAACCCCTGTGTGGAGAGATGGAGTTATTATTTCCGTATCTTTTAACGCAAACGGCGGAACGGGTAGCATGGGAGAAATGGAAGCTACGGCAAAAGCACCGTTTTCATTGCCTTATTGCAATTTTACTGCTCCCATAGGCAAGGTTTTTGATAAGTGGCAGATAAACGGAGTGACGTACAACGTGAACGAAACCGTTGTTCTTGAAGAAGCAACAGAGGTGCTTGCGTTGTGGAAGGACGGCATCCGCGTGGTTTACAAAGCAAACGGTGGCGTTGGGGATGATGTTGTGACCTATGTTGAAAGCGGAACAAAAGTTGTTCTTTCGAATAATACATTTACCGCACCCGAAGGCAAAAGCTTCAAAAAATGGCAGGTTCGTGGTACGGAGTATTCTCCGGGAGCTTCAATTTACGTTGCCGAAGAAACAGAAATTCTGGCATTGTGGAAGGACGGTTTTTCCGTAACATATAAGCCAAACGGAGGATCGGGCGCAGTCAGAGAAGAAACATATTTGGAAGAAACCACTATCGTTCTTCCTGATAACTTCTATATAGCACCGAAAAACAAAGCTTTTAGGTGCTGGGAAGTAAACGGCGCAGAAAAGATGCCCGGTGAATTTGTTACGGTAAGCGAAGAGACAACCATTCTTGCCATATGGGGAAATACATTCACAGTAAGATATCTGTTTGAAGTTCGTCCGCTTGCGGGAGAAAATCAATATACAATGTCACATAGCGATACGGCAAATGAGGGAGAAAGCTATACAATTAAGAATCCGACAGAATTGTTTGCAGATAGATTATCTTCTCAGTTTGAAGCTTATTATTGGGAAGATGAAAACGACAGACAATATCAGATAGGTGAAGCAACAACTTTAGACGGAAATGTAACACTTACCCTTAACTACAAGTGGAAGCTTAAAGTTTCAATTGATCCTGATAACGACGTAGATGATTCGCAGTATTATGATGTTTTAGAAGGTGACAGATTTGTCCTGCCCGGTGCACCGGAAAGCGGAAATCCCGGATACATCTTTGATAGTTGGAAAAATCTGAGAACTGAAAATATGTATGAAGCTTGTGATGAAACCGTAATTACACTAAATGCAACCTTCAGAGCACAATGGAAAAAGTGTGCAGAGCATAGCTTTAAGGATGGCATCTGTGAACATTGCAACAGTCCGGAAAAATGCGTGATTACAAGATATTCGCAAGAAACCAAAACCGTTTCTTTTGTTGCACCTGATGCCGGAACATATACAGTTATCTTTGCAGATTATGAGGACGAAAGACTTGCAAATATTGAATACACCACAGTAACCTTTACAGAGGAAACAAAAGGAACAGTTCAGGATGCTTTCATTACAAAAGGCTTTAGCCTTGCGGCAGGAGACAAAATTATGCTTTGGTCGGACATGACTAGTTTTGTACCACTCTGCGATGCGTATATTTTGAAATGATTGTATAAATACTTAGAATTTCAGATAAGAACCTCTGTTTGCTGCTAATCATACATTCGACTGATGTCGACATCAAGACAGAAGTTTTGACAGATATTAGCATCTAAACATAAAGGACGTTGTCTCATTTAGTAAAAAATCACTGATCGAGGCACGTCCTTTGGCATTTTCTACGAAATTTCTGAAAATGCTTGATTTTATTTCGGTATAGCGATATAATATAAGCATAGAATATATTAAGGTGATAAATATGAGTATCAATGAAATTTTAAATAATATAGGAATGACAAAATACCGCTTAGCAAAGCTATCCGGTATTCCAAATGCAACATTAAGTGAACTGTGTAGTGGTAAAACAAGTATTGAAAAGTGTTCCGGCGAAACATTATATAAAATTGCAAAGGCTTTAAATGTGTCTATGGAAAGTTTGCTTGATGAGAGAATGACAAATCTTGCAAGAGAGCGTTCGTACGAATACGGTCTTCCGGCATATCTGCAACACGACCTGGATGCATACAAAGATGCGATTTCAAAAAAGTCTTCTCTAATAGATTGCTATTGGGGTGAGCTTTACGGAAGTATTAATATGGCAGAAATCAGCGACGGACTGATAACACCCGAACACGCAGATTATTTGAGACAGAAATATTTATGGAGGTAGCCTTATGGGAAACAAAATAGATTTCACAAGTTGCAAGAGAATTATTGGCAGAGCGTATAATGGTGCAAACGGCAAGAAAATTGCTGTAGAATACGAAGGCGAAAGATATATGCTTAAATTCCCACCATCAGGCAACAAAAAGCCAACAGAACTGTCATATACAAACAGTTCCATAAGTGAGCATATTGCCAGCAGTATATTTAATATGATTGGCATAAATGCTCAGGAAACTCTTCTTGGAACATTTAATGTAAATGGCAAAGTGAAAATAGTATGTGCCTGCAAGGATTTTACAGATAAAAACAAAAATTTATATGATTTTTGTTCCATAAAAAACACAGTTATTGATTCAGAACATAACGGCACAGGAACAGAACTTGCAGATGTTCTTGAAACAATCGAAAAGCAACAATTTGTAAATCCCAAAGAATTACTTGAACATTTTTGGAATGTATTTGTGATAGATGCTCTGCTTGGTAACTTTGACCGTCATAACGGCAATTGGGGATTCTTATTTAACGAAGAGACTCAAACCTCAGAAATTGCTCCTGTTTTTGATTGCGGTAGTTGTTTGCTTCCACAGGCAGATGGAAAAATAATGAAAGCTGTTTTGGAAAATGAAGATGAATTAAATGCCCGTGTTTTCCAGTTTCCTACATCTGCAATCAAACTAAACGATAAGAAAATCAATTACTATGACTTTATATCTTCAACGGAAAACATAGATTGTAATAATGCAATTCTAAGAATTTTACCAAAGGTTGATATTGAAAAAATAAATTCATTTATTGATGATACACCTTATATTTCAGATTTGCAAAAAGATTTTTATAAAACATACATCAACGCAAGATATGAGAAGATATTATTGCCAATATATAAAAACTGAACAATTAAAGACTTGGGTTTGCTACTCATCATACATATGATACGTGCAGATATCGAAACCGAGGTTTCCCCTATTGTTGGTACAGAAAAACAATCAGAAGAACTCGTTCATTTTCTTTTAAAGGAATTTGACGAAAATCCAAAATCCATCTGGGAAACAAATATTTTTGGGAAATCGCTTCACGACCTTGTAAATGAAGGACTTCACAACAAGCTTTCCAAAATGCCTGACGATGCAAGATTTAAGCTCAAAGAAACCCTGCAAAGAATAATCAACGAAGGTTCAGGCGGACTGATTTGTATAATACTATAACAAAAATTCACATGGCATATTTCAGCCATGTGAATTTTTATGCACATATATATTCATAACAGAGAAATTAAAAATATATTAAAATAATATCACTTAGAATTCCCATAATACGCATCTATTCCTTCAGCAATCGCTTTGCCAATCATATCACTCTCATTACGCAATATATCCAAATCAGAACTGTTATCGTAAAATCCAATTTCCAAATATGCAACCGGTACAGGAGATTTGCAAAACAAAACTAATTCAGGATACGAATTATAAACACCATTGCCACACATAGTCATCGATGTATTTCTGACAATGGAATCGTTTATAGACTTCCCCAAAGCATTACCTATATCAACGTAGTTTTCAGGTATGCCATTTTGGTCATATATCCCCGAAAGAGAAATATAACAGCTACCTCTTCCTCCGCCTGCATTTGAATGAATACATACATAAGCAGTTGCATCAGGAGCAAGCGTTGTGTCACCGTTGGGATAACAGCTTTTTATACGTTGCGAAATAGAAGGAAAATCATCAGGACCGCGTGTAAGTCGTACGATATATCCCATTTGCTCAAGATATTTTTTAGTGCTTATGGCATTGCTGTAGTTTAACTCGGGCTCAATATCACGATAACCTGCACTTATTGGATACCAACATCCTCCATTTATCGGTGCACGTCCGCTACAACCTTCTCCTTCACAGTCCTGCCACATTGTCCCGCTTTTAAAGTGCCGCCATTCTCCCCAACCCCTTCCGCTTACATATGAGTATCCACTATTAATTTTGTCCTGTTCCGACAAGTGGGCAGAAGACTTACCGTGACCGGGATCAAGCACAATAATCACTTTTTTTGATGTAAATTCGGAGTTGTCGATAATTATATCATCGGATGACATATTCTTACCGTCTAATTTGCATAAAGCTACCTGCTCGATGTCATCAGAGATATTTACGTTACTGCATCCGCTAAGCGAAAACATGAACATTAAATAACATACAACCAATTTAATTATGTTTTTCATAGCATCATCTCAAATATGCTGACTTTGAATAGCCAACATAACCATTATAGGAAATCTTATAAAATCCACCTGTTGCACTTGACAAATAACGCACTGTACTTCCAACCGGAATCTCACATATAATATTGTTTTTGTTCTCTTTTGGTTCACTTCTTAAATATATGGAATTCTTTACATTACAAACTGTCAAATATGTGTATCCGGAATCATAGTAATCAGCCAGGTAAGCCGTTTTTGCATATCCGCAAACTCCGTTATAATAAATCTTTGAAAAAACATTATTTGTGTTTTCAATGTATCCAATTCGAGTGCCGACAGGAATTGTTGTTATAATATTATCTGCATCTTCAGAAGCTGTACTTCTTAAATAAATTGAGTTTTTTACATTTGCAACATACATATATTTATATATGGCTGTGTTATCACCGCTTGATTCATCATGATATGGGTTTTCAAGAGACAGGTAATCTCTTTTTACATATCCGATTATGCCATTATATGAAATCTCAGAAAAAACAGTATTAGTATTCTCAAGCCAAAGAACCGGTGTGCCAACAGGGATTGTTGTTATAATATTGTCTGCATCTTCAGTTGGTTCACCCCTGAAATATATCGACATTTTAACATTTGCAACATACATCATAGTAGGGATGTCATCCGATAATTCTGTTTCTTCATCATAAATTGTTGCATCCGATTTAACCGAAGTTGAGACAACAGTTGATTCATTTTGAATTTGTTTTGATGAACGACGGGAAATCACTCCGGTATAAATCAATATAATTGCAATACTCATCACAACAACAAGAGTTGCAAGTACAGAAACCATTACTACAAGCACACTATTATTTCTTCTGTTCATATTTATTCCTTTATAATTAGTAATTAAACAGCCCATGCAAACCAAATTCTACATGGAGTGTTTAATATATTTTTATTAACTTACATAGGAAGTCCGTTTTTGAGCTTAATGTTTTGTGCGTCAAGCTCACCAACAATTCCGTTTACTACTTCAAGAACTTCTTCTTTGGTAAGGGTGCGTTCGGGATGAGCAAACATAATGCGGACTGTGATGGATTTTCCTGTTTCATCGGTATATATGTCGGCTACGCTGACATTTCTGATGAGTGAACATTTTGCATTTTCAATTGCTTTTGCAATTGGTGCATATGAAGCGGACACAAACGAAAGGTCAATTTCAATTTCGGGGAATTTGGAAGGTTCCACATATGAAATGCTTGCATTTTTGATTGTGGCAAATGCTTCAACATCAATTTCAGCATAAACAATGTTCGCTTTTTTGTCAATCTTTTTGGCAACAGAAGAATTAACAATACCTATTTCGCCAAGCTTAACTCCTGCACAGGAAATTTCATTGAGGTTCTTGGGATGCTGATATGAGTGGGTCGCTTCCATCTTTTCGAAACTGAGAGCTTCGTGTTTGATGTCATCGGCAATAACAGAGAGAATGTCGATGAGTTCAAAATAAATATCCTGAGTATCTTTTGTTTTTGAATAGAGAGTGATACAAAGCTTTTTGTGTTCATCGCAAAGACCGTCTGCACCAATGCCATCAACAACTCTGCCAACTTCAAAAAGTGCAAAATCGGTGTCATAGCCCACATTGTATTTAACCTGACAAAGCTGTGTGGGAACAATTGACTTTCTTATGGTTTTTATGTTGGGGTTTGTTGCATTGATGAGCTCTACATTGTTTTCAATTTCAATGCCGAGAGCTTTGTACTCATCATAATATGCCCATACATAAGAATGCAGTTCGTGCATTGAATAGCGTTTAACAAGGATATCTTTTATTCTGTCTTCGTCACTCTTTTCCTGCGCCGCTCTTACGGGATAAAGAGGAACAGAGGCTGTGTGAATATCAAAGTTGTCATAGCCATAGATTCTTGTTATTTCTTCAATGATGTCTGCTTTTATGGTGACATCCTTTGTAGCTCTCCATGAAGGAACCTCAACAGTGAAATTATCACCATCAAGTTCAACACCAAAGCCAAGGGAAAGAAGAGTTTTCACAATTGTGTCATTGTCAATTTCAATGCCGGTGTATTTGTCAACAAAAGCTTTGTCGAAGTTGAGTTTAACATCGTCATATTTGAAAGCATATTCATCGGTAAGAGAAGAAATCACTTCCGCATTTGAGTCAATTTCCTGAAGTAATCTTACAAAACGTGCAACAGCAATGGGAGTAAGCTCAGGGTCGAGACTTTTTTCATAACGCATAGAAGCATCTGTACGGTGAGACAGACGAACTGTGGACTTTCTGATTGATGCCGCATCAAATGTTGCAGATTCCAAAGTGAGTGTGTCGGTATCGTCAACAATTTCAGAATCGAGACCACCCATGATGCCGGCAATTGCAACCGGTGTGTTGTCGTTGCAAATCATGAGAGTGTTTTCGTCTATTTCACGGTCAACACCGTCAAGTGTTTTAAATGTAAACGGCTTGTCAAAGCGTTTGATTCTGATTTTTTCCACCTTTCTTGAGTCAAAAGCATGCATAGGTTGACCCAATTCAAGCATGAGATAGTTTGTGAGATCAGCAAGGAAGTTGAGGGCTCTCATTCCGCAGTAGAACAGACGAATTCTCATGTTAACAGGGCTTTTGTGAACAGAGATGTTACCGAATTTAAGACATGAATATCTCTGACATAGCGGATCTTCAATTTTGAGATCAATCTTTTCGAGAGAATCATACATGGAAAGATCGGTAACGGGAATAGGCTTTAATTCCCTGCCGGAAATTGCCGCAAATTCACGTGCAATACCATAGTGTCCCCAAAGATCGGGACGGTTTGTGAGAGATTTGTTGTCAACCTCAAAGATAATATCATCAATTTCGTAAATTGATTTAAGATCTGTACCGAGAGCAACATCGTCGGTAATATCCATAATACCTTCGTGACTGTCGCTGATACCAAGTTCCTGTTCAGAGCAGCACATACCATTTGAGGTGTAACCTGCAAGTTTGCGGGGAGCAATGGTAATTTCACCAATCTGTGCACCAAGCTTTGCAAAAGCGGTTTTCATGCCTACCCTTACATTGGGAGCACCGCACACAACATCTACAAGCTCATCCTCGCCAATGTCCACCTTCAAAAGATGAAGCTTTTTAGACTCGGGATGATCTTCAACAGATTTGATTTCGGCAACAACAACGCCGGAGATGTCTGAACCTTTAAAGAATATGTCATTTTCAACTTCTGCAGTTGAAAGAGAAAATTTGCTGATAAGCTCCATTTTGTCAAGACCGGAGAGGTCTACAAAATCGGAAATCCAGTTCATTGATAAAAACATTTATTTTACGCTCCTTTCCTATTATTTGTCGTCCGTAAACTGTGACAGTGTTTTAAGGCTTCCGCTGTTGAGGTCACGAATGTCTTTTACACCGTATTTCATCATTGCAAGACGGGTGAGACCGAGACCAAAGGCAAAGCCCGTGTATTCGTCGGGATCAATTCCACCGGCTTTAAGAACCTCCGGATGAATCATACCGCAAGGACAAAGCTCAAGCCAGCCGCTGTGTTTACACGAAGGACAGCCGTCACCACCACAAATAAGGCAACTGATATCAAGTTCAAAACCGGGTTCCACAAAGGGGAAGAAACCGGGACGAAGACGAACTTTTATGTCCTTTTGGAAAACTTCGGAGAGCATGGTCTTCATAAAGAAAATGAGGTTTGAAATTGAAATGTTTTTGTCTACCATAACACCTTCCATCTGGAAGAATGTGTTTTCGTGGCAAGCATCGGTAGCTTCGTTTCGGAAGCATCTGCCGGGGAAAATTGCTTTTATTGCCTTGCCTTCGTTATAAAGAGCATCTTTATATTTTTTGTAAATGGCATTTTGCGCCGCCGATGTCTGAGATTTCAAAAGCTGACCGTTTTCGAGATAATATGTATCCTGCATATCTCTTGCGGGGTGGTTTTTGGGAATGTTGAGAGATTCGAAACATTCGTAATCGGTAACAATTTCGCTGTAATCTTCAACAGTGAATCCCATGGATTTGAAAATTTCTTCGCACTGACGCTGTACAAGCGTGATGGGATGATAGGAGCCGCGTTTGAGATTTGCGGGGATTGAAACATCAAACTCAGGCATACGGCTGTTTTCAAGTTCGATTTCCTTTTGTTTTATTTCTTCTCTTTTGGCGTTAATCATGTCGTTGACTTCGTTCTTGAGCACATTAACTGCCTGACCAAAAGTCTTTTTTTCTTCATTGGAAAGATTTTTCATTTCTTTAAGAAGCTCGGTAACATGACCTTTTTTGCCTATGTATTCAACTCTGATTTTTTCAAGCTCTTCCATGTTTTCGACCTTGGCAAGGCCGACAAGGAAGGACTCTTTGACTTCCATTGTTTTTTCTGCCATAACTAAATTCCTTTCTATATAAAATAAATATTTACAAAAAAAATAACAGCCCCATCCCCAAGGGACGAGCTGTAACCCGCGGTACCACCCTATTTCAGAAACAAGTTCTGCACTTTCGGTCTTTTGGCGTGAGACCTACACCCTGCTTATATCTGCCGACTTTCGCAAGATACTCCAATGCTGAAATTCACTCATGCACTATCCAAGGTACTTCCAGCCAATGATACCTACTCTCTCGTGGACTCATGCACAGGCTACTTACACATTTTCTTCGTACATTAACAGTATAGCATTTTAAAAATGAAATGTCAAGATAAAATTCTGAAATACGTTTGACATTTCTGTGTTATATTGATATAATTAATTAAATTTACTTTAAGGGGTTAATTTTATGAGTAGTAATTACAGCAGAAATAATAAGATTCTCAAGCTTTCTATCGGCATTATGATTTCATTGATAATAATCGCTTTAACATGTGTAATTTGTAAAATGTACGGAATTTTTCCGTTTAATAAATCAAACACAACCTCAAAGCTATCTGCGCCGGGAAATGCTGTTGAATCGTCCGCAGAATCAGACTTTCCTGATTACAGCAATAACAACGATTCACAAACACCGGATAATGAAGGTTATAGTCATGAATATGTGTATGATGTTGAAAGCGAAGTAAAAAACATACGTGAATTATACTATTATACACAGGATCACCTTACTGAATACAGTACGCAAGAGCTAAACGGATGCATTTTTTACATAGATGGCAACAGTGAAATCGTCAGAAAAGATTACGATATTTCCGACACCGGATACCATGCTCAGTTATATTATGATAACGACAATTTATATTTTGCATTTATTTTTAACGGAACAATTGAAAACAGATTCTATATATACAATGATTCCATATTCAGATGGATTGATGAAGATGGAATCATACACGATAACGACTACGATAATGCAATGTTACAAGAATGGTATAAAGTAATATTCAAGTAAAAAACAAATATTAATTCTATTTATATAAAATGGGGTGTTCGAAAATTCGTGTGAATTTTTGAACACCCTTCTTGATACTATATTAAAAATTAATACCATTCCAGCCCCAGTCAGTTACGGGATGATATTTAACATAAACACCATCACCGGGTATACCGAGAATTTCGGCAAACATATCACAAATGGCTTTTGTCATCTTTTCATAGGCGGCTCTTCCTGCATCTCCTAAAAGACTAACCTCAACATACGCTCCCTTTTCGAGTTTTTTGCCCGCCATCCAAAGGTCGTAGTTATCATCTATACCTACCATAAGATGAGCCTCGCTCTTGCCTATAGTTGCCATAAGGGCTCCAAGACGACATTTGATTTCTTCTTTTTTCGAATCTTCTACTGCTACTGTGATTTTTGAATCAATAAAAGGCATTGTTTTTCCTCCTTAAAAATTATAAATCAACCAAAAGTTCAACAGGACAATGGTCTGAGCCTAAAATACCCGTGTGAATTTTGGCGTCAACAAGCTTGTCTTTAAGATCCTCTGTTGCCAGAAAGTAATCAATTCTCCATCCTGCGTTTCTGCTTCTTGCATTAAAACGATATGACCACCATGAATAAATATCTATCATATCGGGATAGAAATGACGGAAAGTATCAATAAATCCGGCATCTTTAAGCATACGAAATTTTTCTCTTTCCTCATTTGTAAATCCGGCATTTTTGGTATTTGCCTTTGGGTTTTTAAGGTCGATTTCCTCAGCAGCAACATTAAGGTCACCACAAACGATAACAGATTTTTTTGTCTTAAGAGCACAAAGGTAATTTTTGAAATCATCTTCCCATTTCATTCGGTAATCAAGGCGTTTGAGTCCATCCTGGGAATTTGGAACATATACACAAACAAAATAGAAATTTTCGTATTCAAGGGTTATTACTCTGCCCTCGTGGTCGTGTTCATCTACTCCAATGCCATATGCTACGCAAAGAGGCTCTTTTTTTGCAAAAACAGCAGTTCCCGAATAGCCCTTCTTTTCGGCATAGTTCCAATAGCTGAAATAACCGGGAAAATCAAGTTCAATCTGTCCCGCCTGAAGTTTTGTTTCCTGAAGGCAGAAGATATCTGCATCAAGCTCAGCAAAAGCTTCGTGAAAGTTTTTTCCGACAACAGCACGAAGACCATTCACATTCCATGATATAAGTTTCATATATACCCTCCTTATTCATCAAGTTCAGAAATTGCACTATCAACAACACTCTGTTCTCGCGTAGCATCACTTGACAAATTTGCATCAGCGGAAGAATCGCTACTTTCGTCTAAGCTTACATTCCGCTTCAATGCCGGATTAACGGAATACATATATTCTAATGAAAACAGCGTGCTCACGTATGAAGCCATCGTACCCAGTATGCAAACAGGAATCATTATTATTAAAAACAACTTAGGACCATGCCAACCGTAATGATTTGAAAAACCGATAGCAAGAACCGGTGTAAGAAAAACGGCAATCACCAAAAGTTCAGCTGCAATAAGCGTCATCACATCTCCCATACCTGTAAAGTCACCTTTTATATAGGTAACAGTCATTGAAATAACCGATGATGCAGCAACGCAATAGTAAAGAAGAGCAAAAAACTTCTTGATTATAGATCCCGAACGGAACCCGGGAACCTGAAACTTGCTGTAGCTCTGTTGCTTTTTAACATCCGTATTCAAAATTCTCACTTTATTTGAATTAGCATTTTTCATTTGTTAAAATCACCTCGTAGATTATATCATCTTCAACAGTATAACACAAATCCGTTAACAATGCAAACATTTTTGTTCAATTTAATTTTCAATCTTATAAAAATACTGACCATCCGAAAACAAGCCAATGCCCACAACAAAATATTTCGAATCATTTAAGCCACTGTGTTCAATGGCGCAGTCAAGAGCATTTACCATTGGATTTGGAGCATTTTTTTCACACTCTATGCATACAGCATATAGTCCATCACCGGAAGCTTTACCCAAATACCATCTGCCCGATTTTGCATATGCACGGACAAAAAATTCATTAAACATGACATGTTCAAGAGCTGAAATACCAAATGTCTGTCTTATATCGTTCATTTCAATCCACAAAAAACCATTAAGCCACGGAAATACGAAAGATGTAACTTTTGAAAATTTCTCATCAATTGTTTTTTTCAAGGCCTTTGATTCTTCAATAAAATCCCCTCCGGTACTCATGAAATTCAAAATATCCTCAGCTCTTTTTAATGCATCATCATAGCCTGTATATGTGTCTGTGTCTTTGACCGAAGCATGACCATCGTCAGATTTTTCTGAATCATTTTGCCCGACACAATCCGAAATATAAAAATGAGATATATCATCAATAAAAATGTTATTTGCTTCAAAATACGAAACAGGATATGACTTATTCAAACAAAGTCTTCCGTCACATTTTGCAAAACTTCCAAGGCAAAGACTATTGCCGGATTTTGTGCAGACACTAAGTTTTGGTGTAGTATTTTGGGGTAAGCGTTTTGTTTCACTTTCTATATGAATAATTGCGTTATCGTTGGCAAGTGTCACGTTTCCTCCGCATGGCAAAGCGTAGTTCAAAGTTTTTTGCATAAAAAAACCCCCTCATGAAATTATATAATGAGGGAGTTGTTTTTATTAAATAATTTTTTCAACCCAAGGTGATATCAAAAAATCTTTTCCCCATTGTCGGCCGTTTGGTTCATTGCAACAAAGAGATGCAAAATCGCCGGCTCCAACATCAATTGAAAAAGCTTCGCTTCCTTGGTAGTCAGCCGCCTTTGTGACCGGAATGAGATCTGATTTTTCTTTTATATCACGAATAAGTGATGCGCCCTTTGAATTAAAAGCCAGAATACGAACGTAGTCTACCGAAGGAAATGGTGTTTTGATGCCAATGATTGCACACATACAAAACCGCTTTATGCGGTGAAGCGTATAGCGCTTTGTGGTGCAAAAATCAAAAAATTCTTCAAGAGTGCAAGCCTTTTTGGCAGAATTTGTGACAAGATTTTCAAGACCGGGTTCGTACCCGACTATTGATTTGAGAGTATGCGGCAAAACCGTTCTGAAAAATCCGAGGATAAAAGTTTCTGCATTTTTGAGATTGTAACTTTGCAAAAGAGAATAGTCAGGGGCAAAAGCAGTGTAGTCTTCACCATTTGAGATCATGTTTCGTATTGATGTAGCACTTTGAAAATCATCCTCCGATTTATCGGAATGATAGTCATTTTTTCGTTTTATGCAAAAAGGTTTGATTTTTGAATTAAGTTTTAACACAGATGACATATATGCAATTGCAAGAGTGGAATTTGGCGAAAAAATGTCTTTGCTCACACCGGGAATCAGCTTTGTCAATGCATATTCGCAAGCACCGGGATACCCCTCTCCCATTTCAAGCTTTTCACGAATAGCGTTGTTGTATTCTTCAGATGGGAAAGCTATGATTTTAGCAGCAGCTTCGAGAGATGAAATATCATCCGTCTCCGCACCAAAGCACAAAGCGTCTATAATACCAAGTCTGTCAAGAACAGAAACTGCTCCAAATGCAAAATTATCAGCGGATTGAAGCGCAAAACACGCAGGAAGCTCAACAACAAGATCGGCACCGTTTTCCACCGCAGTCTTTGCTCGTGACCATTTGTCAAAAATTGCCGGTTCTCCACGTTGTACCATACTTCCACTCATTATGCATACTACATTTTCGCATCCGCTTATTTTTCGAGCCTCATTTATATGGTACTTATGTCCAAAATGAAAAGGATTATATTCGCAAATTATTCCAATTGTGTTAAAATTCAAAAAATTCACCCACTTTTTTAAAAAACCTATTGACATTTTAACACAAAATGGGTATAATAGTCAATGTTGATTACGAAACAATTAAAAATTTGCACCATTAGCTCAGTTGGTAGAGCACCTGACTCTTAATCAGGGTGTCCACGGTTCGAGCCCGTGATGGTGTATTAAAAAGATACCTTTGGGTATCTTTTTTTTTCGGGCGAGAACCGTGAGACGGATGAGGGCGTCAAAAAAACAGTCCGGGTGACTGTTTTTTAGCCCGAATTAGCACAGACGGGTACTGTTTGCATAGCAAACGGTCGTCAAGCTATTCGAATGCGTAGCATTCGAGCCCGTGATGGTGTATTAAAAAGATACCTTTGGGTATCTTTTTTTCGGGCGAGAATCGCAGACACACTAATTAAGAGTCAGGTGGTACGCTCTACGCTGCCGCCAGCAGATGAAGGAGGGCGTAGAAAATCGCAACGGATGGTTACCTGCGGCTTAACTTTTCAAAATAAAAACCACCCGTTAAGCAATCTATCCATTTATGGATTCTCACTTAACGGGTGAAAATATTCTTTCGTAAATTATTTACTTCATAAAACAGTGCAGCTATCATATTTTTACAGATTAAAAATCAACCTGTATCGTTACTATAGCATCCCCATCTTCCTCGCAAACACTATATAATATTGATTTAAGCGATGGTAGTTCTGCTTTGGTGTCTGCAAAAGTTTCTTTGACACTATCCTTCATTTCCGGCGTATCATATAATTCCTGCATCTGATTTTTTATACTTTCGCTTACATCATTAACCCCTATACGCAAACATTCAACATTAATGGTGGTTCCATTAGCAGTAATTACATAATCCACATCACTTCCGGATTCACTGACTGACTTTTCTTCCATTTCTTTTTCCATGGCTTCACCATTTTCTTCTACATAGTTTTTTATTGCTTGCTCATCAGATGTAGCAGACTCCTTTGCACTATCATCTGAACACGAAGAAAAAACAAACAAAACTGACATGGCAAAAACAAAGCTTATGATTACATAAAAAAACCTTTTCATTTCATACACTCCTCAATTATTTTTTTATATTATAACATTTATTGAACATAAAATCAAGTTATCTGATAATATAAATTCAAAGTGGAAAAACAAGCTTTTTTATTAACTTATATACACAGTTTAGAGTATATCGATTCACAAAAATATGTATAAATTACACATTGACATAATATAAATATGATGTTATCATAAGTGTATTATTAATATTATGAAGATAGAGGCGCACCTGATAATTAGTATTGCAAATGAGAATTGCAGGATTCGTTGATTTTGCATGAAAGGTGAAGGTGCCGAAGTTATGTTTTTCTGCAATAACATTGCTGGTTATGCGGTTAACAGCCGTATGACTGTCGCCCCCGGGCGGAGTGCTATCACATGTATTACCATTGGTTAATACAGTTGCTTGCATACGCCCGGTTTTTATAACCGGGTTTTTCTGTGTAACCAATCTTTGCAAAATTTATATTTTTATATCTTGGAGGTATTTTATTATGAAAAAGTACAATATTGCTGTAGTTGGTGCTACAGGCATGGTAGGAAGAACTTTCCTCAAGGTTCTTGAAGAAATCAAGCTTCCCGTTGAAAATTATTATCTTATGGCATCTGCAAGAAGTGCAGGTCAGAAAATCGAATTCATGGGTAAAGAATATATCATCGAAGAACTTACCGAAAATTCTTTTGACCGTGATATCGACATCGCACTCTTTTCCGCAGGCGGATCAACAAGTGAAAAATTTGCTCCCATTGCCGCATCAAAGGGTGTTGTTGTAATCGACAACTCAAGCGCATGGAGAATGGATCCCGAAGTTCCCCTTGTTGTACCCGAAGTTAACCCTGACGACATCAGATGGAACAAGGGTATCATTGCCAACCCCAACTGCTCTACAATTCAGGCTATGGTTGCATTAAAACCCCTTCACGACAAATATAAAATCAAAAGAGTTGTATATTCTACATATCAGGCAGTATCAGGTGCCGGTCTTGCAGGATATCAGGATCTTGAAAACGGACTCAAGGGCGAAGCTCCCAAAAAGTTCCCCCACCCCATCGCAGGTAACTGTCTGCCTCACATCGATTCGTTCCTTCCCAATGGTTATACCAAGGAAGAAATGAAAATGGTTAATGAAACAAGAAAAATCCTCGGTGATCCCGACATAAAAATTACAGCTACAACAGTTCGTGTACCTGTATTCGACAGTCACTCCGAATCCATAAACCTCGAATTCTACAATGATTTTGATCTTGCAGAACTTAAGGAAGTTCTTGCAAATGCACCCGGAATCATAATTAAAGACGATCCTGAAAACAACGTTTATCCTCTTGCTCTTGATGCTGCAGGCACAAACGAAACATATGTCGGCAGAATCAGAAGAGACGAAAGTGTTGATTCCGGCGTTAACCTTTGGGTTGTTGCAGATAACATCAGAAAAGGCGCCGCAACAAACGCTGTTCAGATTGCTCAGAAGCTTATTGAAATCTGGTCTGAAAATTAATTGATTCACCTACATAATACAAGGGAGGTTTTTTCATTGAAAAAAACTGTATTCACCGGCTCCGGTGTTGCAATTATCACACCTTTCACCGAAGAAGGCGTGAACTACAATGAGCTCGGAAGACTCATTGAGTACTATATTGAAAACAAAACCGACGCCATCATAATTTGCGGTACCACGGGCGAAGCATCAACAATGCCCGACGAAGAACACTGTGCTGCAATCAAATATACCGTTGACAAGGTTGCAGGAAGAATTCCTGTTATTGCAGGTACAGGTTCCAACGATACCCCTCATGCTATCAAGCTTTCTAAGTTTGCACAAAGTGCCGGGGCAGATGCAATTCTTTCTGTTACACCTTATTACAACAAAGCTACACAAAAAGGTTTGATTGAACACTTCACAGCAATTGCAAACTCAATTGAAATCCCTGTTATTCTCTACAATGTTCCGGGAAGAACCGGATGCAACATCAAACCCGAAACCCTCAAAGAGCTTGCAAAAATTGAAAACATCGTTGCAGTAAAAGAAGCAAGCGGTGACCTCTCTCAGGTTGCAAAAATCGCTTCTATCTGTGGTGATGAACTCGACATCTATTCCGGAAATGACGATCAGATTCTACCAGTTCTTTCATTAGGTGGTAAAGGTGTTATTTCAGTTGTGGCAGGTGTTGCGCCTGTCCAGACCCACGATATGGTCATGAAGTTCTTAGACGGCGATGTTAAAGGAGCGACCGAGCTTCAGCTCGGCATGATTGAACTTTGCGATGCACTTTTCTGCGAAGTTAACCCCATCCCCGTAAAAACCGCATTAAGACTTATGGGCTGGAACACCGGAAAGCTTCGTCTTCCCCTCACAGAAATGGAGCCCGCAACTCTTAATCAGCTCAAAACAGCGCTCACCAATTACGGTCTTCTAAAATAATCTCCGGGGGAATAAACCTATGATAAATATTGCACTTTTCGGATGCAACGGAAAAATGGGGCAGGTTATCGCATCTATACTCTCAGAAGATGATGAAACAAAGATTTCCTTTGGTTTTGACATAAATACCGAGAAAAAAAACTCATTTCCCGTATATGATAATATTGACAATATAAAAGAAACTGCAGATGTGGTGATTGACTTTTCACATCCATCAATGCTTGATTCTATAATATGTTACTGTAAATCAAAAAAAGTACCGGCGGTAATTGCTACAACAGGTCTTTCTGATTCACAACTTTCAGATATTGACGAACTTTCGCATGAAGTTGCTGTTTTTCGTTCTGCAAATATGTCGTTAGGAATTAATCTGCTTATTAATCTTGTAAAAAAAGCAGCCTCTCTTTTGGAGGGAAAGTTTGATATCGAAATAATTGAAAAACATCATAATCAAAAGATTGATGCTCCTAGTGGTACTGCAATTATGCTCGCCGATGCAATTTCAGATACGCTCACCGAAAAAGGTGAATATGTATATGACAGACACTCAGTAAGAAAGAAACGATCAAAAACCGAAATCGGTCTTCATGCAGTACGAGGCGGAACTATTGTCGGTGAACACGAAGTCATATTTGCAGGAAACGATGAAATTATTGAACTCAAACATACCGCGACCAGTAAAAGCGTTTTTGCAGAGGGAGCCATCAAGGCTGCAAAATTTCTGGTAGGAAAAGAAAGCGGAATGTACAATATGCAGCAGCTTGTAGAAGAATAAGTAAAGCATATCACGCATATGTATATTATTGAAATTAAACAAAAGATGCCATCGCCAAAATGCGACGGCATCTTTTTTCAGTCGAGTTTTTCTGATTGATGGAGGATATGCCATGATTAAAACCGAAACTACCGACAATTTATGCCTGGTATCCGTAAATACTATCGGTGGATGTTCCACTGCCATGAATATTATAAATGCGTTCCTGGAAAAAAAGGGATTATTCCCGGTATTTCTATCAGGCGGAGATGCTCTGGGTAAAGGAGACAAAATATTTGTTGCAGTTGCTGATGAGGAAGTATTCACGCTTATGAATGTTCTTGGCTCTATTCGTCAGGATGCCGGTATTAAGAATTACAGCATCAATTGCTCTAACAGCATGATAAAATGGACTGGTACAAAAGAACGAAGCACAAAAGTATTGTCTAAGGTTGACTTTGACATTAAACTTGCTGTGCTTTCCGACAATGATGGAATATGTTTTTGTGACACAGTACACAGAAAAAAGTTATGCTCCATGCTTAATTCAAAAATTGTTTAAATTATATTTCCTAAGTAATGTGTGGTTTTGTTCAGTAATATAATCTGATTCTTGTTTTGATACAAAACTTCTTACACATCAAAAATGACTGCATGGCTATCAGTACCTTGCAGTCATTTTTCAATTATACATCAACCCACTTAAAAGGAGTCGCCATGGCTTTCAAGCCTGCTTCTCTTATGGCAATTACCTCAACCGTATTTTCATGAGGAACGGGGATTTCACCTGTTTCAAAAAATCGGAGCATATTTTTGATGCAATGGGCAAAAAAGTCGGCTTCAACCTCGGTTGAAGCGGTTTTTCCGTCCAGGTAGCCAAAGTTCATTCTGAAAGGCGCCCCGTCGGGAAAGTTTGAAAACCTTGCCTGTCTGCCGTCTTCATATTCAAGAATCATAGCAGGGTAATCTTTTGTTCCAACGCTCATAATACGCATCTTTTTGCCGGTGCCCATGAGCTTTACGATTGGCTCAATCTGATGGATTGAATACATCTCATAGGTTCCGGGACCGGAACTGTTTATTACAGAAATACCGTCGGTTTTGATGTCTGAATATTCATCGGCATAAAAAAGTGCAGAGGATGAATAGCATTTTGTGCCATAGCTTTGTGCCATTTCAAAAATGCGAACGGCGGCTTTTTTGTCGGGAGCAAAGGTTTTGTCGATGTAGGTGTTCTTTTTTGCTTTAAGTGCAAGGGAGCATAGCTCCTCGTGCATTTCGGGATTGTCGGGTGAAAGCACCACGATGTAGTCGCTTTTTTCCAAAAGCTCATCGAGGCTTTCAAGAACCGGAATTCCGTATTTTTCTGACCATTCTTTGCTTGTCATGCCACCGGGAAGCGGTGAATCTATTTTTGCCCATGCATATGAAACTTCAAATTCTCCGTTGCCTTGCACTTTTATGAATTCGGGATAATTGTTTGCATGCCATTCATCAAGATAATAATCTATAAAACCTATTTTTTTCATGATTTGTCCTTTCTTTTCGAATTGGGAGTTTAAATTGGAGTTTGTCGCTCTGTTTAACACAAGGAACGACGACTCGGCAAAGTAAAAATTGCTTGCAATTTTTACTTTGCCTCGGGGACAGGAAAAAACGATTCAGAATTGTCAAATCGAATGCGAGTCGGGAAGTATTCCCGATTCGCACGTGCCCGAAGCTGTACATGAGCCTATGTAATCAATACTGAAGATGGTTTTCAGACATTAATTTTAAATGTAACTTTGTTAAAATACTCGGGAATATTACCATATTCCCTGCGTTTTTGCCTTGTTACATATAAAATTAATTGTCCGAAAACTCTGTAGGACCTGCAACATATGAATTTCCGAATAGATTTTGGTGCGGAAGACGAAGGAAGGCTGACGCCTTTCAAGGATGACAAGCCAAAAGATGTCGAAAATTCAATGTTTCAGGCATCTTCCGTACTGGTTACATAGGCTCTTGCGAGGGTGAGATTTGGCAAGAGCAAAAAGGCATATAATGGGAGAAAAATATCTTGCAGGGATATTTTTCAACCTATTTGAAATCATTTCAAATTATGATGTATATTATCACTATTTTTAAAATTATTTTATTGCCTTTTTGCGGTCTGGACTTTTTTTACGTCACCGATAAAC
>JAFQBA010000122.1 GCA_017416845.1 Clostridia bacterium
AATGACCTCCTTTTGATTATTTTATATTGCAGTTGGTAGCCGCAATTTAATTATATCAAAAGGAGTTTTAATTTCCAAGATTTATAGCTAAAAGCTTTATCGAACCCCCGGACAATCCGGGGGTTTTCATATACAAAAAAGCCTCAGAAACCGCTTGGTTTCCGAGGCTTTTTACAATCTATTCATCAATCAAAATATCCGGGCATATTTATGCCAAGTTTAAAGGATAACGAACGAAGAAACAGGAAAAGATCAAACACATTGTGAAATTCTGATTCTTGTTCCGAAAGATAATCGCGAAGATCATCAAAAAGCTCAACAGCTCTGCCTGTGTTACCGCATGCACCTTCATAAAGCAATTTACTCAATCTTTGGCATATCAAGCTGTGTTGCTTCAGATAAATCCACGAAAGGCGTTGTGCACTGTCGTTGCAAAGCGCAATATTTTTTTCAATAACGGGCAAAAACTCATCAAGCACACTCGGGATTTTTGAAAGCTTTTGGGCAACGTAAGGATTGTTTTTCCAGCATTTCATTTGGCTTTCAATGTCGCCGAGGCCTTCTTCCTCAACACCGCTGAATGCACCGATTCGCACATTTGACGGACAAAAAAGGTCGGAAAGTGTTTCAAGATAGCCAAGGCACTTTTCGCCATCCTTGCCAAATGCACCGTCAAAATAGTCTGTGACAATTTTTTCAAAGTCAAGAGATGTGTCGAAAAGAGTTTCACCCATCATTATCAATGGAAGTGCAGTTGGCATGTAAAGCCTGTGGGTCTGATCACTCATGCATCCGTTGAAGGAAACCTTATCAAGAGATTTCATGTCACGGTAGGTTTCACGTGAAATTTGCATATAACCCGGGTCACAGTACATGTCTGTGTAGAAACGATATTCAAAAATCACGCTGGGAATGTTACCCGAAAGAGCTTTCCATTCTTTGTGCCATTTGAGCCTGAGAGCGTTTGGTGCAGGATGGAAGTTGTTTCTTTCATATTCGGGAACTTCGCCGGTAAATTCTTCATTAACATAACCGGTTTCATAGTGAAGACCTATGGCGGAAAGAAGAATGAACCTTTTGGGATTTTTCAGCCTTAGCTTTTGAGGCGGACGTTCGGTTTCAACATACATTATAAACGCAATTCTTGTGTCCGAGCCCATTCGCGTGAGCTCTTCATCAAGTTCGTTGAGAAGCATCACATACCAATCGGAGGGATGCATTTTTATACATTCGTCACATTCACACTGATTGTTTTTTGCATCGGCAAGCCACATGTGAACAAAATCCACATGTGGTTTTTTGCGTATATATTCCACCATAAAATCAACCAGGAATTTTCTCACCTTGGGATTGGAATAGCAAAAATGAGTATAGAAAGTGTTACCATGTTGAACTTCTCTTTTACCGTTTACCATGGCAAGCATGTCGGTGTATTCGGGAGAGAGATTTTTGACCTTTTCTGCTTCGGTGATGTGGTCATGACGAATACCCATACCTTCAAAAAGCCATGCATGACCAAGGGTGTGAAGCTGAATACCCGTTCTTTTGATGTCTGTTTCAAGAAGATTGATATAATCTTCAAGCATATCATAATCGGTACACTGCCCTTTTTGGCGAAGCTTTGTATTATACACATGCCCGTACCATTTGTGCATGTAGATAAAAGGTACAAGTCCTTCTATCATATACATATTCATTCCGATTTTGGGAAGCCAGTAGACTGTATCACGCATGTGCTCATAGCTGATTGCGCCTTCACAGCATTCTCCGCGAAAAGGCTGATCGGCTTTTTTGCGATATTTGAAAGAGTGATTTGTAATGTCGGCTTTCGGAACATAGTCACCGTCAGCACCGGGGCGAATAAATCTGCATCCTGCAGATGTGCAATACTTATATATTCCCATAAGAATTGAACGATGGTTACTTCCGGCAATGTAACCTTTGCCGTTTTCGATGTTGATGTCTATAATATCCTCTATAAAAGGATCGGCTAAATCTGAAGTCTCAAGAGACAATTCATCCAAAAGTGCAAGAATAATGCTGTTTGATGCATCCTTTTGCAAAGCTTCCGCAAAGCAAAGCTTAGGAACAATTGCACCTCTTGACATTTGCACAATATATTTTTTTAGTTCGGACATAAAATATTCGGCACTGTCACCTTTTTGCGTTGTGATAATCTTCATAAAAACTACCTCCGTTTAGCCATCGGAGGACTGTTCGACGGCTATGTTGTTTATATTGTACTTCACCGCATTTCAAAAGTCAACCGCAACATTTGAAAATCGCTGTTAATAATATGACATTTATTCCTTGATATGAGCGCATTTTTCACTTGATAACACGCTTTTTTGATGATATACTTTAATGTGAATTATTATGAAATAAAAACCTTTGTTTTTAGTGGAGGTAAAAATGATTAGATATATTAATAACAATGCCCAAAACATAAAAATTGCATATATTGGCGGAGGCTCAAAAGGATGGGCATGGAGTCTCATGAGCGATCTTGTTTCGTGCAGGGACATGAGCGGAGATGTATATCTCTATGACATAGATTTTGATGCCGCAAAAAAGAACGAAATTATAGGAAATAAATTTAACTTTGCCGAGGGCGCTGTTTCAACATGGAATTACAAAGCCTGCGAAAAGATTGACGATGCATTAAAGTGTGCGGATTTTGTTATAATTTCGATTATGCCCGGAACTCTTGATGAAATGGAATCTGATGTACACACGCCCGAAAAATACGGAATATATCAGTCGGTTGGTGACACAACGGGTCCGGGAGGAATTCTGAGAGCAATGCGAACTCTTCCCATGTATGAGTATATAGGCGAGAAGATTAAAGAGCATTGTCCCGGTGCATGGGTCATAAGCTATACCAACCCAATGTCACTTTGCGTAAAAACACTCTACAGGGTTTTTCCCGAAATCAAAGCATTCGGATGCTGTCATGAAGTTTTCGGAACGCAAAAGCTTCTTTGCAAAGTTGTTGAGGAAATGATTGGTGACAAAGACATTAACCGCAGCGAAATTAAAGTTAATCCCGTTTCTGTTAATCATTTTACATGGCTGACCGAAGCGACATATAAAAATATTAATCTCTTCCCCTATTACAAAGAGTTTTGCGAAAAATATAAGGACGGCTACAACGAAAGCGGGAAGCCTCTTGATGACAACTGGATGAATCAGGCATTTTCTACACTCGAAAAAGTGAAAATTGATCTTTTCAGGAAATATGGCTACATAGCCGCCGCGGGCGACAGACATCTTGCGGAATTTTGCGAAGGGAAAACATATCTTGCAAACCCCGAAAGAGTTAGAGAAATGAAATTTGCTTTGACTCCTGTTTCATATCGCAGAAATGATTATAAAGAGCGCTTTGCAAAATGCGAAAGACTGCTAAGCGGCGAAGAAATGCCCAAACTAAAACAAACCGGTGAAGAAGGTGTAACTCAGATAAGAGCGCTTCTGGGACTTTGCGACCTTGTGACAAACGTTAACATTCCAAACATTGGTCAGATACCCAATCTTCCAACGGGAGCAATTGTTGAGACAAATGCAGTGTTCAGAGCAGGGTCTTTGAAACCTGTTTTTGCAGGCAACGTTCCATCCTCAATATATCCTCTTGTTTCAAGAGTTTGCGGTCAGCAGGAAGCGCTATCTGATGCCATTGCACAAAGAGATGTTGAAAAAATATTTACCGTATTTATTAACGATCCTCTTGTAACCTGCACAGTTGACGAAGCAAGAAAACTTTTTAACGAAATGTGCGCAAACACAAAGAAATATCTCACTATGTATAATATATAATTGGAGAAAAATATGAAATCATTACTATTAGGTGATATATCACCAAAAGCTAAACACGTTATAGATTTATTTGATAAAAAGGAAGTAAACACACTTTTTTCGGATACGGTTTCTTTGTTTAAAGATAACGACATTAACTTTGTAAATCTTGAATGTGCAATAACAGAATCAGTAAACGAAATTAAAAAATTCGGACCATGCCTTAAAACCTGCCGCAACACTGCAGATGTGTTAAAGATAATCGGTGTGACAGTTTGCGGGCTAAGCAACAACCATATTTTTGACTTTGGTATTGAAGGTGCTAAAGACACAATTAAAGCTCTTGACGAAGCAGGTCTCGACTATACCGGATTTGGCAACAACTATGAGGACTCTCGCAAGAATTACATAGTAACTAAAGATGGTGAAAAAGTATGCCTTATTGCGGTGTGTGAACACGAGTATTCATACGCTATAGAAGACAGAATGGGCAGTCGCCCCTTTGACGAATTTGAAACAATGGATGACATAAGAGAAGCAAAGAAAACCTGCGACAGAGTTATAGTGCTTTATCACGGCGGAAAAGAGCATTGTCAGTATCCGTCTCCAAGACTTGTTAAAGCTTGCAGATCCATGATTAAAAACGGTGCAGATGTGGTTTTGTGTCAGCATACTCATTGCATCGGATGCTATGAAAACTTTGAAGACGGACACATTTTATACGGTCAGGGCAATTTCCATTTTATTTACCCTGAATATGCTTCAAACATTCTTTGGAATGAGTGTCTTGCGGTAAAATATGACACAAAGACTAATGAAATAGAATTTACTCCAATTGTTGCAAATGATAATGGAATTGAACTCGCAAAAGGCGAAAAGAAAGAACAGATCATGCGAGATTTTGAAACAAGATGCAAAACAATTTCTGACGGAACGTGGATTGATGGTTGGAGAGAATTTTGCGACAGTGTAAAAGATATGTATGAACGAGCTGCAAAAGGTGCTTGCGATGTTGAATTTGACAAAATAGGCGACTCGGTTTTTGCTCATTATCTTGATTGCGAAGCTCACACCGATGTGTGGAAAGAGCTTTTCAAAACCGCAAATCACACAAACGAAAAATAAATCACATAGATAAGGAAGATAATTTATGCATAAAATATTTGCTAATCTTCACTTTCACTCAACACATTCCGATGGTGTAGACTCACCGGCAGAGCTTGTGAGAATTGCCAAAGAAGAGGGCTATAAAGCTCTTGCCCTCACCGATCACGACACAGCAACCGGATGCGCTGAACTTGCCGAGGAATGCAAAAAACAAGGTCTTGACTCCATTGTTGGTGCAGAACTGACCGGTTCGGGCTTTGGCAGAAGCTTTCACATTGTGGCTCTTGATTTTGACATTGAAAATCCGGCAATGAAAGATCATCTTGAACACATGCGCAAAAAGTGTGTATACAGAACAAAAAGCATGTTTAACAGCGGAATAGAAAAAGGAACAATAAAAAATATAACATGGGAAGAAGTTGAAGAATTCAACAAAGGAATTACTAACCTTTGTGTTGACCATGTTTTTGCCACTATGAAAAACAAAGGTGTGATAACCGATCTTGAATATCCCGATTTTCACAGGCAGAATTTTTCATATCGAATTCCATTTGAAAACATATATCACGATAAAGATGTGAAAGAAGTTATTTCAGTCATAAACAATGCCGGAGGAATTGCAATTCTTGCACACGGCGGCTACGGAAACAGTCAGTTTTGCTTTGTTCCACAGCTTGTTGAATGGGGACTTAAGGGAATTGAAACCTGGCATGCAGACCACACCGATGAAAACGTGCTTGAAGCCCAAAAACTCGCAAAAGAATTTAATTTATATGAAAGCGGTGGTACAGACCATTCGGGAATCATGGGCGGACAATATAAATTTTTTGAAAACCCCGAAGAATCGGAATATTACATACCATCGATGAAATATGGCGTGACAAAAGAAAATTATTATAAAATCAAAGAAAGAGTTTTGGGTTAATAAAATATATATTAAAAAACTCTAAAAGTTTAAAGAGGCTGAAAACAAAATTTTCAACCTCTTTATTATTTGTTATTATTGATAGATAACCATAAGTCTGCTTGCACCGGAATAGGTGTGAACAAATATTTTTGAGTAAGACTCGCCGACAGTTTCATAAGAATAAATATCCGAAGCAGTACCCGATCGGACAATATCCTTTTCGGACATGTTTACAACATAAATTGCAAAACCGCTTACAACCTGTTTTTCAATTTTGGAAAGAACTTCGTTTTCGTCATAGCTTCCCGAAAGATCGGTTGTGGTGCAATTGAGAATGTTCCCGTAACGTGAATATACATTTAAAAGAATCATTCGAGGTGATGAGAAAAAGCTTGTTTTTGGTGTGATGAGAAGCTGTTTGTTTTCACCATCTACAATTTTCTCGGTATTTCGACACACATTTTTGGAATCAACCACACAACGAACTATGTCACCGGGTTTTATGCCTTTTGATGTGAATGCATCTGCCTCACCGCTTATATATTCAACAGCACCTTTGTAGCTGAACCCTGTGATTTTTTCAACCGGATCACCTTCATCATTAAGAATTGAGGTAATTTCATCAACAACAAAGGGATTGGAATCGTTGGCAAATGATCCGATGTCGGATTTATAAATAATATAATCTGAAATTCCATCTTCTGCACCAACGCTGTAGGCTTCGATTTTACACAGATCATTTGAACCGAATCCGGTTAAATTTCTTGTTCTGTAATCATCGTACTGTGTCATGTCCGATGCAGGAACTTCAAATACAACCGTTGTTGAATCAACAACAAATTTTCCGCCAAAATTTTTCTGACTTGCACTGTAATAAACACCCTCATTGGCATCGTAGTCAATGCGCAAATCTTCATGATTTTGATGAGATGCAGGAGAGCCTTTGTAAGGAAGAGAAAGCTCTCTGATTTTTTTATCACCGTCAAGCTTGTAGGAAGCGAGCTTGTGTTTCATGTTGTTTTCGATGTATGAGGCGATTTCGGCATCGGAAAGATTGCTCTGCCCGTCAATTACAATACGATTGCTGCATTCAAAAATTTCCATACGGCCGTTTTGGGTGAAAATTTTAACCTTGACAGATGAATCGAGCCCCTGACCAACCGATGATGCAATTACAATGCCGGCAGTGTTTGAAGCCCTTGTCTCCCCTATTGTTGCAACAATATTTTTTTTCGAATCAAGACAAAATTCGTATTCTTTGCCAAGCTCAATTGATGCCATAAGTTCATCTGTTGAAACATGGTAAAACTCACCGTTTATTTTAACACTTCGAAGTGATGAATTGTATTCATCCACTTTTCCGATTATTCTTTCGGAACATACATCAAGAGTAACAACTCTTTTATCAAGACTGATTGATGCTCTCACTGTGTCGAAGGGCTTTATTGCAGAGAGATCTGTTTTAATTCCGTCACGATATACAACAAAACTTTCGGCACTGCCTGGCTCAAATTTTTGTCCGTCTGTGGAATAGATAGTTTCCGTGGTGAGATTTGTTGCTTCAACAACAATTATCTCAACGGCATTAATAACAACAACATCATAGCCCGATTCATCACTGTTATCAATGAGAAGAATGTCACCAAATGAAAGATTGAGGTCCTCTTCTTTAAGGTCGTTATAGGCAACGCCGTTATAGATTACATCGGCACCAAGGCTGATTTTAGCTTTGGTTTTATCGCCGTGAACATCATTATAGACAATGTTTTCGGTTGAAAAATCACTGTCATCGGCAAGAAGTCTTTCCGCAGAAATTGAAAGAACCTTCGTATCGGCGTCGGGCGACACAAACAGAACTTTGCCGACGGTAGCATCATCACATGTTACATATGCATCAACCCTGTAGCCAAAATATTCTCCGGCAAAAGAATTTGAAACATCGTATTTTTCACCGTCAATAATTACATAGCCCTCACCCGCTTTTGATTCACCAATCAGTGAGGTGTAACCGTTGTCCGAAACAACACCGTTAATCTTTTTTATCTTGGCATATTCATAAAGAAATGTTCTGCCCTCTTGGGTTTCATATACACCGGTGCTTCCAAAGGAGGATTGAACCATGACTTCACAGTTCAATGCATTTTCAATGAGAATTGCCGCATCCGATGCAGTGAGGTTTTCACCAAAAGCTTTTGTTGTGCCGTCAAAAAGCTTAAGCTCGTTTGCTACAGCAAAATATCCGCCGGGATAGCCACCCTTGTTTTGAGCAATAATGTCATAGCCGAGAGCCGAAACCAAAACTTTTGCGGCATGATCAAACAGAATTGGTGACTCTGCTTTGAATGTTCCGTCCGGATATCCGGAAATGAAGCCCATTTCGTAAATACTGTAGACTGCACCGCTATATTTGTCGGCTGATGTAACATCGCTGAAAATGCCGTTTTTGGGTCCGGGACGGTTGTTGTAGTTTATGACATCGGATATTGCCGATACAAATTGACCGCGGTTTATTGTTTGATCATTTTTGTTGAAATCACCAACAGAAAGTGCGTCAAGCAAATCAAAAGCACCATCTGAATTGTCGCTTGCAGATGTCGCAATCGGGAAAACGGAGAATAAAATCGTAATCAATGTTAAAATACAAATTAATCTTTTTTTCATATTACGCACCTGCCTTTGCTGTAAGACTGATTACTTTTGCACTCTGAGCACGGGTGAGATTTCCTGACGGTGCAAAAGTTCCGTCGGGCATACCGCTAAGTATTCCCAAAGCTGTCATTTTTGAAACCGCATCCTTTGCATAGTCGGAAATAGCATGAGAATCGGAAAAACCGAGACTTCCCTCTGTCAGAGTAATGCCCATAAAATCGAGCATACGAACTGTCATAACCGCCATTTGCTCACGGGTTACATTTTGACCTACGCCAAATGTTGAATCGTTAAGTCCTTTTACAATGCCGTTGGATACTGCCCAGTTAATATAGGGAGCATACCATGAGCCGTTTTCGACATCTTTAAAAAAGCTCTCTCCGGAATCGGGAGTAATGCCAAATGCACCAAGAAGCATTTTAAGATACTGTTCACGGGTAACCGCATCATTTGGAGCAAAGTTTTTGTTGCCTACTCCGTTTATAATGCCTTTTGAAGCAAGTTCGTTGATATAATCTACTGCCCATTCACATCCTTCAAGGTCATCAAAATATGAAACGGACGAAGGTGGAAGTGTTGGATTTGACGGTAAGGCAGGAGTTGTTGTAACTTCGACTCTTGAAGTTGTTGAGCCAAAGCCCGAACCTGAACCGCCGCCCGAAGATGATGATTCATTTTTGTCGGAAACTTTTTCTATTGCATCACGAAATGCTTTTTGGATGTCTTCTATTGAGTCGAAATCTCTGTGATAGAGATATTTGTTAACTTCAACCTTTTCAAGCTTATCATATTTGCCTGTGAGATTAAGCTCCAGCACATCGTTATATTCTTCAAGCACATCGGTCATTTCGCCTTTTGTTGATGAATTGACCTTAACAATTGCCGAGGCTTCTCTAAATGTTTTTATGATTTCGGAAACAGAAGAAAGCTTGTCGTTTCTGATTTTAACAAACATATTTGTGAGTTCTTGTGCATCAAGTGATGAGTCGAGCTCAATTCCGAGACTGTTATCTTCGAGCATAGCACAAACAAGCTCTGCATCACCCACGGCAATGCATGCAGCTTCAACGGATTTATTAAAATAGCTTTGAATATCGCCTATGTTCTCCGTTGCTTTATCGGCTATGAAAGAAATCATTATTTTATTTGCACTGTTTTGATATTTGTTGTATTCTTCGGAAAAATTGAGCCCGAGAATTTTCTTGTCGTTTGTATATTTTTTCAGCACGGAATCAAGTGTAGTTTCGGATGCTTCATTTACCGCTTTCACACATTCGGCAATCTCGTTTTCGTCGGCATAATAAAATGAAGCAATGTTATTGTGATTATCAATAACATTATATTCACCGGCTACCGATGCTTCGGGCAAGGTAAACTTGCCCGAATAGTTGCCGTTTTCGTCTGCTTCCAATTCATAGAGAAGAACAACATCGGAAGCTATTGAATCGCCCGAAATCGAATCGACGGAAACCCCGGGACACGTTACCATAAGCGAAACCGTCTCACCGGGATTTGCAGTACCGCTGATGTCCAAAGCACGGCTGTCGCTTACAAAGCTGACAGAGGGAGCGGCAAAAGCACTCATCTGAATCAAGCCTAAAATTATTGTTAATATTAAAACTGTTTTCTTCATTGCTATCCCTCCTTACTGCACTTCTGCAATGTTGTTCCACATATTTTGAACACCGTTTTTGTCAAATTCGTTGTTGGCTTTGCCCACAATCTTAAGATATCTTGCATTAAGGGGTTCAAATGTGTAAGTCTCCGGTTCTCCCGTTGTACCCGAGTTTGTTCCGTTAAACACTGTTATCCACTTTGCACCGTCTTCGGAGAACTGAATTTCAAAGTTATATTTTCTGGTTTCGCCCTTAAACCAGCCAACCTTAAGCTCTGAAAATTCGCGAAGCTGACCGAAATCGTAGATTATCCACTGACCTACACCTTCAGCCGCCCATCTTGTCTTATTATCTCCGTCAAGAGTTGCAACCGGTGGATTTTCTTCCTGCTGGAATGAACTTGTTGTGATGTCATCCTCGGTAATCGGGTAACCCTGAATGGAGGATTTAAACACGTTTCTCACAGAGAAAGTTATAATATATTCAGATTTTGAACCGTCTTTTTCAACAGTAAAGGTTGCACTTCCGGGTGCTGTCTGCGCCTGATTAACAGCTATTTGTTTTCCGTCTGCCAAAGCTTCGACAACGGGAATTTCGTCGGTTTCTTCAATCGATACATTATATGTGAGTCTTGAAGGCTGGAAGCCGTCAATCTCAACACCGTTGAGTTTTATTGTATCTGCCGAAGGTATTTCGCCGTCGGGAATGTAAAACTCATCAAGGGTAAGTTCTTCGGGGATTGTGGCAGGTTCGCTCTGACCTATTGCAAGGGGAACATATGCTACGGACACATTAACTTCTTCCACGCCCGAAAATTTGATTGCAAGCTTATGGAAAACAGTGTTGGCATTTTGCTGCTGGGGATTTGGTGAACCGGGAAGGGGCTTGGCAGGCATTTCTTCAAATTTTGCATTAACGTCGGAAATGATTCCTACCCACATACGGCTACCGTCGGGTGCTGTGAGTATTGCACTTTTGCCGTCTTCGGAAACAGTTATGGTGTTAACCGAATCGGTGTGAGCAAACCAATATAAATCGGATTTTTGCTTGAGCTTGACTTCATCACGAACAACAAATGAACTTCTGTTTGAAGTGAGCATAACGCCTCTAACTGCTGAGGTTGCCCAGTCTCTGTAGGCATCTGTTATATCGGAAATTGCAAACGAGCCTCTCGGCTTTGATTCAAATTTGTCAATGTAAGCCTTTCCCACAATATTCTGATCATATCTTCTTGCAGTTGCAAAATATGACTGTCCGTCTTCGGGATGAGTGATTATTTCATAATCGTCAATAAGAACCGTTGTTTCTCTTGCGGAAATCTGAATTCTGAAATGACCTGCATCAGCCAAAGGTTTTGCAAGTCCATTGTCTTTGCACACGGCTTCTCCGTCTATATATACATCAAACTTCTGTGTTTCCAAATTAATAACATATTTGACGTCATACCATTTGTCAAGTTCAAAATCCATTACGGGTAAAACATCTGTTGAACCGTTGTATGAATAGAACTTTCCATCGGGACGAACTCTTAGTATGGGGCTGTTTCCTCCGGCTGTGTCATACATAGTGCCGAGGGGAGTATCGGTCAGGACAGTTTCAAGATTAAGCTTGAAGCTGATTTCAATTGCATGAGAAGGAACAGGTTCACCCATTTTTATAAGAGCATAGGCCTGAGTTCCGCTTTCAGTTGAAGGACAAGAGATTCTCATTGCTTTGTTGTCAGGGTTTTCGTCCGTTGGAGCATTTACAATTCTGACACTACCTGCAGGCTTATTAACAGGTCCGAGTTCACTTATTGTGAAGCCTATGGGTGTCTGACCGGGAAGCTGGGCGTCAAAATTATTGTTAACAAGTTTTACCCAACCGTTTTCCATTGTTACATTTGCATAGGGTGTTTCGTCTATAACAATTGTATTGTGACCTTCACCTCTGGTTCGATATGTCACATAGTCACCGCCGCCATTATATGAATAGCTATCTATACCGGGGTCGGTTACCCATCTGACACCATTCCAGTCGAGAACATAGGTACCGGTGTCGAGCTGTGAATGGTTTGCTTCGTTATCTCCTGCAAGAAAGCCGGCGTATATTCCGTCATCCGCCCAGCTTGAACGCATTACAGCGGTTTCTACTTTTCGGAAATATTTGTCAAGGTCCATGCCCGATATTTCGCCGCCAATGTTTGTGGAATCATACCACATAAGATCGGTAAATTTAACATCTTCATAATATGAAGACTTGATGGAATTTATTCTGTGAGCGGCAAAGCTTGGTTCGTTAAGCATTTTTGCCATCCAGAATTCATATGTAAACTGAGGATCTTTCATAATGCCGGAGTCCGAAAAGTTAAATGTTCCTTCGGGTCCCTGCATATAATAGAAGAAATTGCAGGCTTCAAGAAGTCCTGGAACTTTGGAATAGCCAAAGTCTGTTCCGAGATTTGAATTTAACAAATCAATGATCTGTGCATCCATGGAAAGTGTGGCCGAGCCATAGCCGGGTCCTTCCTGCCATGCACCGTCGGGAGTCCATTCGTCAAAGTGGATTTCAAGAGAACGCATTACATAACCGAGAGTGGGAATGATAACTTCGTTTCTTGTTGTTTCGTCCACTTCGTCTGCAACCGTTAAGCATGCCATGAGTGTACCCAGGTTACAGTGAGCATTCCAGTTAAAGGGGTCCCCTATCCAGAAAATTCTTGGGTTAAGCTCCGCAGGCTGAGGATCGCCTCTGTAGATTGAAAGAGCCACTTTAATTGATTTTTCAACAAGCGCATCAACAACCATTTTTCTCTGTGATTCATTGAGATAGTCGTATATATAGTCAAATCCAACAGTGAGAGCTTCACTCATAACACCTGTGTCGAGATAGTGAGAAGGATTCCAGTGAGGGAATTTGCAAATGTTCTCCATTTCCTTCCAGGCTCGCTGTGCATATTCTTCTTTTCCGGTTATTTTGTACATGAAGGCAAGGGTTTGAATTCTTGCATACATTACATCATCATTTTGAAGTCTTGAGTCACTTCCGTTGCCTATCACAAACTTGCAAGGCTCAAGGGGGATTATTTCTTCTGCATCGGTTGTCATAGCATTCAAACAGCTTGCAACAAACATATCGGTTTCCTTGAGTGATTTGAGGTTATCAAATGTTTGCTGATTGCCAAAGAATCTCGGGTGATTCTTATTTGGGTTTTTGGCAATGAGGGCTTCGTACATTTGCTGTCCCGTGGGGCGGGAATATTTTACCATGTGCATAACTTCATTTTGAACTCTTGTGTCTGCATCACGGTAAAAGCTTGAATCGCCAATGAGCACAAATCCGTCTTCTGTTGTGTAGATTTCCTGATTCAAAAGATTTGCAACATCTTTTGAATGAATGTAGGTAGAGCCGTTTAAAACCTTAACCGGAGCGGTGAGTGCAAGCGGACTTCCGTCAACGCAGGCATTTGAATTGTCCGGGGTTAATTTGGCTGTTTTACCGCCAAAAATAACAAAGGTTACTTTTTCGGTTTCGTTCCAAACAACCTCTGCACCGAGGTTTTCTGCAGTGAAACGAAGAGGAACGTAAATTTCTTTGTCAAGTTCTATGGGAGCAGCCGAGGTGGTGAGCTTGGTGCCGTTTTTGTAGGCAATGTTTGAATTGACATACATTGTCATTGCTCCAAGCAAAATATCGTTTACGCTTTCCATGTTATCGTCTGAAAGGAAGATTTCGGACGGATAATATTCTCTTCCGTCACCGCCAACCTGTGAACGGTTAAGGTTTATGTCATCAAGATATATTTCCGCCTGATTATCTTCAATTTTAAAGACAACCTTTGAAATATCTTTCAATGACATTGGAGTTTTTCTCGAAAGAGTTACACCGTCAAGGGAAACTCTGAAATATTTTGCATCGGTGTTAAATTTTATCTCAGCCCAATGCCATATGCCTGAATTTACCTGAGCAGCTTCAACACCGTCCAAAATAAGCTTGCCGTTATCTATTATGAATGCATCAAGTGTTCTTGAAACACTGTCGTGGATTGTCGGAAAACTAATTTTTTGGTCAAGCTTTGGAAGCATGAATCTGAAAGACAGTGTCAAAGGATAGTTATCCGGATTCGAAACTGTGTTTTCAATTGAAACAGAGCTTGCAGAAGAGCTTCTCATGTACAAGCTTTTGTTCATTGAATCGGGTTTGTCAACAACACCGATATCGGAATCACCTGCTTTTTTCACGTTAAAATTAATACCGTTTACAGAACCGGTAACAATGTTATTAAAATTTTCATGAATAAAAACATCGGATTTATCAGATGCATCTGTCATGGCAAATGCCGAAACACCACCAAAGGCAAGAAGCATTGAAAGAACAACAGATATTAATTTTTTTGTCATAAATTCCGCCTCCCTCAGTTAAGTGTTCTTGTGCCGTAGCAAACATCTTTTGCATATGCGGTTCTGTCTGTGAGAGATTTCCATACATAGACCTTCACAAAATAGGAATCTTCGCTTCCTTCGGGAATATTCACCGAAACAGGAATATCTTTAACAGTTGGCTCGGTGCTTGCTTCAACTTCAAGCTCATCGCACGAAAGAGAAACCATTTCTACCCTGCCGTCGTGCTCTTTGTAAAGAGCTATGAATGAAGCGTACTTTGCATCAACGCTTTGCCAGAATCTCATTTTTGATGATATTGTTCCGTTTGCTATTTGAGAAATTTCATTGCCGTCGGCATCGAAAAATCCGAGAGATTCTATCCACATTTCGGGCTGTGATTTAACAGTGAAGCTCTGATTATCTTCTGATGTAACACCGAAAGCATCGACAGCACGAACCGAATACTCATATGTTTCATCCCACATCCACGGTTTGTCGAAGGAAGGCTTGTAGGTATATGTTTTGCCATCATCGGAAACAGAAATCATATCATTTGAAATCTTCTCACCGTCAATCTCGAGTTCAAATTCTTCGGGTTTGTTGTTGAATTTAAGCTCAAGTGGCTGAGCCGGGAATGCATCGCTGCTTTCATTTTCGGGATTTGATGACACGAGCTTTAGCGAAGGGAAGTTTTCAACTTTAATGTTATCTATTCTGCACTTTGCATACTCACCTTCCGGCGTGAGATTTTGAATTGACCATCCGGGAATTGTGAAACGCAGATAGTGATAGGAAACCGCGTCAACACCCATTGTATATTCAAAAGTTTGCGGTTCTTTTCCTTCTTCGGTAATTATTACCGTCATTTTTTTGTTGTTAAGGTTTGTATAACACTTCACATTGTACCATGTGTTGTCTTTTCTTTCCACAACAGCTTTTTCTTCGGCTCCGTTATGGATATTTAACGAACCCGGGGCTTTGACAGACCAATCATCCTTGTTGAATGAGGCATATTGAATAATCAAGGGATATAAATTAGTTGTTGAACCGTCTGCTTTTTTTACGTTAAGTGCAACGGGAATTCTGCCGTAACTGTTTTCGGAAAGAAAATCGAATTCTATATACATTGAACCGGTTAAACCTGAAATTTTATCATAGCTTACAAGAGCCTGGTCATTACCCGAGTAACTGCACTCCATTCTCATGTATTTATTACCGGTTTCTTCGTCTTCTGCAATTTTGGCACTTCCCGTACCCTTACAGGACGAATTTACAAGTTCCGGCGGAGGATTTGCCCCCGCATTCAGATTATTGAAATCGTAAAAAGCTTTGAGCATTGATGTGTCATCGGCAAATGCAGATCCTGCAATTAAACCGGTGCAAAATACCACAAGACAAATCAATGATAAAACTTTATTTTTTAATTTTTTAAATTGCATTTGTCCACCTCCATAAAGATGTTAAGGAAAATGATTGTATGTTAGTTTTCATTTGAAATTTCGGATTTTGAAACTTTAAGTATATTGCTTATTTCTACAAAAGCAGATTTATCTCTTCGGTAGAATATTTTGATTTTTTCATTTTCTCCGATATTTTCAAAGCATACTTCAACAGCTTTCTTTTCGCCTGCCGAAAGCTCTACGGGAATTATTTTAGCCTGCTTAAGCTCATTTGTATCTTCATTGTAGAGAGCGGCAAAAAGAGTGTAATTTGTCCCTGCAACTTCATTGTTGTTTACAAATTCTGCCATGAATGTTGTTTTTGAAGAATCAACCGATGTGATTCCAACGCCATCTGCATTTACAAATTTTTCTGAAAGGAGTTCAATTTCGGGAGCGATTGTTACATCATCAAGCCACATTTTGGAGCCTGCATCGTTTAAATATGTGTTGTTTTTAAACTGAATGTTATAGATAAGATTTGCATTTCCGGTTGCGTTTCTGAGGCTGAACACCTTTTCGTCATATCCGTCTTTTACAACATTGCCGTTTATATATGCTTTAAAGGTGTCGGTGTAGAGGTCTATTGCAAGTGTCACTCTTGTCCATTCGTTGTATTTATAAAACAATCCGCTTTCGAAATATGAAGCTCCGTCCATAAACTGAATCATACCGTAAACTTCGCCTGCTTTCGGATAGAATCTTACAAGGGAAGTGTTTGCTACAGATGCTGAATCTTCGAGGGATTCTTTTGAATACATATGAACAAATGAAACTGTTGCAACCTGATCTGCTTCGCTTGTAAACAGATATTTAAAATCAATTACGGCTTTTCCCGGAAGTGAAAAATCATTGATTCCGTCACCGTCATTGTCATATTGCGGGTTTTCAATTCGAGCCTGGGCGGTGTTAACATCAAGGAAAAGTGCATTGTTGTCGGTATTTGTTGGGTCTGCCTTAACTTCAAGAATTCCGTTTCCATCTGTTCCAAATGTGTTGGTATACCATTTTTCACCCAGTGCCTTTTGACCGTTTTCAAAATCGTCACTGACCGAAGGATAGCCGTCGCCTGTTTTAAATGTGATGTTTCCAACATCTGCAATTATGCCGTCTGTGTCACTTACTGCGCCAAGTGTGAGGGTGTATTCGGTGTTTGGCATTGGTTTGTCTTTGAGAGTGATTTTAAGAACATTACCGTCTACAGTTGCAACTGTGTCTTTGCCGTTTAGTTTGATTCCCTGAAGTGAGGAAGGATCAATATTGCGGTTAAAGGTGTAGGTAAGTTCCTTTTGAGGAGCAACGTTTGTGTCGCCATTCATTATTGTTCCGTTGGTGAGTTCAAGAGCGGGTACGTCTGAATATATTTTCAGGTTATCAAGATAGATGTGACCGTCAAGGGGAGTGATTACATCTCCGTCTTTTATGTATCCCACATCCCAACCGGGAATCTGATAACGGAAATAATTGTATTTATCATAGGTGTTTGCAAGAGCGATGTCATATTTAAAGGCATCCTGTCCTTTTTCACCATAATATACACTCATTGTGCCTGCGGGATAGTTTGCACAAATGCGAACTGTATACCATTTGTTTAGCTCATAAGTGCTTACGTTTTTGCTTACACCGGCATCGTCTGTGTATTGAATGTTGCCGTCTTTTAACAGTTTTATGGGATAGATGCTTTTGTTTGATCCGGCGTTGAGAATAACTCTCATGGGAAGATTGTAGCTTGTTGCATAGAAGTCAAATTCGATACATACAAGACCGGAAACATCGAAAAACCCGTCTTTGGTTTGTACAAGAGCCTGAGTTCCCGATGCATTATATTTGCAATATAAATCAAGATATGAATTACCGTCTGCAGTTTCTACCGAATATGAACCGTCTCCCTTACATGAATGTGAAAGATTGTCGGGAAGGTCTGTTAAATCTTCAAAATTCACATCAACAACAGGTGTCATTTGAGAAAGAACACCGCCTTCGGAAACTGCATATCCCGAAATGGCTAATAAAGATGATGTGATAACAAGTGCAAGAACTACTGATAATAATTTTTTCATAGTCATTGTCCTTTCAATTGAATTTTTTATTCTGCAATAACGTTTAGAGTGCTGCCCGGAGCAAGAGTAATAAGCTCGTCCCCTACTCTGTAATAAAGAGTTTTGTCGGTGGTGTTGACTGTTTTGCTGCTTCCGGTTTTTGGAACGGAGAGTGTATTTTGAGCCATAAGATATGTAATTACTTCTCCGTTTGTGGCATACCAGATGTTTTCGCCTTCTAAGATTTGAGCAAATTCATCGATTGTTGTCTGAAGATAATCTTTGTTATAAACATTTTTGTCCTGAGTTTCGTCATATACCTTGAAATCCTTAGCATGAGCAAAGGGGAAGAAAAGAGTTTGCTCATTTGGGTTGGAATCTGCATAAAACTCTGTCGCTTCAAGGAAATTTGAATAGATCATACGCATTGTGAAATAGCAATCAAGGGGATTGCGGAAATTCACAAGTCGGGCTATGGATGTGGGGTAATCTGCCACGTTAGCCTCTTCTCCGGTATAAAAATCATTAGTTGCATAAACGTGTCCGCTTTGTTTCAAATATCCATGATATTTGTCTTTACCCACTACACTCCAATTACCGCTGGGTGGAGCATAGCCTATAACCTCTTCACCCCAATATTTTTCGATAAGCTCTTTGGCTTGAAGAAGATTATCATAATTTACCGCAGTATAATCATGATCCCACGAATGGCTCACAAGTTCATGACCTGCATAAACAGATTTAAGATCGGAACCGGGGATATAATAGCTTCCGTTTTCATCAAGATGCTTGGCAATAATAGCAAAGCTTGCTTTAAGTCCGTTTCTGTTCAGCGCTTCCACAACATCTTTATCGCTGAGAGTTCCGTCATCAAAGCGAAGTGTTACTGCTTTGAAAGTGTTACCCGGATAAACCGCCTGAACGGTTTGGTCTGATGTGAGAGTTACATCAATAGTCACAGGTGCACTGTCGGGAAGAATTTCGTGTGTATCAAGACTATAGCCATCACCGGCAGGGATTTCAACCGGATTGCCGCCAACGAGACACCAAAGATTAATATCGGAACTGTTGTAAATGGCATCATCGGTAAATGTCAACTTATCCATTGCCGCAATGTAGGAATATACATCTTTGTTGGTTGCATACCATATATCGGATTTGTTTGCAAGTTTGGCAAGAAAATCATTCCAAAGAGTATAGCTTGAATCCCAACCGTTTGCCTCGGTGAAATCGTGATTGTGACCCCAGATTGAGAAGAGAGTCATTTCATTGGAATCAAGAGCAAGGTAATCATCTGCAAGAGCAGACATTTTTTCATAGCTGTAACTCGGAATACTTGCTGTCATAACAAGGAACGGAAGCTCTGAAACCTCAGGAATCTTAAAGCTTTCAGAGTAACCGTTGTCCCTTCCGTACACATAACCGTTTTCTTTAAATACATTTGCAATCTGATCTTTTAAATCTTCAGGAATATAACCGTTGTCATATACATAACCAACCGCTGATTCACCAATTGCTTCTTTTATAACAGCATCAGCTTTGAGAAGCTCTTCTTCAAACTGATCGATTGATGTGTAAGGATTGTTCTTGTCATGTGAATGGGTGTAGGAATGGTTAGCAAGTTCATGACCTGCATAAAAAGAGGCAAGATTTTCTTTTTGAACACTATATTTAGTATCACCGCCGTCTGCACGACTGCCGACGATGTTAAATGTTGCTTTCATTCCATATTGATTGAACTTTGAAACCAATACTTCTTCGCCTTTTTTTCCGTCATCGATGCTGAAAGTAAGAGCTTTAAGCTTTCCGCCCGGATATGCCTTTACAACAGTTGTTCCGGCTTTTATTTCAGATCTTGTCAAAAGCATATCTGCTTCAAAAGGTTTGATTGTTTCTTCATCTTCAACAAAAAACGCTTTGTAATTTCTTGTGTATGCAAGACCACCGAGATCTTTGATGTGTTCTTCGATATTTAACATTCCATTGGAAGCTACTGTCAGTTCTTTGGAAACAAGACTCTCAAGAGTTTTTTGAGTTATATCGTAACCTGCTATATAGAGCTGAACTTTTTTTTCTGACATTGAACGGTTGATAATGCTTGCCTTAAAGACTGTGTCGTCTGCATCGACCTCATCTATTTTTGTACCACTTGCATTATAAAAACCGTAATCGGAATCGGGATCGGCAAAGAAAGTCTGTCCGAATTTGATGTTGTCGATGTAGAACTTTGAGCCGTATGAATTGGATTTGAAATCTACCTTTGTAAGAGCTTCGCTTCCGTTTGTAGAATTCTGAAGTGTATACTCTTTTATTTTTCCGTTTGCATCAACAGTAGGAACACCATTTAATGCAATTGAGAATTTATCTTCGGAAAAATCAAATTCCATTGTAACATCAAGCCACTCGTTTATATCATATGTTCCAACCTTTTCGTGAACATAGCTTCCGTTTGTTGCGCCTCTTGTTCTTACCGAAACATCACCCGTCTTTTTGTTAAGATAAAGTATTGCAGGGTTGTATCCGCCGCTTGATTGATAAAGATATACGGTGTGGAGTACGTCGATTGTTGATGCGGGATCAAAGTAGATTGAAAAATCAAGAACAAATTCATCGGGGATTGATATTGCATCAACATTGTTACGGAAACAGGTAGCATAGTCACCAAGTCCGTCATTTTTGCTGGCAGAGTACAGATACATAACATCATTATCGGGATTCTTGGGGTCTTTTCTTACTTCTGCTATTGCCGAACCCGATGGAGATGTTTGCCATATATTTGTATCAAACTTGCCGCCATCAAAGTTTTCGGTAATTATATTATAATCGGATTCTGTTTTAAAAGTAACATTATGTGAAACGAAAGATCCGTATACATCTTCGAGATGTCCGAAATCAAGAGTGTATTCCCTGTTGTAGGAAAGACTTTTTGCAAGTTCAAGAGTAAGAACTTTTCCGTTTACCGTTGCAGATTTTATGAGAGATTCATCACCGTTTAAGGAAATGTATTTTGCACTGCCCGGTTTAATATCGTGATTGAAAGTGTAAACAAGGTTTGTATCTACCGACACCTGAGATGCCCCATCCGAAACAGTTGAGGAGGTAACAGAAAAATATGTTCCGTCATCTGCGGGAGTTACAGCTTGTCGCCACGAGATATCATCAACCCACATTGTGCCGACAACCCATGATGGGAGCTTAATCTGCATTGTGTGTACAAATGATGTGTCAAGCTTTACTCCGGTAATACCGGTTGTATCACTTTCTGCTGTGTGTGAAGAAAGTGAAAACACTTTGGTTCCGTTTGATTTTACAAAAGGTTCACCGTCAAGCCATGCACGATAAGTGGCTGTTTTCAAATCCACATCAACACGGAAATCGTGCCACGCACCATAGGTTATGGCTTTTTTGGTGTCGGAATTTTCAAATACAGAAACAGTACCGTCGTTTGTAAATGTCATAAGTGCCTTGAGTTCGGAAATAAGCTTGTTTGTGTTCTCGTTGTAAACATAAACATTGAAAAGATTGAATGTGCCTGTTCCCTCTTCAAATGCCATTTTACAATCCATGATAAGTCTGTCTTTTATGGATGTTGGGGTATTGGAAGAGTTTAATATAACCTGCTTATCTCCGTCTGCTCTCGACAGCTTTGCGGCAAGGTTTGCCGCATCGCCGTCTTTTTCTTTAGTTAAAATTTCAACATCTTTAATGTTGGAGTTTGTTTTTGTGGATACCCACTGAGTGTTAAGAGTTGTAGTGGAAAATGAATCCTCTATTTTCAGCACTTGTTCTGATGCATAGCCGGGAAGCGTGAAAACAGAAAGAATCATTGAAACAATAATCAAAAATGATAAAAATTTCTTCATGTTATTCCTTCTTTCTTACCTTTATTATTTTCCGTAATAGGATTTGAGTGCGGCAAGGTCGTAGCTATCGAGTACGCCGTCAAAAATCATAAATTCATCAATTGTCGCATGGAAGGGTGTCCAGTATTTTCCGTCACCGCCCTGACCGATTGAAAACTTACAACCTTCTTTACCGTCTGCTGTTTTTGCAAGGAGTGAAGTTGTTGCAATTTTGTAGCTTTGGAATTCGTTAAAATCAAATGAAACAAGGAACTGTTTACCCACACGGTCATATACAAATGTTACGTGCATCCATCCGTCATTATAGTTTTCGGGAAGGTCAAAATATGCTCTGTCATAGGATGATCCGTCACCGATTTGAACTCCGAGTCTGTTGGAATTGGAGAGATATACCGATATTCCCTGTCCTTTTGTTCCGGTTGAAGCAAGGTCCTGAGTTGAGAATATGGGTGTTGTGCTGCCGTTAATTGAATTTACATTAAGCCAGAATGACGAAGAGAAACTGTCGGTGCTGAGTTTGTAATCATCAACAGTGAGATAATCAACATATGAGTTCAGATATAAACCGTTTCCGAAATATCCCTCACGGTATTTGATTGTTCCTATTTCACTTACGGTTGATGCCGCTGCAGTATTTTCGGTTGATTTATCAAAGGGCATGTATATTTCAAGGTTGTTGTCGGTGATGTAGTTTGTGATGTATGCCGAGCTGTCTTTTGAAGGTGTTGAAACAGGTTTGTGAGCACGAATATTTTCGGACTCTTCGATGTCGGCAATACCTGTTTCAATGCCGTAGTAACGTGCAAGGTCGTTTATGTCATTGCGGTTAAATGCACCGTTAAACATCATAAATTCATCAAGTGAAAGACCGGCTGAATCGCCAAATCCCTTCGGATAGTCATTACCTATGAAAAGCTTGCCGCCATATGATGTTGACATTGAAGATGCTGCCATTGAAACTCCGTTATCACTTTCCATCGGAACAGTAACCGGCTCACCAAAGTCAAATGCAATGCTTATTGTGCCTGCATCTCTATCCACAATATAGAGAAGATGCATCCAGCCTCTGTCATAGTCTTCGGGGAGAGGTGTTGTAAAGCTCATTTTGTTTGTGCCGTCATGGAAGTTAAACAATGCATAGTAAGGATTTTCAAGACTTGTATCTCTTGCAAATGCAAGGATATGACCTTTGCTTGAGCAGTTTGTTGTACCATTCCAACCCTTTGTGGTAAATATGGGTCTTGAATATGCACAGGGAGTCTTTACCCATGTTGAAATTGTGTAGCTATCCTTTGCAGTGTCGTAATTATTAAGAATAAGTGAGCCGTTATCAAGATTAACACCGTTTCCGAAATATCCCGGTTCATATTTGATTTCACCATCAGTGCTCATTACATTTCCAAGAGATTCGTTAAGGTTTCCGTCAAAGGGGAAATAGGTAACAAGCTCTTCGTCAACAAAATTAGTTACATAAGCTTCGCTTGCCTTGGCAGGTGTTGCTGTGGGAACGTGGTATCTTGGATTGTCGGGATCGTAATATACATTTCTTTCGCCGGCGGTTATTCCTTCGAACACGCCGTCAGGAACACGAGCTGACATATATTCGGGAACATCAAGACCAAGGGCAGTGAGAACAATTGCCGCAGTGTCTCTGATTTCCATGTCCCCTATTGTGCTTCCCTGAGGTACGGTTTTACCTTTTATGCCAAAAATCGCAAATTTTTCGGCATCGGTGAGCTGACCGTGAGTTCCCTTTGGAGTTCCGCCATGGTCGGTGGTCACAATAAAGAGTGTGTCTTCCATAATGCCTTTGGCTTCAATGGCATCATAAATCTGTCCTATCTGATTGTCCACATCGGTAATTTCAGCAAGGTGAGCTGATGAGCCGTATCCGTTTGCGTGACCTATTGCATCGGGGTCGTTGAGGTGGATATATGTGAGTGACTTATTATCATATGAAAGTTCTTCGGTGATATATCTCACAGCTTCAGCTGTACCGTTGGCATCACCGTTTCTGTATTTATAGATTTTTCCGTTTATGCTGTCATCGTTATCAATTGTTTCAACAATACCGACATTTATTCCACTCCAGGTTGCAATGGATGCAACGTCTGCCCCGGGAATTTCTTCGCTGACAATGCGAAGAATGGTTGGGAATTTTGACTCGGGGTCACGGGTTGTTGTTTCAACAAGTGTGTTGTCATTAAGGGCGTGCAAATCGGGTGTTACACCTGTGAGACACGATGCCCAGGAATGTGAGCTTGATGTGGGAATTGCAACAAGCATATCATCGGTAAATGCACCTTGTGCAAAAATATTGTCCATGTTGGGAGTTGAAGTTTTGTTTGAGAAAGTTCCCATACCGTCGACACCCACAATTACAACATGTTTGTAGCTGTCATCTGAAGGATCGTATTCATTTCCCGGTGCAATTTCACATCTGGTAAGACCGGATTCTGAGCCGTAGGGTTCGAGGCTTTCTTCATCTTTAACATAAAACGCCTTGTATCTGAGTTGACTTACATCTTCTTTGAGATTTTCAATGTGCTCTTCAACGTTCAAAATACCGTTTGAGGGCACAACACAATCAACAACATCAAGTCTTTCAAGAGTGTTTTCCGTTTTGTCATATCCTGCAAGATAAAGAACAAGGTTTTCATCGAATGCACCACGGTTAATTATGCTTGCTTTATAAACAGTGTCTTTTGGGTCAAGCAGACAGATTGCATTGCCGTTTTTGTTGTAGAAACCGTATGCCGATGATTTGTCTGCAATGATTGTGCGTGAAAGCTGTACATCGTCAATGTAGAACTTTGCAACCGGAGTATTGCAAGTAAAGTTTATTCTTGAAATCTTTTTCGCATTATTGGTTGGTTTGAACAGTGTGTATTCTTCTTCGCAAGGTTCACCGTTTACGGCGATTTTGAATTTATCGTTGCTTATATCAAACTGAAGAGCAATCTCAACCCATTCACCCTTACTCCAGGTTTTTCCTGTGGAAACATACGTCGAAGCACCATCGGCACCTCTTGTTCTAACTCTGATATCTCTGGGTTTTGCGTCATTATTATAAAAATACAAAAGTGATGCATTTGTTGTTGAAGCGCCCATTTCATCATCTGAACGAACATCAAGAAGTGTTAACGCACCGGTTGTTGTTTCTTCATCAATTAATATTTTGAATTTAACAGTGGTTTCATCCGAGAAATTATAACCCTGCTCTGTGTGGATGTATGCATTTGTTCCGGATTCCATACAACTGATTAAAAATGATTTATCGCCGCTATAACGAGGAAGTGGTGAATTTACAATTTTAAATTCATTGCCTGAATTTCCTGCCGGGTCATATTTTCCTGCAGTATTGAGTTTGGTATCGTTATAACGACCATCATCAAAATTTTCTTCAAGCATTCCGTATGAAGTAAGTGTTGTAAATGTGATGGAATCGTCGGTGAAGGAGCCGTAATCTGCTTCAAGATCTCCAAATGATAATTTATATTCTGTTCCGTAATTCAAAGGTTTTGCCAATGTAATTGTCAAAGTGTCACCGGACACTTCGGTCTCTTTTATATAATTTGTGTCATTATTTATGGCAATAGCGTTTTCTGTTCCGGGTTTAATATTGTGAGTAAATGTATACTCAAGAACCGGATTCACACCTACATTTGATGCTCCATCCGAAACGCTTGCGGATTCAATTTCAAAATTCTTTCCGAATTCATCCGCAAATACGGGTGTACGCCAGAAAACATCATCTATCCACAGTCCTGATTCGGCACTGCAGCATATCTGTGTTGTTATAATATTTGTGTTGGCATCAACACTTCCCGAACTGGCGGAAATCGGGAATGATGTTCTTCCGGATGAATCTTTTAAAAGCTTTCCGTCAATATAAGCGGAATATTCTCCCGTTGCACAGGTCACATCAATCTTAACACTGCACCATGTGTCAAGTTTGAGAGCAGCGGAAGCTGTCGGATATTCTGTTATGTAAACAACTTCTTTTGCGGAGTCATATGTAAGAAGTCTTTTGGTTTCAAGTCTGACAGAGGTGGATGTTTCAGGTGAATAAAATTTGAAGAAGCTTGTGGTTGATGTACAATAATCAACAGCAAGATCAAACTCAAAAATTGCTCTGCCGGTGAAAGCTGTATTCTTGTAATAATTCATAAGTCTTGAATTGGCAGCTTTTGAAACATATGCCGCATGATTTTCGGCATTGCCGTCTTTGGCAAAAGTATCTAATTCAGCACCCGAATCGGAGGTTTTTCTCCACAGGGTTTCATCGTATCCGTTTTCGAAATCATCCTCAATTTTCTGAAGAGTTTCTGCCGCATACGAGGGAACGGAAAATATTCCCAACACAAAAATTAGTGTTAAAAGCAATGATGTAATTTTTTTCATTTTCATTCATCCTTTCTGTTTAACCGTTATATTGCAAATTAATATATTTAAACTGTTATCAATCCATACAAATTAATAACAGATTGAATCCGAAATCCTCACGGAATTCGGGCAACCGAAGTTTCGCAAATGTTTGATATTTCTAAAATTGAATCTTTGTTTCTTCGGAGGAAAATCTTTATTGATGAACCGTCCGGCAAAGTCTCAAAGTTTATGCTAACCGCTTTAGCCTCGGAGGGCAAAAGCAAAAGTTCAATTATTTTTGAACCAATCATTTTTCCGTTTTTGTCGTAGACCGCACCCACAAGGGTATAATTCTCATTTCCGACAGGGTTTTCGTTTTCGATTTTTAAGCTAAAACTTGTAAGTTTTGAATCTATATCCGAAATGACACTGCCATCACTGCCCTTAAAACACATATCATATATGCGAAGAGCAGGTGAAACCGAAAGATCATCAATCCACATTTTTGCACCAACGCCGTTTACTACGGTGTTGTTTTTGAATTGAAGATTATATATGAGATTGGAATTTCCTGTTGGATTTTTCAGATTAAATTCTTTATCTGTTTCGCCGTCTGTTATTGCAATACCGTCAATATATGCATTGAAGGTGTCGGAATAAAGGTCGACAGAAAGAGTAATTCTGTGCCAGCTTTTGTATTCGAACAAAAATCCCGAATCGGCATAAGAGCTGCCATCCGCAAACAAGACTTTTCCTTTTGCATTGTCCTTTTGCGGCACAAAATGAATGAGAGATGTGTTGGAAACACTGTTTTGTGACGAAAGTTTTTCTTTGGTGTACATATGTACAAATGAAACAGTTGAAATCAAATCCTCGGCACTTTCAAACATAAATCTGAAATCTATCACAGCTTTTCCGGGAAGACAAAAGTCGTCAATTCCGTCACCGTTTTTATCGAATTTGGGATTTTCGATACGAGCCTGTGCAGTGTTTGCATCAAGTTTGAGGGCTTTGTTGGAAGAGTCGGCAGGGTCTGTTTCAACCGTAATTATTCCGTAGCCGCTGTAGCCAAAGATGTTTGTATACCATTTTTCTTTTACGGCATCAATCCCTTCTTCAAAATTATCCGAAAGCCCGGGGTAATCATTTTCCGCCATTGTCGAAAAGGTTATATTGCCAATTGGTGAAGGGTTTGAATATAGGTCATTTACCGTTTCCAGAGAAAGTGTGTATATCCTTGAATATTCAAGCTCATGAGCAAGATATATATTAAGGGTTGTGCCGTTTATCTTGTGACCTGAAATAAGTTCCGTGCTTCCGTTTAGCGTAAATTTGTTGTCGCAGGGGTCGAGTCTGTGATTAAACTCAAAGCAAAGCACGGGATTTATACTTACATTTCGTTCACCGTCACAGATGCTTTGGCTAATCATCTTAAATTCATCTTCAGCTTCGGCAACAGGACACCTGACTAAACTTAAAATAAACAAAAGAATAAACACTATTAAATTTTTGTTTTTCATGTCCCCCTATCACCCCCAAAACATATGGTTTTATAATATTTTCATTTTACAATTTTATTATAATTCAAAAGCAAAGAATCAGTCAATATACTATTAGGCTATAGTAGAGTAAAGCAAAGTCATATTGGTAATACAACGATAAAATTGCAAAAGTTCTTCAAGCCCAATATATTCCATATATTAGAATGCCGGTCATGTATTTGGTGATTATCAAAAAACAAAAAATACATATTGACATTAAATAAGGGATTTTGTATAATAAAACAAACGAAAAAATATAATGGAATCCTCATCAGGGAGGTGAATAAATTGAAGAAAAACAGTTCTTGCTTTGATGAATATCAACCGGATACAACACAAAAACAAACCTATGAACACAACGAAAAAACATTTACCTGGAACGATGTTAAGCTTATAACCATATACGGCAGAGCGATAAAGCAAACAAACATATCTTCAATTGCACATTCTCATTCACAATATGAAATGTTTGTTGTTGAATCGGGCAGCGGTTATCTTGTTGTAAACGACAAAAAATACCGTTTTTCAAGAAACACTGCGGTTATAATACCGCCCAATGTGGAACACGCACGTTATATTACCCAAAATGTCCCCGTTACGGAAATGTCAGTGTTTTTTAAATACAAAAAAGCCTCAACATATCAAAATCAGAATAACGAAAAGTTATATGATATGTTTGAAGCTCTTATGCCAAAGGATGATAATATTATTGTTTTAAGAGACAAATATTTCGGTGAGTTCAACAGAACATTTTTTAGCGAAACCGAGTCAAATCCGATTTTGGCATCATCACTTATCACCAATCTGTTGCAGACACTGTTTTTAAAAAGTTTGCGTATTCTTTCAAAAGTTCAGGAAGAAAAAAGCGGCATACCGATTTATTCATATAAAAGTACATCGCTCAGCAATGACCTGATACTCATAAGAGAAATTGAAACCTACCTATCTCTCTATCCAAATTGCAAGCTTTCTGAGCTGGCAAATCATCTTCAGATGTGTACAAGAAACACTCAAAGAGTTGTTAAAAAGCTTTTTGGAAAATCCTTCTCCGAGATCAGTGCTGATAACAGATTAAAAAGAGCAAAAGTTCTAATGGAGACCAAAGATTATTCACTTACCGAAATTGCAAGAAGGGTAAACTATAATCAATATGCAAGCTTCAGAAAAGCTTTTATTGCAAAATTCGGCATAAGCCCGTCTGAATACCGTAATAAATTGAATATATAAACAAAGCTGTCACATAATCCTTTTCGGACTTGTGACAGCTTTATTTGTTATCTTATCTTCATGTATCCGCCAACGGGAACATTTATTTTTAGTAATTTATCTTTTGTAAACCTAAATCGCATTTCTTTTCCGCAGCAGTCATATACACGAACTTTAAAGTGTGCATCACTCAAATTTTCAATAATTACAAAATCTTTTTCGGTTGCATTGAAAACATCTTGTTTTTTACCGTCATATACCAAAGTATTTTCAGAGTAAAGAACCTCAATAATTTTTTCTTCATCCTCGGATGAAATCCTTGTGTAATTCATATGAGGAGCATAGGCTTTAAATTCACCGTGAAGAATTGTTTTTCGGTTTTTGTACCAGTAATCAATGTAATTTTTTATAACCTTGCCCTGCTTTTTGTTGGTATTTTTAAGAAGCACGGAAATTTGAGGAACACCAAACATAATATTATAGAGCATTTTGGCAATATTTTGAGGTGTTTCGTCATGAGACCACAAAAGCATATCCGCATGGACCGCAAGGTCATAGTTCATAAGTCTTAAATCCGCTATACCGATCCTGTTTGTCAGAAAATCAAACTGACAATCAAGAACACGGAGCATATTACAATTGGCTACAACTGCAGGTCCGACATAATATTGACGCTGTTCTATCATAAAATCGGGTTTCAAAGTTGACAATCGGATTTTGACATCCTGCATAAGTTTGATTACTCCGTCTTCAATCCTTTGACAATCTCTGCCGATGTCGGGAAGATTGCAAAGTTCTTCTTCATTTTTGCAACGGAATGCATCAATAAAGTCAAGCTTTAAGCCGTCAAGGTCATATGTTGTAACGGTGTCAACATAGGTATCAATTAAAAACTGCCTTACCTTAGGATATCTCGGGTCAAGGATTCCTGCCTGAAATGCAGAGCCGTTATAAAGAAGCATATCTTTGAATTCATCATGCTGTTTTGTGGAATAGCCTACAAAAGGCACAGGAAACCACAGCGAAACTTTTATGCCAAGGTCATGGACTTTTTTAACAAAGTCTTTGAAGTCCGGAAATTTTTCGTCACAAAAATGCCAGTCACCGCAAAGTGTGTAATTGCCCGGTCCCCTGCCGGCATATGACCATCCGTCATCTACAATGAGTGATTTAAAACCATATTCAGATGCAAGTTTCATCTCTTCAAGAAGGCTTTCCTGACGTGGATTTTGATGATAATTGTACCAAGATGAATAGAGCGGTAATTCGGCATTAAAGCTTTGTTCTTTCTCAATTGGATAAAACCTCTTCCACCATTTTGACACTTCGGGAATGGCTTTATAAAACGGGATATCCCTTTCGTCAACACGAATATTAATGCAATATTCCGATTCGATTTGCCACTCTTCGAAGAAGGAAATCACATAATACAAGTTTTCTTTTTCTTCAAAATCGTTTATATAAAATGCTATTTTACAAGGATTTACCGCATCGGATAAAGCCACAGTCGAAAAATTTTGGTCATTATGTTTAATTACGGAATAAACCGGTGCTCCGTAGTACATATTTGATATGTTTTCACATCTTTTTGGTTGAGCGTCGAGTTGCCTCCTTCTTCCTGCAACAGGACACCATGTGGACAAAAAGCCTTCCATGTGATATGCCAATTTTAATTTCATTAAACCGGGATTTTGAATTAAAGGATTAACAACAAGCTTGTATTCATAAACACCGTCATTCTCTGACAAAAGGGACATTTCAACAGCATATGCTCCATCATCAAAATTAAATATAAATTCTTTTTCGAAAACATTCAAAACTAATTCACTCATACAAAAACCTCCGTTTCGTATGGTATTATACATTGTTTTTATAAGCAAAGTCAACATCACACGGTGCATCTGATGGGACAAGTTTGTTGGCGTGATAGTTTATATATGCCACAATATATAGATGGCATATTAACATTTCAGACATATTTAGAAAAACAGGGTCAAAATTTTGCGAATATTATTGACATAAAAATAATGTTTTAGTATAATATTTGAATAGAAAACGAGGTGAGGCAGATGGACAGAACCCCCTATACCGAAAGAACTTTTACAATCGGCGATATTAAAATTTCTGCCGTATATTCTCAAAAAATGTTTGGAAATTCCTACATTCATTCCCACGGTCATTATGAAATGTTTATTTTTGAATCGGGAAGCGGATATATAAGCGTGGCGGACAAAAAAGTTAAATTTTCAAAAAACACCGCCGTTATTATTCCCCCATACACAGATCATGACCGATTTTCAAAGGTCGGAACAACGCCAAATGCAATGACAATATATTTCAGTTTCGGCAAAAATTCCGATTATAAATTGGGCAAGTGTGAAAAACTTTACAAAAAATTCAAAAACATTATGCCTGTTCAAAATGACATTGTGGTGTTAAAGGACAAGTTTTTCAGCAAATATTTTCATGATTTTGATATAAGCCAAATCACCGATTCCGAGCTTGCCTCCGCAAAAATTACCAATATGCTTCAAAACCTGTTTATCCACATAATGTGCATTAAGCCCTCAGGCAGTGAAGACAAGAGTAATCTGAATTTAGCCGACGACAATTCAAATGCACCGCTTTCAAACGAGGTTCTTTTGGCAAAGACCATTGATGATTTTATGAATCTGCCGGGGTGCACGCTGTCGTCTCTGGCAGAGCATATTAACATGTCACCGAGAAACACCCAAAGAGTGCTTAAAAACCTCTATGGAATGAATTTTTCAAAAAAATTGGCTAATATCAGACTAAAAAAGGCAATATATCTCATGAATACAACAAAGCTCAATGTGAGCCAAATTGCAAAAATTTGCAATTACAATCAGTATGCAGGTTTCAGGAAGGCCTTTGTAGCAGAATTTGGCGTGAGTCCCTCGGAATATCGAAAACACAAAAATCAACAAAATACTAAAAACCCAACAGCATAAAAATTGCCGTTGGGTTTCTTGATTTTCAAATAAATCACAAATTGTATACAACTATTTTTTGTTTTCAAAAATGCGTACTATGCCTATGGTTGCCGCATTTAAAGCAACATCTGCACAAACTTCCCGAACTTCTTTGTCGCAGTAGTTTCTCACAAGCATTGCTGTGGGAGTTTTAAGCTCTTCTTTGCCGCAGATAATGACTTTTTTTGCATTTGAGTTTATGATGTTTTCAATTTCGGGAGCAAGAATCACACCAAGGAAAAACCCGAAAACTTCATCCGACGATTTGCCGAGAAGTTTATCCAATATCCGCACTTTGAAAAGTGCCGAGTTCATACCATGGTTTTTGCAGTATTCATAGCCATTGCAAAGAGCTCGAAAATCGGGTTTTGAATTTTTGAGATCGATGCTGTTATTTAAAATTGTCCCTCCTGCCACAGCGGCAATGAGTTCACCGGTAAGCTCGGTTGAAAAGTGCGAAATTCTCCCCTTTGAGTCGGTGAATACAAGCTTTGAATGAGAACCGGGCATTACATAGAGACAATCTGAACGCAAGGATTCGTCAAGGCCTATGAGTTCGGTTTCTTCACCACGCATCATATCTGTGTCTTCAAGAGTTTTGCCGCACATTTTAACTCCTCTTACAAACACAAAGGGAATTGATGAAATCTCGTCAATAGCGGTTTCATACATACTGCTTGACAGCTCATTTATACCGCAGGGAACAACAAGATGTTCCAAGTTGCAAAGACCCCCTTCGGAGGTAATCATGCCCGAGGCAAGAATTCTTGTTATGTCCGATTCTTTCAAATTGTTATCAGATAAAATTTGATTTACAGCATCTTTAACTGTGTTTTTGAGAATCTTGTTTTCCGAGCCAAATTTTGCACCGACGGCATATTTTTGAACATCGAGAATTTTCATATCACACACGAGACTAACTCTTGTATTTGTTGTTCCGCCGTCTATTGTAATGTAATTTGCCATTTAAATACCCTCCTCTAACACACTGACATATTTTTGTGCAAGAGCAGTTATTCCTTTGTAATCTTCATTGGCAAGCATTTTTTTGTCGATGATGTTGGAACCCACCCCAAATCCGCATACTCCTGCTTTGAGGTAGTCTGCCATGTTGTTTTCATCAACACCGCCCACCGCAAGAAACTTTATGTGAGAAAGAGGTGCTTTGATGGCTTTAACATATTCTGTTCCAAGGCTCGTAACCGGGAAAAGCTTCACAAAATCAGCACCAGCACGATGCGCCGTCTGAACCTCCGTCGGAGTGAGCGCTCCGGGCATTGAAACCATGCCAAGCTCACGGGTTTTTTTGATAACATCAATGCAAGAATCGGGAGATATTATAAATGAGCCTCCGGCGTTCTTTGTAAGTTCAACCTGTTTTTCACAGATTACAGTTCCTGCACCGATAAACATTTTTTCTGCAAAATGCTTTGAAAGAAGTTCTATTCTTTTGGCTGTTTCTTCATCGCTGACCTTTCCCGTTGCATCATAGGTTATTTCAAGAAGTCTGATTCCTCCGTCATACATTGCCTCAGCAAGAGGAATTAGTTTTTGGCTTTCAACTCCTCGTACAATTACAATAATTTTTTTGTTTTCAATTTCTTTCAGTAATTTCTCTCGCATTTTCAAAACTCCCAAATGTATATAATAATAAAACTATTTTACAAAGAATAGTTTTATTATTATATAACAAAGTTGCTTTTGTGTTATATTAATAAAAAAACAGACCTTCTGAGGATGTTCCTCAAAAGGTCTGTTTACATTGTTATTTATTCTTCAGAAAACATATCCTTTCCAACATTACAAAGTGGACATTCGAAATCGTCGGGAAGATCTTCAAATTTTGTCCCGGGTTCGATTCCCTGATCAGGTAATCCCTGTTCCTCATCATATATCCATCCACACACATCACATACATACTTTTTCATAAAAAAACCTCCTAAATATAATATTTAAACATTATTTTATCACATTTTTCTAATATTATTAAGTTTTAATTATATATATTTATTTGATATAATATAAACGGCTTAATTAAATAAGTAATTGTTAATTTACCTTAAAGTGTTGATTATCCGATAATAATGATGGCGCCCGCTTCAAACACTCCTGTCTGCATTGAACCGGTAACATTAATTTTCATACCGGGTGCCAACGCTGAGAGCTTTTTGGACTTCTGCGTTTCGTAATCAACAATGGATGCAGTACTCTTTACAAAAACTGATTCTGTTCTGATTTGACCGGTTACATTATCAACAATTTCCATTTGAACAAGACCGTACGAAGCATTAACAAGAATAACTGTACCTGACCATGTAAGAACATCATCTGCTATTACGCTTTGTAATGAAACAACTGTATCTCCTTCAAGTTTAACCGTAGTTGCAAGACCAACTCTGAGATCATAAAATGAGGCTTCATTTCCGCTTAGAGTAATATCTGCATCAGCTGTCATATAATAAGTAGCATCAACTCCATCAATTGTAAGGGTAATTTTAGGAGTTTTAGAAATTATAACTTCTTTAATTACACCCGTTTTATCACTTGATTTGCTTGTTGCTGTAACAGCTGTTATAATACCATAATTGAGAGTTGCTGTTATACTATCTCCCGGTAGAATTTCTCGTGCACTTACACTTGCTCCGTTTCTTGTCACCTTGACATCGGACTTTACAAGGTAATCTTTTATCTCTCCACCATTTTCTTCGATTTTGAGTTTATATGTAGCATCAAGAATAACTTCATTTACTCTTCCGGTTATTTTACTTTCTTTATTTTGAGCTTCAAGAATTGTAACAATACCTTTTTTCAAGGTGAGTTTTACATATGAGCCTGTTTTAATACTTGCAAGTGAGGCAGGACTTCCGGCAAAGGTAACAACGCAGTCATCAGCAAGTTTATATGCTGTTTTTGATGAAGTATTAAGTTGAGTATCATTTTCGCCTAAAACATTAATGGTCACCATGTTTCCTTTGGCTGATGAGGAAGCTGAACCAACAAAAGCTCCGAAAATCACATCATCTATCAGTGCATCACAAAAATCAATTGCATAAAGCTGACCATCCTTATATGTTACAGTTGCATCATAACCAACATTTATGTCATTAATACCAATAACATTGCCGTTATATCTTGTAATTATTTCTGTCGTAATATAATGTGAAAGGGTCTTGTCTTCAGACTCTTTAATTTTAATAAGTCTTGTTGTCTGATCAACAGATGATACTATTCCTTTTCTATAATCATATGAAGTCATATCCTTAAGCTTATTGAGAACCAAAGCAGCTTGCGCTCTTGTTACTGACTGAGCAGGTGCGAAAGTGTTATCTTCCATTCCCTGCATAAGTCCGACAGAACTTACATATGCAACATATTTTTTTGCATTTGCGGGAATATCGGAAGTATCTTTGTATTCCAATTTCGCAGCCAAATCAGCTTTAAGAGATCTTTCTGCATCCAGAGCTTTGGTCAGAAGTATCGCAACTTCATATCTTTTCAGACCGTCGTCGCGGTGTGTCGAATCAATATATTCCTCAAGCTCATCCTCTGATAAAACACCTTTTATCAGAAGATAAGCCAATTCATTGTTACCATATGGGAGTTCATATTCACTGATTACATCGCCATAAATATCCCATGCTGATTCTACAATTCGCTCATTTTCGCTTTCATTTACACCAATAATACGCGAAATCAAAACAAGTGCTTCAAGTTTTGAAACAGTTTTTGAGGGGTTAAAAGTTCCATCTTCATATCCTTTGATAATTCCCTCATCTGCCATTGTTTCGATAGCATCAATTGCCCATGCATAATCTTCCTCGGTCACATCGGGAAATTTTGCCGCAAAGGCATTGATTGACAGCGAAAGTGTCATTGTTGCTGCAGTAATAACCGCAAGCGCTTTTTTAATAGTTTTTTTCATTTCATTTTCCTCCTGTTATTTAAAATCTATTTCAAGATAAGGCATTGCATTTAATGAAAGATCTGCAAAATTTGATACAAGACTCTCATAATATCCGCTACACCCTATCATCGCTGCATTATCTGTGCATAGAATCGGAGAAGGATAATAAACCTTGTAATCTCCTTTTCGTTCTTCCAGTTCCTTACGAAGTCTTGAATTACAGGCAACCCCACCCGCAAGACATATTTTACTACAATTTTTACGTTTTGCGGCTTCCAAAAGATTATCTACCATTACTTCGCAAACATTTTTCTGAAAGCTTGCTGCAACATCGGCTTTGTTTATTTCTTCAGCATTCTGTTCGGCATTATGACAATGATTAATAACTGCTGTTTTAATGCCGCTGAAGCTGAAATCAAGACTACCATCGGGAAACTTGACCTTTTTAAAAGAAATAGCATTTTCATTACCATCTTTAGCCAGAGAATCAATTTTTGGTCCTCCGGGATAACCAAGTCCGAGCACTCTTGCAACCTTGTCAAAAGCTTCGCCTGCCGCATCGTCACGTGTCTGACCGAGAACCTCAAATTCTGTGTAATCTTTAACATAAACTATGTGGCTGTGTCCGCCTGACGCAACCAAACACACAAATGGTGGTTCAAGATTGGGATGTTCAATAAAATTGGCAGATATGTGTCCGCGAATATGGTGAACAGGTATGAGAGGAATGCCAAGTGCAAGCGATAAAGCTTTTGCGGCAGAAACTCCAACCAAAAGAGCACCAACTAATCCCGGAGCAAAAGTTACTGCTATGTAATCAAGCTCATATTTTGAAACACCCGCTTTTTCGAGGGCTTCATCTATGACGAGGTTTATTGCTTCAAGATGCTTTCTTGAAGCAACCTCAGGGACAACTCCACCAAATTTTTTATGTATTTCAATCTGTGTTGAAATGACATTTGATAAAACCTCTCTCCCGTTTCTGACAACGGAAGCGGCAGTTTCATCACATGATGATTCAATTGCAAGTATTAAAGCCAATTTATCACCGCCTTACAGTTGTTTTGTCATGAGAATAGCGGTTTCCTTGTTATCAGAATAATAATTCTTTCTTGCTCCGACTTTTTCAAAACCGAATTTCTCATATAATTTTATTGCATTTATATTTGATTCGCGCACTTCCAAGGTAATAAATTCAAGATTCGTTTCTTTACCATATGAGATAATTTTCTCTAAAAGCGACGAAGCAATTCCTTTGTTGCGATATCCATGAAGTACACAAACATTGGTTATGCTCCCTTCACCCGCCACCGCTTGAATACCGCAATAACCAACGATTTTCTCTTCACATATAGCAACAATGTAGAAAGTATTGGAACTATTAAGTTCCGATTCAAACAGTGCTCTGCTCCAGGAAAGTGTAAAACACTGTTTATCAAGCTCTGCAACAGCATCTATATGCTTTGCCTGCATAGTTTCATAAAAAATTGTCATTTGTTATTACCATTAACTTTATTATAAATTATTTTGCAAGCTTCAATAAGCTGTGAAGCACAATTTTTATATGTGTTAAAATCTCCGCCATATGGATCTGCAATATCATCACATCCGGCGAATTCTTTAACGGAGAATACTTTGTGCGCATGACTTTTGAATTCATTACGCAAAATCATACAATGCTCTACCGTTACAGTCAAAATAAGATCGGCATCGCAAACATCGTCAACGGTGAGTTGATGTGATGTGTGAGTTGAAATATCTGCGCCAAACTCATTTGCAGCCATAACAGAAAACTCAGATGCGCCCGCCCCTTCATTGGCAACAACACCTCTTGACAATACATCTAATGAAAAGTCATTATTATTTTTAGCAATCAGTTTTAAAAAACCTTCTGCCATTGGACTGCGACATGTGTTGCCTGTGCATACGAAAACTATTCTCAAAATTTACACCTCTATTATTTTGTGACCGCATGCTTTGTAAAGACGATTTCTGACTGCAACTCCAATTCCGTCTTCTACAGAAAATTCAGCATACACGGTTTTTATATTGTTCTTATCAAAACGGCGAAGATATGTAAACAGATTGTGTGCATAGGAAGTCATATTGTCTCCGGCATTCAATACAAGACCTGCGCCCGGATAATCTCCACCTTTGTATGTAATAACACCAATATCGGGTGAAACTCGACATGAAATATATTTCCTTACATTATCCATATTGCCCTGAACAACAATTACATCAGCATTGGGTGAATAGTGAGTATATTTTAGTCCGGGACATTTTGGAATTTTATCGTTATCAATGAGTCCACCATCAAGAGTTGCATTTGGAACAAACTCGCGAATCATTTCGAGTGTTATTGCACCGGGTCGAAGAATTGTAACTTTTTCATCCGAAACATCAACAACAGTAGATTCAAGACCTATTTCGCACCCCGTACCATCTATAATATAATCCACCCTGCCATTGAGATCATCTACCACATCACTGCATACGGTTGGACTTGGACTGCCCGAAAGATTTGCACTTGGTGCCGCAATAACCGTCATACTTTGTTCAATCAAATCGTGAGCTATCAGGTTTGACGGATAACGGACTGCCACAGTGTCAAGTCCTGCTGTAACCTCATTTATAACCTGCGGAGTTTTTTTGAAAATCATGGTTAAGGGACCGGGCCAGAATTCTTTTGCTAAAAGCACTGCATTATCAGGAATTTCTTTCGCAAGAAGAGGAAGCTGAGAAATATCTGATATATGTATTATGAGCGGATTGTCCCCGGGTCTTCCTTTTGCAACAAATATTTTCTTTACAGCATCGGCATTGAATGCATCAGCACCAAGACCATATACTGTCTCTGTCGGGAAAACCACTGTACCGCCTTCATTTAAGCACTTCGCCGCCTCGGGTATATATTCTTTTGTGACAATTTTAGTTGTCATTTAAACACTTCCTGTCAGTTGTTTTCATTCATTTTAAGCTTTTCGCTTTGATCGGAAGTAATGAGTGCATCTATTATTTCATCAAGATCACCATTCATGATTGAATCAATCCGATGTAAAGTGAGTCCTATACGATGGTCCGTAACCCTTCCTTGCGGGAAATTGTAAGTTCTTATTCTTTCACTTCGGTCACCGGAACCAACCTGACTTTTTCTTTCCTGAGAAATAGCATCATTTTGTTTTTGAAGCATCATGTCATATACACGTGAACGAAGGATTTTCATAGCTTTATCCTTGTTTTTGTGCTGAGACTTTTCATCCTGACATGACACAACAACACCTGTTGGAATGTGAGTAATTCGAACTGCGGAATCGGTTGTGTTTACACACTGTCCGCCGGGACCGCCCGCACGGAATACATCTATTCTGAGGTCGTTTGCATTGATTTCAACCTCAACATCTTCTACCTCCGGGAGCACAGCTACTGTTGCAGCAGATGTGTGAATTCTGCCTCCGGATTCGGTTGACGGTATACGCTGAACACGGTGAACACCGCTTTCAAACTTAAGTCTGGAGTAGGCACTATCACCATTTATAGCAAATGTTACTTCTTTATATCCACCTATATCAGTTTCGTTAGCTGAGAGCATTTCAACTCGCCACCGCTTTGTTTCGGCATACATGGAATACATTCTGAGAAGATCGGCTGCAAAAAGCGCTGCCTCGTCACCACCCGTTCCGCCTCTGATTTCAACAATAACGTTTTTATCATCATTGGGATCTTTGGGCAGAAGAAGAATTTTAATTTTTTCACTAACCTGCTCTATTCGTCTTTTACTGGCCAGAACCTCGTCTTCGATCATTTCTTTTTCGTCTTTATTGAGACCGGGTTCTTCAAGCATCAAAGCCGCTTCTTCTATATTTTCGTTTAAAGCTTTGTATTCTTTATATTTCTCAACTATTGGAGCAATGTCTGAATGTTCCTTGCAAAGTTTTCGCCATTGTTCCTGATCAGCAATAACCTCGGGGTCTGCAATTTTGCATTCAAGGTCTGCAAATCTATCTTCAATAAATGACAGTTTGTCAAACATATAACACCTCTAAATATATATATTCATTTTTTATTATAACACAATATATAGATATTTCAAGTGTTTTTTTAATAATTAATATTACTGTAACATAAATTATCAGTTAAATATATTTTCCGAGTCAAAACCATCAAAAAGAGCATCTATTCTGCCCTTTAAGCAAGAATGTTCGTGCATTGACAAATCGGGATCGAGACTTATTATATCGTCTACCGTCTCCATTGCTTCCTTAAGCAGAATACTATCTGAAAAAAGATTTGCAACCTTAAGTTCGGGAACCCCATGCTGACGTGTACCAAAAAACTGACCACTACCGCGAAGTTCAAGGTCTTTTTGGGCAATAACGAAACCATCGGATGTTTGTGTCATAATTTTCATTCTTTCTTTGCAACTATCGGTAGTTCCATCAGATACAAGAATGCAATAGGATTTATATTCTCCCCTACCGACTCTTCCACGAAGTTGGTGAAGTTGTGACAGACCAAAGCGTTCTGCATTTTCAATCAGCATGACTGTAGCATTAGCAACATCCACACCAACTTCAATAACAGTTGTCGACACAAGAACATCAATTTCTTTATCTTTAAACTTTTTCATTATTCTGTCTTTTTCGTCGGCTTTCATTTTACCGTGAACACATTCAACACTTAGACCTGAAAGATATGTATTTCTGAGTTCTTCGATGATGTTTTCAACAGATGATGCCTCTATAATCTCCGATTCTTCTACAAGCGGACAAACAACATAGCATTGACGTCCATTATCAACCTCTTTTTTTACAAAACCATAGGCTCTGCTTCTTAGAGAGCTTGCAATGTGAAAAGTATCAACACTTTGTCGGCCTTTTGGCATAGATTTTATTACAGAAATGTCAAGATCGCCGTATAAAATCAGCGAAAGAGTGCGAGGAATGGGTGTTGCACTCATAACAAGAATATGAGTTTCCTTTCCTTTAGATGAAAGAACCGCCCGTTGATTAACACCAAATCGATGCTGTTCATCCGTAATGCAAAGGGCAAGATTTGCAAATGAAACTTTTTCTTGAATAAGAGCATGGGTTCCGACAACTATATCAAAATCCCCTTTTGCTATATCTTCAAGAATTGTTTTTTTATTTTTTGTCGTAGAGGTAAGAAGTGCTATTTTAACACTATCGCCCAATATCTGCTTTAGTGTTGCATAATGCTGCTGAGCCAAAATTTCGGTAGGAGTCATAAACGCCGACTGATATCCACATTTCGCAAGAGCATAAAGTGCCGCAGCGGCAACTGCTGTTTTTCCGCATCCGACGTCACCCTGAACAAGTCTGTTCATTGGCTTACCGCTTTTAAGGTCAGCACATATATCATTTATAGCTTTTTTCTGACCGTCTGTAAGCTCAAAAGGAAGTTTATCGGCATATACCCGTACATGTGGAGTTGCATTTATTACGATTCCATCTTTATTTATACGGCGACTTCTCAGTTTGGAAAGTGCCAGACTCAAAACAAGAAGTTCCTCAAAAGCCAACCTTTGACGAGCATTCTTTAAAGTTTCGAAGTCTGTAGGATTATGCATGGTTCTGACTGTTTCGAGAATACTTGGAAAACTGTGCTTTTTTAGCACTGAATCAGGCAGACAATCAGAAAGATAATCTACATTTTCAAGAGCTAAAAAAACCGTTTCGGCAATTTGTTTTGAGGGAAGTCCGGTTGTAGCTCGATATATAGGGACAATTTTTTCAGTAAACTTTGGTTCTGAGCTATCTTCAATGTAACGAAGTTCAAATTCCTTTCGTCCGTTTTGACAATTCATTGAACCATAAACCGTGTAAATGCGCCCTGAGTATACTTTAGGCTTTGAAAAAGGAGCAGAAAACCACTTTATGACAACGGAATCATTTCCATCGGTTGCATACAAAAGAAAAAGCGAAAGCTTTTGCTTTAATCTTCGCTCAACAATCGGTTTTGCTGCTCTCACCTTTATACAACAAAGTTCCCCGGGAATACACTCACTAATTTTTTTTACCACTCTTCGGTCGTCATATGAAGAAGGAAAATAGTATACAAGATCCCAAATGGTTCTTATGCCCAATCTTTCAAAAAGGCTTCCTTTTTTTGGTCCTATCCCTTTAATGGATGTTATAGGAGAATTCAGGTATTTTATTTGTTCCTCAAAATAATTACTCATAACTTAATCAACTCTTTTATACTCAAAACAATTATGTAAAAGGACTGTCTACACAGACAGTCCTCTTTTTACTCAACAGAAATAAGATAATGATATACAGGCTGTGCTCCATTATTCACAATAATGTCACAGTCAGAATATTTCTCCTCAAGAATATCAGCTATTTTTTCGCCATCATCTTCAGATATACAATCTCCGTAAAAGACGGTAATCGTCTCACTATCATCATCAACCATAGCGTCAATAGCAAAAAGAAGTGCGTCGGACACATCAGTACATGATGACACAATCTTACCATCTACAATACTGAGGTATTCACCCTCTTTAATTTCAATATCATCAACCTGAGTATCTCTGACGGCATTGGTAATCTGTGCACACTTTACTGAATTTATTACTTCTTCAAAGGTTGACAGATTATCATCATATGATGCTTCTTCATCAAAGGCAAGCATGCAACTCATGCTCTGAGTAACCGATGTTGTGGGAACAACAATAACATTATTATTACTGAGTTTTGCCGCTTGCTGAGCTGACATTATCACATTTTTATTATTTGGGAACACAAAGATATTCTCGGAATTGATTTGTTCAAGTGCACTTAAAATATCATCTGTGCTTGGATTCATTGTCTGACCACCTTCAATAACGGCGTTCACACCGAGTTCGTGAAGCAATCCGACTATGCCATCTCCCACAGCAACAGAAACAAAAGCGTATTTAGTCTTTGGAGCATCATTTTTTCCTTTAGACTTTGAAGCCTCAATCATATCATTATGCTGAAGACGCATATTTTCAACTTTAACAGATGCAAGATCTCCAACTTTGAGGGCTTCCCCAAGAACAATATTTGGCTCATTTGTGTGAATATGAACTTTAACAATATCGTCATCATCAACAAAAACCATACTGTCACCAAGAATTTCAATTGCAGCTTTAAATTTAAATGCAGATTTTCCTTTTTCAAATTTGTTAACTATACACTCGGTGCAATATGCAAATTTGATATCCTCATCAATTTCAACAGAAGTTACCTCACCCGATGCTTCTTCATCTTCGTTCAGGGCTATTATTTTGTTCTTTAATACAAAATAATACATACCCTCAATTATATACATTAGCCCCTGACCGCCTGAGTCTACTACTCCTGCCTGCTTAAGTTTCGGAAGAAGTTCAGGCGTCTTGGAAAGGGCTTTATTGCCTGCATCAGTCACAAGAGCAAAAAACTGTTCAAAATCCTCGACTTCATCCGCATATGCGACGGCACATTTTGCCATTTCACGTGCAACCGTTAAAATCGTACCTTCTGTAGGTTTCATAACTGCACGATAAGCACTGTCAGCCGCATATTTAAAAGCTTTGGAAAACAATTTAACGTCACAGGTTACGGCTCCGTCAAAAGCTTTCTTGAAACCTCTCATAAGCTGAGATAATATAACTCCGGAATTACCCCTTGCTCCACGCAGTGTATCATTAGCAACTGATTTTGCTACTTCTCCTACACCATTCTCCGCATTAGCTCTGATACCTGCCACACAAGACTTCATAGTCATTGACATATTGGTACCGGTATCACCATCGGGAACGGGGAATACATTCATGTCGTCAACCTTTTGTCTGTTATTCAAGAGGTTGTTTGCTCCTGATATTAACATTTCAACAAAAACTTGCGAATTTATTTCTCTTAGCAATTATTTCACTCCTGTTCCTGTACCCTGAAGCCTTCTACACATACATTGACATACTCAACTTCAAGCCCTGTCATATGGCTCACCTGATATTTAACATTTTTAATTATACTTTTACCAATAACATTAATATTCACGCCATATTCAATAATCACATGAACATCAATACCTATTTTATTATCATCCGATACTGAAGCTTTAATTCCTTTAGAAATATTTTCTCGTTTCAAAAGACTTGCAACACTATCCGACTTAGAACGATATGCCATACCCACAACACCATAAGACATTGTGGCAGCATATCCGGCAATTTTAGCAATTACTTCTGCATCAACGAAAACAGAACCCTTTGCCAATTCAAATTCTGCATTAGCCATTTGCTTCTTCCTTTCTCATATTAATAATATTTACATTTGATCGACTTTCAAAAAAATCTATTTCCCTCTTGCGGCATGTGCATAGCACAAGCTGAATATTGCAGGAAAGTTTCTCTAATATAAGCAACATTCTCTCTGTACGTTCATCGTCAAAAGATGAAAGTACATCATCTAAAAACATAGGGATACTTCCAAGGTAATCACACAATGCAATTCGAACAGATAACTTAACAAGATCACGAGTTGCTGTGCTGAGAACTTTTGAATCCTTTATGCCATTTTTATATACCACATCTACTGAGGTGTTTTCTACAGTTGCATACACTCCTGTCAAGTCATTACGTGCAACAGATGATATAATTTCAAAAGCACGTTTAGATATAGCAGGAGCAAAACCTGTTTTTAATTTATGATAAGCAGTATTAAGCATCTCAAGAGCTAATCGACATATATCAGCTTTGTTCTTTAATACCAAACTTTTTTCTTTAAGCAATTGCTCATGATTTTTAAAACGTTTTAAATCTGACACAAGCTCCTTATATCTGTCGCTGTACATATTAAGAGAAGCAATTTCTGCCATAAGCCTTTCTTTGCGTTCACCTTTGCTCTTTATTATATCATTAATTTCTTCATTTGTAAAGCAATTTATGTCATTTAAATCTGTCGATTCGGCAATTATTTTGACAGTCTCTGATGATTTGATGCGTACAATTGAGCTTTTAATTGATTTTATACGTTCGTCTGACAACATTTTACGATGTTTTAAAGATTCAAAATGATCATTTTCATTCATAGGCTCAAATGTAATATTACCATTTTTATTATCATGACTAAAATAATTACGAAAACGTAATGCAATAAGTATCACAGCACTTATTACGGATGACAGAAGCAATGCTGCAAACATAAAATAAAATAATCCGTTTGTTTTTAAGCATCCAATACCCGCTATCATTGCAAAAAAAAGCAAAGCAATAATTTTCATCCTATTTTTGCAGACTGAATTTTTTTTGTCTGTTTTTTGATTTGTACATACTTCATGAGTTTTGTCAGTTTTACAATTTGATAGTTCCGAAAGCTCCTGTTCAAGAAAGGCATTGTGTATTTTCTCTGATTCAAGACTCTCTTCAAGAGATCTAAGACGTAAGTAATCATCATATTCTTCAATAATTTTTTTCTGATAATTAAGATCATTTATATCATTATTAAGAGTATTCAACTCTTTTTTTAGCTTTTTCAAGCGATCGACAGCATCTTTGCAACTATCAATTTCAATTTCTGTACGAACAATATTAGTATTATTCTCATCTATTTCAGTATTTAGTTTTATAAGTTCTGAATCTTTACGTTTTAATGATGTAAAAATCAAAATTCGTTCTTCAAGAACTTTAATGGCTTTAGTGTATGATAGATTATCCGCCGCCTCTCCTGATAACGACGACAAAAGATCTTCGTTAGAGCCAATAGTATTAAAATTCTCAACAAAACAAGTGTCTGAAAAGCCTGCCTCTCCGACACCGAAAAAAAACTTTCCTGCATCATCAATATTTTTATATTCTTCACCAGTGTACGGATTTTTTATACTGAATTCTTTACTTCCGTTCTTCATTCCTTCCATTCGATGTATTACATAAAATCTATTTTCATGTTCAAACTCAATACTGCCTCCCATTGGCATACCATTCCATGGCATATATTTTTCCTTAAATGCGAGTTCATCTTTTTGTTTTTTTATTTTGGTACCATAGAACATAAATTTGATAAATGATAACAGAGTAGATTTTCCGCTTTCATTCGGTGCATAAATTACATTAAGACCATTATGCAGTTCAGTTTCATATCCGCACAGCTTCCCGAAACTTTCTACATGTATTTTCTTAATAGTCAACGCCATCCTCCTTTCCTTCTAAGATATTAAAGAGCATCCTTCCTGCTTTTAAAATATTCTTCTTTTCATCAGGGCCTGCATTCTCGAGTTTATTAACAATTTCACGTGCGCAAAGTCCCTTAAGTGATATATCATCACAGAGTGAAGCAAAATCTTCTTCAATATAAGAAGCATCGACAAGAGAAATGTAAAAGCAATTCGCATATGAAGATATAAAATCACAATTAATATCCGCACCAATTCTATTTAAACCGGTGAAGGTGTAACGAAAAATATTTGCATCAGTTACCTTTTCAGAAACAGCTCTAACAAGAGACGACAAAGTAATTATATCAGATATATCAATGTAATCATCTACATACTCTCTTTTTGCGCAATTTATGAAAGTCAGATCAGCAAATCCTTTTGATACAAAACCGGACAAATATCCTTTTTTACCGCATTCATCAAATCCGTTTGGTTCATGGACTCCGGGATAAGCGTATGTAAGAGTTCCTGTTCGTTTAATTCCCGAAAAAGAATGAACATGACCAAGCGCAGCATAATCAAACCCCAAAAGCTCTATTTTGGATAAAGAAACAGGATTATATATGCTTTTGCCGTTTTCAGTAAGTTCACAGTGAATACATAAAAGATTAATATATTCAGAATCACAGGGAATTTTCACATCAACAAGCGATTTTTCACAATAGTTTGATTCAAATGAAGCACCATAAACTCTTACACCAAGTTGTTCAAGTGTTATATATTGAAAATCAGGTGTGAAAACATGAAAATTATCAGGTGCATTTTTGCGTATATATCTGATTATTGTGCTATTATATGGATCATGATTACCGCAAGCCAGGAAAAAATGTACATTTTTTAAATTACAGACTTTCTGAATTATCATTTCAGCAATTCTCTCAGAACAATTACCCGAGTCAAAAATATCCCCCGCAAGTAGTACCACATCAACATCTGTGCATTTATCAAAAATCAACATGGCAGTCTGTTCAATTTCGATTTTTCTTATATTATTCTTTTCATAATCAAAGTTTGATACGGAAGCGCCAAGATGCATATCTGCTGTATGAAGTATTCTGATTTTATCCACGATTGCTCACCTCTTTTTGCAAATATTATACATATGCTATTATTTTATCATTCTGAGAGGTAAAAGTCAATAAATCTGTACTATGCTTATTGACAAAAAAAAGTCAGTTTGATATAATGTCATTTAATGATTTAGTGAGATATTGTTTATATATATTTAACCGAAAGGACGATATTTTAATGAAAATTGCATTTTCTACACTCTGTTGCCCAAACTATGCATGGAATGATATTTTTACAATGGCAACCGACCTTGGTTTTGACGGAATCGAAGTCCGTCACATAAACGAAGATGCTGCAAAATCTCCGTTTTCGGCTGATAAATGTGAAGAAACAGCCAAAAAACTTGAAAAAATGAAAATTGAAATTCCCTGCCTTTCAACGGGAGGATGTCTCAAAATTATTGAAACATGGCAGGAAACCAAAAACGAAATCCTTACATATATTTCAATTGCATCCAAAGTTGGCGCAAAGTATATTCGTATTCTCGGTGACCTTCATGAAAGCCCGGAAGGTGAAGTTGACGATGCTGTTGTTTGCGAAAGAATTAAGGAACTTGTTCCCGAAGCAGAAGCAAAAGGAATTACTCTTCTTGTTGAAACAAACGGTGTGTACGCTAACTCCGAAAGACTTTGCAATTTGCTAAACGAAGTTGCAAGCGACAATGTTGCAGCTCTTTGGGATGTGCATCACCCATACAGATTCTTCGCTGAAAGTCCCGAGACAACACTCACCAATCTCGGAGCATACATAAAACATGTTCATGTTAAGGACTCGGTTATGAATGCAGATAAAAGTGTGAGCTACAAAATTATTGGCGAAGGCGATATTCCCTTAGATGAAATTATGCTTGCGCTCAAATCAATTAATTATGAAGGATACGTTACTCTCGAATGGGTAAAAAGATGGTATCCGGATCTTACTGATGCCTGCATAATATTCCCTAACTTTGTAGACTACATGAGAGCATATACAGGTTCAATGCGTCAAGGCTCAAGACTACAGGATAACCTCAGGGGCACAGGCAAATATATTTGGCCAAAAGAAACAATCATTGATCTGACATTCCCGCAAGTGCTCGATCGCATTGTTGAAGAATTTCCAGATCAGTATGCTTTCAGATATACAACACTTGACTACACAAGAACATATAAAGAGTTCAGAGATGATGTTGATAACTTTGCAAGAGCTTTAATTGCCATGGGAGTAAAACCCGGCGACCATGTTGCAATTTGGGCAACAAATGTTCCTGCTTGGTATATCACTTTCTGGGCAACGGTTAAAATTGGAGCTGTTCTTGTTACCGTTAACACAGCATACAAGATTTACGAAGCCGAGTATCTCTTCAAACAGTCAGACACTCATACACTTGTTATGGTTGAAGGATACAAAACAAGCAACTATATTGAAATCATAAAAGAACTCTGCCCCGAACTGGCAAACCTCAAACCCGGTCAGCAGCTTCACTCCAAAAGACTTCCCTTCCTCAGAAATGTTATCACTGTTGACTGTGAAATCCCCGGTGCATACACCTGGGATCAGGCAGTTGCAAGAGCAGATGAAATTCCTGTTGAAGAGGTTTACAGAAGAGCTGCCGCTGTTAACAAAGATGATGTGTGCAACATGCAATATACCTCCGGTACAACAGGATTTCCCAAAGGAGTTATGCTCACTCACTACAATGTTGTTAACAACGGTAAAGCAATTGGTGACTGCATGGATCTTTCCACTGCAGACAGAATGATGATTCAGGTACCCATGTTCCATTGCTTTGGTATGGTGCTTGCGATGACTGCATCGGTAACTCACGGTGTTACAATGTCACCGATTCCTGCTTTCTCACCGAGAAAAGGTCTTGCGTGCATTAATCAGGAAAAAATCACATGCTTCCACGGCGTTCCCACCATGTTTATTGCAATGCTCGGCCACGAAGATTTTGACAAAACAGATTTCTCACACATGAGAACCGGCATCATGGCAGGCTCCCCCTGCCCCATTCAGACCATGAAAGAGGTTATCGAAAAAATGCATATGCCCGAAATATGCATAACCTATGGTCAGACAGAAGCATCACCTGCCACAACAATGAGCAAAACCACCGATTCACTTGAAGCAAGAGTTAACACCGTTGGCGGACCAATTTTTGGCGTAGAATGCAAAATTGTAGATCCCGACACCGGCGAAGAGCTTGGTGACAACATGGACGGCGAATTCTGCGCAAGAGGATATAACATCATGAAAGGCTATTACAAAATGCCTGCTGCAACAGCTGCTGCCATTGATGAAGACGGCTGGCTTCATTCGGGTGACCTTGCAAGAAGAACTCCCGAGGGTTATTTCAAAATAACGGGAAGAATCAAGGATATGATTATTCGTGGTGGCGAAAACCTTTATCCGAAAGAAATTGAAGATTTCATCTATACTCATCCGAAAGTAAGCGATGTTCAGGTTATCGGTGTTCCGGACAAGCAGTATGGCGAAGAAGCTATGGCTTGCGTTATTGTTAAACCGGAAGAAGAGCTTACCGAGGAAGAACTCAGAGAATTTATTGTGGCAAACATTGCAAAACACAAAGTTCCCAGATACATCAGATTTGTGGATTCATTCCCTATGAATGCTGCAGGCAAAATTCTCAAATATAAAATGAGAGAAGAAGCCATTGAATATCTCGGACTTCAAGATGCAAGTAAGATTGTAACTGCATAAAAGTAAAATCGCCACTTGTTACATTGTAAGAATAAAAGACCTGTTTTCGTTTATCAGACAGCATACGAAAACAGGTTTTTTTGCGCATTGATTAAATCTATTTGTGTTATTTAAAATTGTTATAGAAAAAGAAATAAAACTATAGACAAAAATATGTTTTTGGTGTAGAATAGCAATAAGTTTTTAATGCGAAAATACATAGCTCCAAGGAGGAAACAGTATGTGTAATTTGGTTGGTTACGCAGGCAACCGTCCTGCGGCTCCCATACTTATTGAAATGCTCAGGAAACAAGAAGGCTTTGACGGCGGGATGTCAACAGGCATTGCAACTGTTCACGAAGGCAGAATCTACATGAGAAAGGTTGTTGGAGACATTGACACTCTTCTTCGTGAAACTGATGCTCTTGAGCTTCCGGGAACAATTGGTATTATGCACTCAAGACCCGGAGGCGACATGGTTACCCACGCCCATCCCTTTATGACCGAAAACGATGAAACAGCCGTCATCTTAAACGGAACACTTCCGGCTGATGACAATATGGATAACCGAAATATGTGGGTACAAAAGCTTGAAGAAGAAGGTTTTGTTTTCCCGTCGGAATTTAAGGGCGGAGACAGTTGTACAAATCCCAAGCTTAAAAACGGTAACTTTGTTCACGACACAGAATTTGTGGCGCATCTTATGACACATTTTCACAAATTCGAAAATATGTCATATGAAGATGCCCTTGCAAAGGCCATTGAAGAAGCATATTTTGACATGGTTGTACTTATGCTTTCGAAAAATGAGCCTGACACAATTTTTGCAAACCGTCTTTCAAGACCTATGTATGTTATGTTGTCGGGAGAAGAAAGCTTCCTTTCCACCTGTGAATTCGGCTTTCCTAAAATAGACGGTGCAACAAAAATGTCGCTTCCTCTTTTCCACACCTGCAAGATTGAAAGAGGAAGATTCACCGTTACAAAATCCAAGGCACAAAACATCTGTGTTGGAGAAATCACACCAAAAAGCTATGCTGAAGGCTATGACAGAATGGTGAAATACTTTGACAAGCATAAGGATGATCTCCCTTATTTTGATACCTTTGAGTTTCTCATTACCCGTGAATGGAAAGACCTTTTCACTTCAACCAACAAATGCGGTCAGTATGCACGCCTTGCCTATGAGCTTCTTTATCAACTCGATTCCGAAGGAAGACTTGGCTATGAAGACAGAGTGACCGAAAAAGGCAGAAGAATTACATATATGTATTTGAAATAATTAATATTTAAGGAGCCGATTTCGGCTCCTTTTTTAACTGCATAGGAATTTACGCTTAAATTCGTTCGCGAGATGAGATGTTAATGAAACTATGCTCGCGACATGGGTGTAGGCACAGCCTAGTTTCTTATTGTAAATCACTTCGTTCTATATCTTCCGGGTGAAACACCCATTTTTTTCTTGAAAATCCTCCCGAAATAGTATTGATCGTCATAGCCGACTTTTTCCGCAATCTCACTTATGTCAAGATTTGTCTGCACAAGAAGTCTACATGCAGCACTTATTCGACGAGAAATTATGTATTCGCAGGGCGACATCCCCGTGTGGCTTTTAAAGATTTTGCGAAAACGTGTCAGCCCCATCCCCTCAAGGTAAGCAAGAAATCCCACTTCAATGTCTGATGAATAGTTTCGGGTTATATATTGAATAGCTTTAAGAGGAAGGCTAAAATATTCGTTTTTGGCAATATATCTTGATGACAAAAGGAGAATTTCTTTCGTAATCATGTTCATCAGTTCCACGGATTTTGAATCATTAATCATAAACTCCTTGTAAAGGTCGTCGAAATGGTCTTTGATATCTCGGTTAAGACCTATGTGGCATATTACCTCTGTATCAATATTATTGTTTTTAAGGAATTTTGCCGCATCATATCCCGTAAAATGAACCCAAAGATAAGACGTGGGGCCGATGCTTTTGTAATCAAATTTGTATCCCGGCTTAAAAATTATAAAATCCCCCGGCTCAACGTCGCCCTCGGGCATGGTAAGTTTTCCGCTTTGAAGATATAGATAATAGAAATCACGTCTTGATGCGGAATTGCAAAATTCACTTGTTTCATCAACAATTCCTGCACAATTAACATAAAATGCAACATCTGTTACTTCTCGGTTTGCGGAAAACTCCGTTTCGGTGTGATAATATTGTTGTGATGACATGGCAACCTCCGTGTGTTGAAAAGTCCATTTTTTCGACTTGTTTGTACATTGATTTTACATTGAGATAATTATATACTGAAAACAACCAAAAATCAACAGAAAAGAGCGTGATTTTAAAATGATTGAGGCAAAACAGATTTCTTCCCTTGAAAAAGTGAGACGCGAAAGCGACCTGAGTTATGACGAAATATGCAAAAAAACAGTTTTGAGAGGTGAAAGATATTCCTATCAGATTGCCATAAAAACTGACGTACGCATAGAGACAAAATTAGAAATTGAATCGGAACTTAAAGATTACATAAAGGTTTTCGTTGTTGAAAATGCTGTTATGGATACCCCACTTACCTCTCCCGAAGCAATTGCCCTTGATGATGACTACATCACCAAAGAAAGCGGTCTTATGCCCGATATCCTTATTCCGATTGAGGAAAGAGACAACATTGTGCTGACCGCAATCGGTGCAAGCTCTTTGTGGATTGAGGTTAATGTGCCGAAAGATTATCCTGCAGGAAAATATTCTGTGACCGCAAAGCTTAATAATCTTGCAGACGACGAAGCTATATTTGAAAAAACTCTGGAGCTTGAAATTGCCAATGCTACGGTTTTACCCCAGAGCCTTATATACACAAGATGGTTCTATGCGGACTGCATTGCCGATTACCATGATGTGGAGGTTTACAGTGAAAAACACTGGCAGCTTATTGAAAACTACATCCGTCAGGCGGTTGATGTGGGAATAAACATGATTCTTGTTCCTGTGCACACCCCGCCCCTCGACACTGCCATCGGCACACAAAGAACCTGCGTTCAGCTTGTTGATATTGAAAAAACGGGCGAAACCTACACCTTTAATTTTGACAAGTTCAGACGTTTTGTTGACATATGCAAAAAATGCGGTGTTAAATATTATGAGATAGCTCATATGTTTTCTCAGTGGGGTGCAAAATGTGCACCGAATATAATGGTAACCGAAAACGGCAAAACAGACTATATGTTCGGCTGGCACGTGGCGGCAGACAGCTATGAATATGTTAATTTTCTCAGACAGTATATTGCCGCAATTTCCAATGCCCTCAAAGAAGAAGGCATAAGCGAAAACACCTATTTCCACATTTCGGATGAACCAAACCTTGAAACAATGGAAACCTACAAAAGAGCGTCTGATATCATAAAACCTCTTATAGGTGACAGCAAGACCTTTGATGCACTTTCGGAGTATGAATTTTATGAACGTGGAATGGTTGAATGTCCGGTAACTGTTGTTAGCAAAATCGACAAATTCCTCGAACACAAAATTGACAATCAGTGGGCATATTATTGTTGTGGACCACAGATGACATACACAAATTCGTTTTTGGCAATGCCCTCTGCAAGAGTGCGTATTTTGGGCATATTGCTATATAAGTTTAACATCAAAGGCTTTCTTCACTGGGGGCTCAATTTCTACAACGGATGCATTTCACGATACAAGCTCAACCCCTATATGACAACCTCCGCTGACGGTGTATTCTCGTCGGGTGACCCCTTTATTCTTTATCCCGCAAAAGACGGTGCATACAATTCCATCAGAGGAAAAGTTACTTTTGAGGCAATTGGCGACATGAATCTTTGCAGAACTCTTGAGAGTTACATCGGAAGAGACGAAGTTGTGAAACTCATTGACTCTGTGGCAGGAATGGATGTCACCTTTGCCAACTATCCGAAAGGTGCAGATTTTATTTTGAATCTTAGAGATAAAATAATTGAAGAAATAAAAAAGCAATCTGAAACTGCAACCATGCACTGAGCATAATCCCAAACACATCTTATCTTTCGAACGAATTCAAGTGTTTTTTTACAAAAAACATATATAATCACAAAACAGGGATGTAAACAAAAATTACATCCCTGTTTTCTTTCAATCTGCTTTTTGAATATTCAAACTGTAAAACCTGTTGATGTTTTCACAACCGGTTATCCCGAAATAAACCTCATCGGGTAAATTTTCGGCTCTTACTGTGAGGTTTCGGTCGCCAACCGAAACACGGAAGCCTTTTTCCAAAAGTCCAATTTCCATATTGTGCACAGCTTCGGGTTCAACGCTGAATTCACTGCTCGCCGTCAGATGATATCGGAGCTTATCACCATCCATATAAAACTCCCATATGTTAATCCCTTTTTCCCACAGCACAGCCTCGTAGCACACTCCGTACCACAGATTTCCGTTTTCGTCACGGTGGATTTTGTCTGTAAGGGTTATAAGCGGTGCACCAAACTCTTCAAAGGAACAACAAGTTGTTATCCTTGTACCTTTTTTATATTTTTCTTTAGTCATTATGGTTGTATAATCATATCCCATCGGTCCGTCGGTATTCTTTTTATTTGATATGCAGTTCTCTTCCTGAAAAAACTCAGGCATAAACTCAAAACGCATTGTGTGAACCGGATTGAAAAATTCTTCCCACTGACCTCTTTTGAATTCTATGTAATGCATAAAATTGTTCTCCATATCTTATAAAATTATTTTTCAAATGTCAAAACTTCTTCGACATTTGCAACGGCAAGGTCGGCTCCGCCTTCGTTTGAAGTTGTAAAGATAATATACTTTTCATTTTCACAAAATCTTGGATGAGGGTCTATGTGATAGTCGCATTGATTGTCGGGAGTCCAGTTGTTTTCGGACATACGGCTTACGATATCGGTCACCTTGCCTGTTTTTGCATTAAACAGTCTCACCGCACTTGCACATCCACGATACCAGACCGGGTATTTATCATATAAAACATCATCATAAACATACAATGTTTCATCTTTTGTAGTGTGTGCGTGCCAAGGGTCGCACTTGTGAACGGTTTTGTGTTCACCTGTATGTATGTTTTTAAAATTAATTCCCGACTTACTTACATAATATATCTTTTCGCCGTCACTGCTCCACCATTCATGAGATGCCATTTCACCAATGGGAGCATGAAGAGTAGCCTTCCCGCCCGGCTCAACGGTCCACAGTCTCTCATAAACACCGTCTTTGTTGGTGGGAATCCACGGTGACTCTCCTGTTTCAATATCGGTATAACCGTCATATGCACAAAGCGCAAGCTTTGAGTTAGCAGGATTTATCTGTCCGTGATTCATTAAAAACGGAGATTTGTACCAAAGCTCATACTCACCGGTTTTTATGTTTGCAACACCGACCGAAAAATCGTTGTTGCCCTCTCTGATGTCGAGAAAGAAGCTGTTGCATTCATCATCAAGCGGTGTCAGATGAGTGGCTATGCCTTTTGTCAGACGGTTGCTTTTAAACTTAAAAATCATTTCTGACACAGCGTCTTTTTTTGGTTTTCGTTTGAATATCATATTATTCCACGTAAAATATACCTCTCCGCTTACAGGGTGTACCCATGGTGATGCACTGTTAAACAATGTATCGTTGCATACGTTCAGGCTATCTTCTTCAAAATCAATGAAACCAAGCATTCTGCAATCTGCATTATGCATTGGCGGGAAGCTGGCATAAAACCACAAATATCTTCCGTCTGTTGTCATTGAATTGTTTACAAAATAAAAGCCTTGTTGAAAGATGGCTGCACGCTCTTTGAGAACATAATGAGGCACACCGTTTGATGGGTTTATTTTTTTTTGAAACAGCTTTGAAGTTTCGGGTGTATACATAATTATTCCTCCTCAAATACATTGCAGAAGCCTGCACACATAAGCAAAAATGCACCGACACCGTGAAGATCGTTTGTGCTTACGGGACGTTCGATGTAGCCTTTATAATCGCAAAGCCCCGTACCTATGCATACCCGGTTTATTTCTATTCCGCCTTCACTATCAAACGTGAGAGTGTCGGATACTCCGTTGAAAGCCTTTTGAGCGCACAATTTATATTTTTCGTCCATCGGCTTTAACGAACACATTTTGGACATAGCATAAACAAAAAGGCATGAACAGGAAACCTCGTCCCAATTGTCCTCTTTTTCTGTTTTGTCAACAACTTGTTTCCAAAGACCTGTTTCTTTGTCTGCATAGGGCAAAAGTGCATCAACAAGCATTTTACCTGTTTCAAAAAATTCTTCTCTGTGAATATATTCTGCAGGTAAAAGTTCATATATTTCAAACATAGCCACAACAAACCAACCGATGGATCTTCCCCAGAAACAAGATGTGAGTCCTGTTTTGGGATCGACTTCTTTGCTTTGTTTTGACTGATCCCATGCATGATAATACAAACCACTTGATTTGTCAAGAGTGTGTTCTTTAAAAAGCTTCATCTGATGATAAACTGTGTCATAGAGTCCGGGTTCGTCAAAGAGATTACCAAGACGAATCATCAAAGGTCCTGCCATATACATTCCGTCAAGCCACGTCTGATTGGGGAACATATCTTTGTGCCAGAATCCGCCTTCGGCATTGGTTTTCCAGTTTTTAAGGAGTTCCATGGCTGTTCGGGGCATGGTAAGATACTTTTCATCGCCCTTGATTTTGTAAAATTCAGTGAGCAGTGAGGTTGGTTGCATATCGTCAAGTTCATCCGATTCAAAATATATAATGCTTCCGTCGGGTTTCATGTTGGACAAAAGCCATTTGTCTATATATTCAAAATATTTTTCGTTTTTGGTGATTTTATAAACCTCATACATACCAAGCAGAAAAACTCCCTGATGATAATGAAATCTTCCCACGGGAGGAAGGTCTTTTGCTTCAAATTTTTTTATCAATGTGTCACAGGCACATTTTGCATATTCTAATGATTTCATAAACATTCTCCTTATTTAGTGGTTATTGATTATACAATACAACAAAAATCTTTAAGTTTATTGCTTTTTTCAATCATTTATTATTGTAAATTGCTTGAAAATGAGTTATACTGTTGTTCAAAGGAGTATAATAGCAGGAGGGGTATTATGAATTCATTTAATGCAAAAAAGATTTATCTTTATTTAAATTCAATGGAAACCGAATTTTCTGTTGAGCGATTGCCTGAAAATACCATGAACAGAAGCCACGCACACGATAGCTTTGAGCTGTATTTTCTGATTGACGGAAACAGACGGTTGCTTGTGAAAAACAACTTTTACAAACTGGAAAAAGGTGACATTTTGCTTATTGCACCGGGAATTCTTCACAAAACCTTGGACGAAAATCCATCGGAATATCACCGGCTCGTGATTAATTTCCCCAAAAGAATTATAGACAATGTAATGAGAAAAGGTGACGCATACACAGATTTAATATCCAGAGAAGCAACCATTGTGAGAAATATGAAGTTATACGACGTTCTCGTAAATGACATATTACATATAGAAAATGCGATACAAAACAATGATACCCAAACCGAACTTCTGATAGCGGCTTTTTTATATAAGCTGATATACTATCTCTCATCCGGCGAAAACATACTTCCGACCACCGAAATATCCGAAAAAAACAGTAAACAGATTTCGGACATATTAAAATATATAAATTCCAATTATACACACCCAATCACACTTGCAGAGCTTTCGGCGAAATTTTATGTCAGCGAATTTCATCTTTGCAGAAGCTTCAAAAAATCAACCGGAAGAACTATTGTAGAATACATCAACTATCTCAGGATAGAAAAAGCAAAAAAAATTTTAATTGAATCCGAAACTACAATCAAAAAAGCCGCTGAAATGAGCGGTTTCAAATCCATAGTTAATTTTAATCATACATTTAAAGATTATGAAAAAATCACTCCCTCGCAATTTATTAAAATAAGAAAAATGAAGTAGATACACCGAACCAACACTAAAAAAGCCTCAAAAGCTGAATTTTTGGTTGTCGTCCTTTAAATGCGATAGGAGTTGAAGCCACGATAAAAAGGTACTGTAAATTAATTCAGCAAATTAATTTACAGTACCTTTTGGGGAATAGGAAAAAAGATTCAGAATTGTCAAATCGAACTCAAAGCAAGGCAGAGCCTTGCTTTGAGTGGTAACCCGAAGCTGTACAAAGGTACTGCGAGTGGTGAGATTTGGCAAGAGCAAAAAGGCATATAAT
>JAFQBA010000123.1 GCA_017416845.1 Clostridia bacterium
GTATTTGATCTTGTGGATGGTGAAGAAAACACGGTTGAAGTGAATGTAACAGATGAACTGGGTAACACTCTCACTGAGTCTGCAAAATTTATGGCAGGTTATGATAAGGCAAATCTCACAATGTCTACATACACCGTTAATTCATCCGGTTCAAAAGCCGGAACATACAATCCGTCTGTTCACTCGGGTCAGTCGGTAATTTTCAGAATTCCTCTTCCGAAGCTGAAATCCCAGAGAGATTACAGAGATTTCTTCTTTACACTCATAACTCCCGTAGTTAACGGAAATAATATTAAAATTGTTAAACTCCCGGGAGATGACTGGGATATTAACAGTCTGGTTCAGGTTTCGGGAGAAGCTCCTGCGGGCAAGCAAAACATCTATCCCTACACTTCCGATTATGCAACCTACAAAGCATATACCGGTGATGTTAAGGTTGAAGTGAGAAATGTTCCTTCATCTGCAGGGCAGGCAACAAGTAATTTTAACACTGTAAACATCAGCGATTATGCAAGAGAATGTTATGCAAACGGTCAGTCCACAATGTGGATTGCCATTGCTTCAAACTCAACCTATGCTATCACAGGTATCGGTGATTCAAGCCATGCTAAAAACGGAAGAATGCACTATGTGTCATGGTCAACCAAAAAGGCAACTCCTGCTACGCTTGTTTCTTCTTCCATAGAAAACGGTGCCGATGACGTTGCCGCAGACGCACTTGCAGCTTTTGAATATTCCGCAAAAATCAATTCTGCAAGAGTGTTCTTAAACGGAAACGAAGTTATCGAAATTATGCTCGATGGTAAAACCGTGATTGTTGATACAATTTTTGCAGAATGCACTGATTATCTTTTAGAGCTTAATGTTGAAGATATATACGGCCTTACCTCAACCAAGGAAATCCGTTTTTCAACAGCACTCAAAGCAGGTCAGACCATTCCTGCAAATCCCGTAATCGGTGTTTATGATGTGGCATATGATGTAGACACCGATGCAAATGAGCTCAAATCTCTCTCATTTGTTCTTCTCACGGAATTTGATGATGTAAACAGCGTAATCGAAATCAAAGACGAAGAATCAAATGCACTTAATGCAGAATTTGCATATGATGCAGACACAAACAAATATAACCTCACATCTGCCGTATCGCTTGAAGCAGGAAAAGAATACAAAGCTGTTATCAAAGCAGGCAGTGAGGACAAATTCGGCAATAGTGCAGCACAGGATATTGTAATTGCAGACTTCCTTTGCGGTGAAACCACCGGTGAAGACTTTGCAGACGAAGATGATTATGTTTTTAACGTAGAAGTTGATAATGTTAATGCTGTTGCAGATATTTTCTTCCAGGATGTTCTTTGTTCCAACAAAGAGGTTGCCGTAACAATTACCAATGAAGACGGCGACATCATCTATGATGAAACATCAGCTGTTGGCAAGAGAGGTATAATAATAATAGAAGATATTTCTCCTGCCGAAAGCGGAAAATATACCGTAGTAATTACTCCCGAAAATTCACCTGTTTCCTATAAAAATGAATTCTATTTCTACACACTCGAAGATATAGAAAGTTGCTGGGAATGTGTGGCAGTTGACGGCTCTGTAACAGAGATTGCCGACAACTGGGAAGACATTGAATATCTTTTCGGACTTGAAAGTGAATACACAAAAGCAGTTAAAGACTATGATGTTTTGGCAGAAAAAATCATTTATGCCAGAGGCGAAAACGGTCTTGGTGCAATGAATGATGAAAACACAGCCAGACTCAAAGCAATAGTGGACGAAGTTGCATTCTACACAGCAATCGAACAGGCTACTGCTTATGAAAAAATCGTAGCTCTTATTTTGGATTGTGATGCTCTTATCGCCGAAGATGAAGAACTTTCAAAAGATGCAGAGATTGCATCGGTTCTTGAGCTTTGGGAAGATGCCATGGAATCAGAACACAAAGATGCAGTTCTCCGTTCATTTGCAGATTCCGATGTGACAATTAATTCTCTTGAAGATGTTGTAGCTGAAATGGATGCAGCTCTTGATGTTTACAGAACAGAACTCCTTCTTGATGCAATCGCAGAAGCTGAACACGTAAGTGAAATTGAAACACTTCTTTCCGATGAAGATAATGCGGCGCTTTTGGGTGTTACAGATCTTATGGAAAGATACAATGACCTCAAGAGCACAAAATCTGTTAACAAAGCTATGAAAGATGATTTTGCTACAGCTGAGGATTTTGCAAAAGCTTTTGAAGATGCAATCGACGATGCTGAAGAAGCAGAGAAGAAAGCTGAAAAAGAAAACAAGAAGAATTCCTCCGGCGGTGGCTCAGGAAGCTCCGGCTTTGGCGGCGGTGATGGCGGATTTAACCTTGTTTCAAATGCTCCCGTGGAGCAGACTCCTTTTAACCCCTTTGTTGATGTTGAAAATATCGACTGGGCAAAAGACCACATTGTTAAGCTCTACAACGCAGGCATTATAAACGGCAAAACTTCCACAAACTTTGCTCCTTATGATAACATTACAAGAGAAGAATTTGTAAAACTCATTGTGGCTCTTACCTCTCTCTCTGATGACGGTTCTGCCGCAAGCTTTAACGATGTTCCCGAAGACAGCTGGTTTGCACCATATGTTAAAGCAGCTGTTGCAAACGGAGTTGTTAAAGGAATTGGCTCAAACAACTTTGGCACAGGCTCCAACGCCACAAGACAGGATATTGCTGTTATGATAGTTAATGCTCTTGGCAAAAAAGGTGTTGCAATAACCGAAGAAACAGCAAACTTTGCAGATGGTGCTAATGTTGCCGATTATGCAAAGAATGCAGTAGCTTTCCTGAGTGCAAAGGGTGTTATCACAGGTGACGGCAACGGATACTTCAATCCTACAGCAAAAGCTACAAGAGCCGAAGTTGCCGTAATGCTTTCAAGAGTCAGCGATATATTTTCAAAGGAGGTAAAATAACATGAAGAAAATTTTAAGCTTATTACTTTGTGTTGCACTTGTTCTCAGTGTTTGTTCTCTTCCTGTTTTTGCTTCCGGTTCAATTGCAAGTGCCAAAGAGGCGCAAAAGGTTTTGTCAGACCTTGGCATAATTGAAGCAAATGCAGAACTTTCCGATACAATCACAAGAGGCGAATTTGCTCTGGAAATAAGTAAGGCAATGAACATTGTTAAAATGCCCTCCGGCTATAAGCTCCCCTATGCGGACGTTGCCGAAGGAAGCAAATGCTACGAAGGTGTATATAACCTTTATGCATGGAGAGTAATTTCCGAAGCTCCTTACTTCAGACCCGATGATGTTATAACATCTCATGAAGCCCTCAAGATTGCGGTAGCAACTCTTGGTTACGATTTTCTTGCTCTGGCAAACGGTGGTTACCCCACAGGTTATGTGGCTGCTGCTACTCAGCTTGGCATAGTTCCCAAGGGCATGAATGCAAATCTCACAGTTGCAAATGCATATGAACTTATTTATAACATGCTTCACTGCAAGCTTTCAACAGTAACCTACACCGACAGCGGTGAATATAACTACAGCGTGAAAACCGGTAACACAGTTCTTTATGAAATGTGGGGTCTCTCGGTTGTATCAGGCACGGTTACCGATGGTGAAACCTTTGGTATAAACTATGATGACGGTGTTGGTGAAGGCTTTGTAGGCATTGATGGTATGAAGCTTAAAAAGGGTGCATTCGATACAGATTCCTATTTTGGTGAATCGGTAGATGTATATTATGAAAACGACTCCAAAATTGTTCGTGCCATATTGCCGCGTGATGATGGTTCAAACAAAATAACAAAAATAGTATCAAGCCAGGATATTAAATTTGAAAATAACACTTATACTTACATGGCTTCCGATGACGAAGAGGAAGAAGAAAAAATTTCCGACGACTGCACAATTGTTTATAACGGTCAGAATGTAAACTTCGATAAAAGTATCATGGTTCCGGAGCACGGAAGTGTGAAGCTGGTTTCCCTTGATGGCGGAAAAGCCGATGTTGTAATCATCAAGTCCTATGAGGAAATGGTTGCAGGTACAATTGTAACATCAAGCCTTCTTATTTCCGATAAGGCAACAACCGGAAATTCTGTTATCTTTGACGGTGACAACATTACCTATGCCGACCAGAACGGCAATGTGTCCGATTTTGGTAAAATCGTTGAAAATGATGTGCTTTGGATCGCTTATGACAAAAATGGTGAAATCAATGATGTTATAATTTGTTCCGACCTTATCGTTGGTGAGCTCACCGGTAAATCCTCAAACGGAATCTACATTGACGACAGAATGTACACAGCTACAGATGTGGCATATGCCGATGCAACTCAGAACTATGAATTTGGCTCTGTTGTAAGAGGTTGCATCAACCCCGATGGTGACATCGTATACTTTGTATCCGAAAACGATACTACGGGCTATAAAATCGGTTATCTCATGTACTCCCGCCTTTTCAGCCGGGGACTTTCTTCCGAAATCAGAGTGAAAATTCTCGGATCCGACGGTCTCTACTATGAATATGCAATGGCAGATAAATTCATTGTAAACGGCATTGTGTTTAAAGATGAAGCTTCTGCAAACTATGCAA
>JAFQBA010000124.1 GCA_017416845.1 Clostridia bacterium
ATTATATGCCTTTTTGCTCTTGCCAAATCTCACCACTCGCAGTACCTTTGTACAGCTTCGGGTTACCACTCAAAGCAAGGCTCTGCCTTGCTTTGAGTTCGATTTGACAATTCTGAATCTTTTTTCCTATTCCCCAAAAGGAACTGTAAATTAATTTACTGAATTTGATGAATTAATTTACAGTCCCTTTTCGTTTACAGGTCAAATTTTATTTATAATCATTATACAGCTTACCGCCAATTTCTTCGGCAAGAATTTCCGATTTCTTCATATTCTCCAGTCTTAGCCATACAAACATTTTTGCATCATCATTGCATTTTGCACGGTTGCACCATTTATAGTAAGGTATGAGACAAAAGTCTGAACCGTCCGAAGCTTTTCCGCAAATAGACTCACCGGATTTGATAAAACAAGGCTTTTCAGAAATTTCGATGTCTACATTTCCACCGTTATCAATCCCCTCTGCGCACATAATATACGGACCGTAGGAAACCGCAACCTTTCCGATATTTTCCGAAACCTTCGGATTGGCATATATTCTGCGGATGTTCATGTTATAGCTTAATGATAAAACAGAGTCCCCATCCCAAACACGCTCTATTACCGCATATCCTTTTTCAACGGAGTATTCGGTTTTATTTCCGCCAAGACTCATCGTAAAATCATCAACATATTCCGGAATACGGATTCTTAGTGTCAATTTTTTGCCCTTTGAATCAACAACAATTTTATTCTCTGATTGGATAACCGAAAATGTTTCATTTTCAAAACTGCTTGCAATAAACATATTTACATTAAGCGAATTTTCATCATATGAATATATGTAGCTTCCAAGTGATGAAAACATTTTGAGGAGCATGGGCGGACAACACGGAACCCCATGCCATTCCCAACGTCTGAGTGTTCCATCACTTTCGAGAGGGTTCTGATAAAAGAAATGACAAAAATCACTGCCCACTGCAGACAGAATATTGTTGTAAAGCGACCGTTCAAAGCAGTCAAAATATTTGGAATCATTATACACAAGATTCATTTCTGCATTCCAGAAACCAAGCCCAATTGCGGCGCAGGTTTCAAGATATGCTTTGTTGGGAAGATTATAGTCAACATCAAAGCCTTCAATATCGTGTCTTGCTCCGATGCCGCCGCTTATGTGCAGTTTTTTATAAACCACACTGTCCCAAAGAGTGTTTAAAACCTCGAAGAAATCTTCTCTGTTTTTTTCACGGGCAACAGCCGTCGCTCCAAGATAGCAAAGCATTGCACGAACCGAATGACCAACCGCTTCGGTCTGTTTTGAAAAGGTTTCGTGATCCTGACTGTAGCTTGGCGGAAAAACCTTGCACAGATAGCGTCCCTCGTGGTTACCTCTTGCATCATACCAGAACTCTGCCATATCAAGATAAGCATTGCAGTTAACATTGTTTTGCAATGCAAAATCCTTTAATGCTTCATCGTCACGGAAAAGACGGTATAATTTGACAAAGGCTTCCTCGGGCAAGGAATGTCCGGGAACAATGTTCTTTTTTGGTGCCTTGCCCATGGTATTTACAATGAGATTGGCAGCCTTTACCGCAACCTTTAAAAGACTTGTTTTCCCCGTAGCGTTATAATGACTGATTGCAGCTTCAATAAGGCAACCGTGATTATATAAATCATGCTGAACAGCAATGTCTCCGTCATTATCACCCCAACGCTTGTCAGGGCAGTTTTGCGTTGTGTGTGTACACAAAAATCCGTCTTCCGACTGTGCTTTTGAGGCAACGTCAATTATTTTATCCACATAAGCCTCAAGAATAACATCTCTCTTTTGTGCAAGAAAATCGCAAGCACCACGCAGAGCCTCAAAAAGCAAACCGTCGGAAAATGAATTGCCGATATGCTTTTCGCCGTCTTTATTTATTACTGAATAAAAATTTGTGAGATAGTCGGTTTCTTCCATTTTGCCAAATACATAGGGAAGTGTAATTTTCCGAATGTTTTCTATGTATTCTGACCAGAATTTGTCGTGTATTTTAACACTTCCTACTTTAGGGTATTTTGCTTGCATATATAAAAATCCTTTCATTTTCAAAATTCAACAGAAAGTACAGATGCTTTCGGTATGGTGAAATGTTTTGAAATGTCAACCTCAAAGCTCCTTGGTACAATAGCATCGGGTTCTTCAAAGGTGTTACATTTTAAAAGATCGTCCGATGAAAGAAGTGTTGCTTTGGCGTTCTGTGCTTTTTGCGTACCGATTGCTTCAAGGGAAATCCCAAAATCTTCCTTGCACGAAAGATTTGCAACGGTTACAAGTGTTTTGCCGTTTTTAACCGATGCAGATACGGAAACAGACGATGCTCTTTCCGTGTTATCTGTCACAAAGGTTTCGATTGCGTCAGCTCCCTGATGACCTTTATACATATCAAAAACATGGTAGATGGGTGTTGTGATACATTTATCTTCACTTGCCAGAAACAGGGAATGGATGCAGTTTGCAACCTGAGCCACATTTGCCATACGCACCTTGTCACAGTTGTTATTGAAAATGTTCAAAGTAAGGGCTGTCACAACCGCGTCGCGGATTGTACTTTGTTGTTCAAAAAGATTTGCCCCCTTGCTTGGTCCGTAGCCTCCCGGATACCAGCATCCCCACTCATCAACAATAAGCTTTACATGTTCTTCCATTCCGTATGCACATATAATGTTCCAGTTGCGTTTTATAATGTCTTCCATTTTTGACGCTTTTTCCATCATTTCATCCCACTGCTTGTCAGTATAATCATACGGACTTTCGGAAATATTGCAATAATAGTGCATACAAAAACCGTTAACAAGCTTCAATGAATCTTTGAGGTTTCGCATAACGCCGTCAGTCCAGTTAAAGTCGAATGCATCTTCACCGCAAGCATAAAACTCCATAGGATTTTCCTTTGCAAGGTGCTTGTTTCTGAAGGTGTAGTGCATTGTAGTGGCATATTTGCGATATTCGTTTGCATAGTAGTCGGGGTTCATATTTCCGCCACCGCCCCAGTTTTCATTTCCAATTCCCCAAAAGGGTATGTCAAATGGTTCGGGGTGACCGTTTTTCTCACGTTCTTTTGCAAGGGTTGTGCTTCCCTTTGGCGACATGCAGTAGTCCATCCAGTTTCTTATGTGAAGAGGTGTGGTTGTGGACATATTTGCCGCAAAATAGGGTTTTGCCCCCACAGCTTCGCAAAAGTCCATAAATTCGTGAGTGCCGACTTCATTGGGCTCATTTTTTTCGTCATAAAAGTTCCAGAAATTAATTCTTTTGGGGCGTTCTTCACCAATTCCGTCACGCCAGTCATAAATTTCAGCATAGCAACCGCCGGGCCAACGGATAACAGGAGCCTTAATATTTTTGAGTTTGTCTATGATTTCTTTTCTGAAACCTTTTATGTTTGGAATATCCGAATCTTTTCCCACCCATATTCCGTCATAAATAACACCGCCGATATGCTCGGCAAAATGACCGTAAATCTCGGGTGCAACCGTGCCTTTCTTTTTGGGATACATAAGATATATTTTTTTGAGTTCTGACATACAATCGCCTCCATATAGCATTATATCATAAATCATACAACTTTCAAGTACGGCTTGTCTAATGCTGTGATATTATTTACTGTACTTTTGAATCATTTCCTTTTCGAAATTCAGAAGATATTTTGCTTCTGCATCAATTTTTTCTTCGGTGGGATCTGCAATCAGATCACGGTAAACGTGAATGTCTCTTCCGACTTCACCGCCTGCCATAACAAAGGGTTCAGACACAATTCTGCCACTGTAGCCGATGTCTGCAAGCGCTCCGAAAATTTCATCCCAGTCAAGGTGACCTCTGCCGGGTGCTGTACGGTTGTTTTCACCCGTGTGAAAGCTTGTGAGTCTGTCTCCCGCAAGACGGATTGCATCACCGATGCTGGTTTCTTCGATATTCATATGGTAGGTATCGAGAAGCACGCCAATGTTTGGGCTGTCAATTTCCGATGCATAATCCAGTGCTTCACGGGCAGTGTTTATGAGGCAAGTCTCAAAGCGGTTTACCGCTTCAACACAATAGGTAACTCCACATTCCTCGGCAACCTTAATAATTTCGCGCATACTCTTTATACTTTGCTCTAAGTAAGGACGTTTGTCGCCGGCGAAATTATCGGGAGTTCCCCACCCGGCATAGCTTACACCACTAAGGAGAGTACCACCGCCTATGTGTATTTTTCTTATGATGTCCTGCAAATATTTTACTCCGCCTTTTCTGATGTTTTCATCAAGTGATGATACATCATAGGCTCTGTCGAGACCAAGACTATAGGTGAGTTCTATTCCCACATCATCGGCAAGAGCTTTAAGAGAGCGTATTTTTTCATCGGTCATTTCAAGCAAAGGTTGTGCTTGAAACTCAAGAACATCAAAACCGATTCGGGCGGCCTTTCTTATGTACTTTGCATGATCCGCATCCCAGTTCTTTTCCCAGAAATTCATAAATATACCAAGCTTGTTCATAATTATCCCTCACAATATTATAATAAATCTATTTTATAGTCCAAATACTTTCCGAGTGCCTCGTCAACAGAGTCAGCATATTCTCCCTGAGCAATGGCTACATGGTGCTTATAGCCGTTTTCACACATAAATTTAAATATATCTTCCAGATTCGGGTTTTCATAAACAACACCGCAACCGAAAAACTCTTTGTCAATTTCATCGTCAGTAAGCTTTCCGCAAGTTGCAAACCCGTGCACAATACCGTTTTCTGTTTTAACCGAGCCCACGGTCACTTTTCCGGTTTTAATCTTGCCGTTTACAATCCCGACACCGGTTCCCTCACCATAGGATTTTTTGAACATAAGGTGTTCCGACACAGAAGTTTTACCATCAAAAAACGAAGCCGGAACAGCACTGCAATGGAACATTATGTTTTTTAAAGGGTCATCACCGTAGTTGTTGTTGACATCTAAAAGCATAACGGGTTTGTCGGAGGCAAGACACAAAGCATACATCATAATTGCATTGTTAACATCAAGCTCACACGCCGCAGGAATTCCCCTTTCGTTAAGGTCGCTGAGCACAAGACACGGTGCAATTTTGTATTGTGTTACAAATTCATCCCAGCACCTTACGGCAATTGCTTTCAAATCATATTCCTCAATCAATTTGTCAATTGCCACTCCAAGACGGGCAATGTTTTCTAATTTCTCATCAGGATAATCTGCAAATGAGGTTATTTGAGAATAATATTCCTTTTTATCGCAAAGCAATTTTGAATCGGCATTATTCATAAGGTCAAATACATATGCAAGGTCTATGGTTTCGAGGTTTATATGTGCATTTTGAAGAGCAACCTCGTCGGTTCTCACGGTTTTAAATGCAGTTGTTCTTGCACCGATTGCACCGATGTTAAAGTTTTTCATTCCTCTGACAATTCTGCATACAGCACCAAATTTTTGAAGGTCACGGGAAAACTCGGGAGCAAGAGGATGTACTGCCATTTTCGACGTGAGAGTGAACTTGACTTTGCACTGTCGGAGCACGTTGCACATGGCAAACTTGCCACACAGCGCGTCTCTTCTTTGGGAAAAGTCCATTTTTCCTATTTTATCGGGATATGCCTGAACAAGAATAGGCACATTCACGTTCTTAAACGCTTCTGCCGCACCGTTTTCATCGGAAAAGTTGGGCATACACAAAATGATTCCGTCAAACTTCCCTTTATTTTCTTCTAAAAATACGGCGTACTGTTGCCCTTCTTTTCGTGTTTCCACAGCCCCGTACCTGGTTAAGCTTTCATCCATACAGATATAGTCGAAACCGTTTGCGGTCACTGCTTCAATCATTTCTTTGCGTGCATCGGCAATAACTTCTCCGGGAAAGAAACCTCTGTTACCAAAATAAAGAGCAAATGTTATTTTTGATTTTTCCATATAAATACCTCCTTTTGTTCAATTATATATCTCCGCTTTTTTATCGTATAGTAAGTTTTATGTCAAAAATAAGCACTTTCTTAAAAATATTTTAAAAAAGTATTGTTTTTTGGACTTGCAAAATATATAATATATTTAAGGCGGTGATGATTTTGACATACAAATTTGACAAACAAAAAATCAACGAAATGCTTAAAGAATTTTACACAATATCCAAAGTTACAATGAGTGTCTGGGATTCGGATTTTAATCAGATAACCTTCTATCCCAACCCAATGGCGCCAATTTGCGCAAAAATAAAATCCAATGAAGAAGGCAAGAAAAAGTGTCTGGAATCGGATATTTGTGCATTAAAAAAAGCAGCATCAACAAAAAATGCATATACCTTTTCGTGCCATGCAGGTTTGGTGGATACTGTTGTTCCAATCTATCATAACGATGAACTTATAGCCTACATAATGTTTGGTCAAATCAAAGACAAAGAACAGAGCTTATCAAACATTGACAAGGTAAAAAAAGAATGTAAAAAATACAACGTGGACGAAAAAACCATTGACAAGCACTACAAATCACTGCCAACACTGAACCGTCAGAAAATAGATGCAATATCCGCTCTTTTTAAAATGTGTATTCCCTATTTTTATACAAGCTCTGCAATTAAACCACAGGAAAACAAGCTTGCAGATGAAATTGAAATGTATATTATGAATAATCTCACATCCAAGCTGTCAATTGAGGAATTATGCAATAAGTTTCAGATAACAATAACCGCACTTTATGAAATTTCTCATAAGTTTTTTAAAACATCAATTAAAGATTATATCATTGAAAAAAGAATTGACAAAGCAAAGTATTACCTTACCACAACACAAATGCCGGTTTCGGATGTATGTGATAAGGTGGGATTTAACGATTACAACTTTTTTATACGAACATTCAAAAAAAGAACCGGCTATACACCATTGTCATACAAAAAGAATTTTCCGCTCAATATACTATAAGTTTTGGGCTTTTTTAACTTCTCAAAACTTGACTAATATTTTTTGTTAGTGTATAATTGAAATACATTGAAAATATGTTTTAATTAAAATCAAAAGAGGACATTTAAATGAAAATTATAGTATGTGTAAAAATATTTCAGGGAGAACTAAATCCCTTTGATGCGTGTGCTTTGGAGTGTGCACTCTCCACTCCCGATGCAGACATTACAGTTCTTACCATGGGACCCGAAAGTGCCCTTGACGAAATGAAAAGGCTTTCACGTCTTGATGTTAACCGTCTTGTGATGCTTTGTGATTCACGTTTTGCGGGAGCAGACACCCTGGCAACCTCATATGCCCTCTCCTGCTTTATAAAAAAAGAAAACCCCGATCTTGTGCTTTGCGGAAGACAGTCGATAGACGGTGACACAGCCCAGGTTGGTCCGGGGCTTTCGCAAATGCTTGGATACTCTCTCGTTACAAACGTAACAGAATACGCCGCAGATAAATGCAAAACTCGATTCGGAAATGAAGAAGTAACTCTCCCCTGCGTTATGACAATAGAGCGTATTAACACACTCCGTTTCCCGTCAATCCGTTCAAAAGTGAAGGATGTGGAAATTCTGACATCTGACGACATTGGTGCAGACATCGAAAGATGCGGGCTCAAAGGTTCTCCCACAAGGGTTATGAAAACCTTTGAAAGTCAGCGAGGAATGAGAAAATGCAAATTTATTGACAAATCGGAGCTTGACGAAACCATAAGAAAATCCCTTGCCGAAGCAAAGGAAAACGAAGAAAAGCAAGTTCTGAAATCAGACGTTTTGTTGCCATCGGTGTGGGCAATTGGTGAAACCGTTGCAAAAAGAGCTGCGGAAATTGCCGAAAATGTTACTGTAATCACATCAGAGTCACCCGTGGAAATAGCAGAGCTTGCAAAAAAAGAAAAACCAAATGTAATACTTTGGAATGCTGACCTTTGGGGCAGAAAAAATGCTCCAATCACAGCCGCAATTTTGCAAACCGGACTTTGTGCCGACTGTACCCATCTTGAAACAGACGGTGAAAACCTCTTTATGTACCGTCCGGCAAGAGGCGGAAACATCACTGCAAAAATAAAATGTCTCACCAAACCTCAAATGGCAACCGTGAGATGCGAGGAAAAATCGGAAGACATACTCTTTGGCATAGGCAAAGGTGCAAAAGAGTGTGTAGACAAAATTGAACAATTGGCAAAAAAATACGGCGGCGAAACCGGAGCATCAAGAACAATGGTTGACTCGGGTCTTGCCCCCTATGAAAAACAAATAGGACTCACGGGAAAAACCGTAAGTCCGTCGGTGTATGTTGCAATCGGCATTTCGGGTGCGGTTCAGCACACATGTGCCATTGAAAATGCAAAAACCGTCATTGCTGTAAATCCCGATAAAGATGCAAGGATTTTTGATTATGCAGATTATGGGATAATTTGCAATGCGGAGGAATTGTAAATTGGAGTTTATCGGTGAGTTTGAAGATGGAATGAACACCAAAGCGAGAGGCGGCACTGTCCACATAAATGACGGATTTTGCAAATTGGAGGACAGCGGGGGACATATACGATACTGTCTTAGCGTTTTTTGCGTGGACAGATCGTGTGTGTGCCCTGCTGGCTTTCCAACATTGCTCAAACTGTTGTGCCGCAATAGTTTTATCTGATATACCATTAGCCTTGTCTCATCAAATCACAAGGAGACACTTTTTAACGCTGCTACTTACCAATCACATTCGCACTCGTGCTCTGTTCTTGGAGTAGCAACTACACCTCAACCACCACCTAACGGTGGTCCCCCTTCTCCTCAAAGGAGAAGGCTTACGTTCTGGTGTTTGTTATTAACTCTACCTGCTTCCTGTATTGAAGCGGTGTTATCCCTGTTTCTTTTCTGAACATATAAACAAAATAGCTAACATCTTCAAATCCTGTGTCATATGCAATATCCGACACCGAAAGATCGGTATTTTCCAATAAATTTTTAGCATCATTTATTTTAAGTATATTACAATATGCTCTCACAGACATTCCGTTTTCTTTTTTAAACATATGGCTTATGTGAGATTTGCTCCTTGAAAATTTCTCCGACAAATCGCCGAGAGTTACTTTTGAATGATACTCTCCGAGATATTGAAGTATCAGACTGTTTTCATTCATCACCGTTGCACGGCAACCCGAAAGAAGCTCTTCAAACATAACAGACAGCGGAGGAATTATTTTATCCAAAAGAACCGTAGGAATTTTTTCGTTTTTAAGTCCTTTTTTCTTATAATCATTATCGTTTTTTTCTTTTGCATAACCACTCACTGCAACAAAACCTACGCATTTTTTATCTTTAAAAATCGGATATATATATTCACATACCCCTGCATGACAACAATGACAAAAAGATTCATCACATCTTGATTTTTTAATAATATTTTTCTGATTCTGAAGGCATTTGTAATGCTCCTTTGTCTTAACCTTTACACAATATGATGCACGGTGAATGTTATAGGGCAAAATTCCCGTTACAAAATAATCCGGAAAAAGCGAGAATGTTTTTGCATCAAAATGAACAGATACATACAGATTACAGTCTTTATTAAGATAGTCTAAATATGACAAGATTTTTTGTGTGATTTTTTTCATAATTTGCACTTTCTTTATATTTTATTGCATTTATCCCATAGAAAACCGATGATAAATATAATATAATTATACAGTAATCAATCAGTTATGTCAAGAAAGGTGATATTATGCTTCAAAAGAAAATCTTGGAATGCGATTTATGTGTAATAGGCGGAGGAATGGCAGGCCTTACCGCTGCAATATCCGCCGCAAGGGAAGGTATAAATGTTGTGCTTATGCATGAAAGACCGATTCTCGGTGGTAATGCATCTTCGGAAATAAGAATGTGGATATGCGGTGCTTTGGGTAAGGACAACCGTGAAACCGGGATTCTTGAAGAAATTGCTCTTGAAAACCTCTACCGTAACCCCACCAAAAACTATGCCATTTGGGATACGGTCCTTTATGATTTTGTTAAACGCGAAAAAAATATTACTCTTTTGCTCAACTGCACCTGCATGGATGCCCAAACCGAAAAAGGCGATTTCAAAGACGGCAGAAATATAAAAATAAAATCTGTAACCGGTTATCAGATGACCACACAGTGTTTTTATGAAATAAAATCCGCCCTTTACTGTGACAGCTCTGGCGACAGTATTCTTGCACCCCTCACGGGTGCGGAGTTTCGCATTGGACGAGAAAGCAAAAATGAATTTAATGAGGCTACCAATCTTATGGAAGCCGACACAATGACAATGGGAATGAGTTGTCTCATTCAGGGCAGAGAAACAGATAAAAAAATTGATTATATCCCACCCTCGTGGAGCACAAAGCTTACAGAAAAAGATTTTGAAAACAGAAATCCCGATTTGTATAAGGAAAACGAAAATTTTTGGTATCTTGAACTCGGAGGCAACAGAAACACCATTGATGACACAGAAACAATCAGAGACGAACTGATTGAACTTGCAACGGGAACCTGGGACTACATTAAAAACTCCGGAAACCACAATGCAGACAACTGGGAACTTGATTTTCTGGGATTTTTGCCCGGAAAAAGAGAATCACGCAGAATGTGCGGAGAATATATGATTACGCAAAAGGACTTGTCTGAAAACTGTGTTTTTGAAGATGAAATTGCCTATGGCGGATGGCCCATTGATGACCATTTCCCGGGCGGATTTTATCACAGAGGCACACCAAACACCAATATTCCAACCCCCGCCCCCTATTCACTGCCCTATCGCAGTCTCTATTCAAAAAATGTTGAAAACCTCTTTTTTGCGGGGCGCAACATCAGTATGACTCACATGGCAATGAGCAGTATCCGGGTTATGGCAACCTGCGCACTCCTTGGCGAAGCCGTGGGAAAAGCGGCATCCATAGCCATAAGAAACAACCTTACGCCTCACGGGATATACACCGAAAAAATTGACGAACTGAAAAAACTCCTTTTAAATGAAGATTGTTTTCTTCCTTCAAACAAAAGAAGAATGTCGGACAAATGTTTGAATGCAAAATTAAACATCAACTCCGATGTAATAAGAAACGGAGAAGACAGAGCCCACCGTCTGTACGGCACAGATGAGAAAAATTATGCGTATTTTGCAGGTACTTGCGAAGAAATAACATATGAGTTTGACGAATCGGAGATTTCGTCGGTACACATTGTATTTTGCAGTGATTTAAACCGTGAAACCCTTCCCGGAGGAATTTGCGAAAAGACTCACTCCACCCGTGCAAACACGCTTCTTTCAAGCCCTGTTATGCATATGCCCCACACCCTTTGCAAAGAATTTGTTCTCACCGGAAGCTTAAACGGAAAGAAAAGCGAAATTCTTCATATCAAAGACAACCGAAAAAGAGCATACCATATCGACCTAAATCAAAAATTTGACAAGTTTATTTTAAAGCCCGTATGCAATTGGGGAAACACCGAAGAAATACCCGTAATATCATTTGATTTCGAATAAAAGCATACCCGAGTTGTATAATTTTATAGATATAGCACTATACCAAATATCATACTTTACACATTACAACAAAAATGATATAATTAGATAAATATTCGACATATTGTCTACGGAGGTTATATCAATGAAAGTTGTTAAAGATGTAAATTATGCACAGACAAACCATCCACAGCAATTGCTGGACATATATCTTCCCAATTGCGAGAGTTTTCCTGTGTTCATCTATTTTCACGGTGGCGGAATTGAATCGGGGGACAAAGAAGGAACCGATGTAATTGCAAAGTATTTGACCGATAAAAATATCGCCTTTGTGACTTGCAATTATCGTATGTATCCTTATGCTTCATACCCTGAATTTATTAAAGATGCTGCAGCTGCAGTTGCATGGGTGTATAATAATATCAGTCAATATGGCAACGCAACAAAATTCATTGTCGGCGGAAGCTCTGCCGGAGGATATCTCTCCATGATGCTTTGCTTTGATAAAAAATATTTGGCACCTTTTAAGATTAATCCCGATGATATTAACGCATATATTCACGATGCAGGACAACCAACATCGCATTTTAATGTTCTGAGAGAACACGGTTTTGACTCAAGAAGAGTTATAATCGATGAAACAGCTCCGATTTATCACGTAACCGAGAATCCCGATTATTCGAAAATGCTTTTCATTGTCTCTGACGACGACATGGAGAATCGCTATGAACAGACCATGCTCATGATGTCTACGTTAAAGCATTTTAACGGTGAATGTGACAAATTCAAATTGAAAGTCATGAACGGCACTCACTGTCAATATGTACACAGTGCGGATGAAAACGATAATAATGTTTTTGCAAAGATTTGTGCAGAATATATATGTAATCTTTAATTTAAAATAACCACAAAAAACCTTCGGTCTTATAAAACAACCGAAGGTTTTTGATTTAAACTATTTGTCTGTAAAATTTATTATCTGCTCTTTAATCTGCAACATTCCTTTTACGGTTGGATGACCGCATATTTTATCAATGTCAGACAGTTCAATAAAATCCACACCATATTTCTCACAAGCTATTTTATAGTTGTCTGTTATTTCGGATTTCAGTTCCGTATTGATGATACAATAGACTTTTGTATTTGGTAATGCAGTGCTTAGACGGTCAAGAAGATAACAAAATGCCGGCAAAACCTTGTACAAATCATCTTTTGTCCATTCACCATACATTAACCTTCCAACCGGAGCATCAGACCACGAGTCGTTTGTTCCACCAAAAAGAAAAAAAGTGTCTATGTGATTCTCACCGAAAAAACCTTTTGCAATAAGCTTGTCGAGTCTTGCAATAAATGAAATTTCCGAGTTGTCATTTCCGTTATAACCGGTGTTGCAAATTGTTGTACCTGACCAACTGCAATTTCGGATTAGATTGCCGTTTTGTTTGCAAAAATTGTACCACCATGTGTGAGAGACATCGGTTACATCTCCCTCATCTACTTCTTTAAATTTATTTTTGGTTACATATGCAGGAGCTGCTTTCTCATAGTAAAAATCATATCCCTCGGGAATGTGTCCCTCAAAGGTTGAATAGCTGTCGCCTAAAATAAAAATATTACCTAAGTTCATTGTTTTCGTGCCTTTCTAAATTCACAATTATAGTTTGTGATTTTAGTATAGCACAATTTAAACAGATTTTCAATATAATCAGACAACAAAAGAATCTCTGATTATCTAAAACTGTTAATTTAAATATATTCATTATCTCCTTGTAATTATATACAGTCAAAACGGATTACAAAGCAGTAAAACCGCAACAATGCCTATGAATATGCCAATCCATTTTTTAAAGGAAAGAGCTTCTTTAAAAACTATCCACGATGCAATTGACGTGAGCACAAGACCTCCGCCATTCACCACCGGGAAGAAAACTGCGCTGTCCATTACACCCGAAAGATAGAGATTTATCTTGTTGTTGGCGGCGACACATATTCCGGTTACTGCTATCATAAAAAGCAGCTTTGGGCTAATCTCTTGTTTAAATCCATTACCTGTCTTTTTTGTTTCAACAATAATCATTATGAGTGAACAAACAGTTGAAACTGCAAATGCAACAATCAAAAATCCGTCAAGCTCTCCGCTGAATCGTGTATTCTGATGCCATTTTTGCATTACACCGATAAACCCCGTACAAAAAAACGTTGCCAATGAAAGGACGAACCATTTTACGGATGCTTTTCTTTTTTCACCGGAAAAATCAACCGAAAAAACAAAACACAAAAGCATAAGCACAACCCCCGCAAGCTGAACAGGTACAATCTTTTCGTTCCAAAAAAGATAACCCGACATTGCGGGAATTACGGTTGAAAGGGAGGTAATTACCGACGTGTAGGCATAGGGTCCGATGTCAAATGCTTTAAGAGTAAAAACAGATTGCATAGCTGTTATTACGCCAAAAGCCACGCCAAGACCAACAGTAAATGCAGACATCCTAAGACTATCCGACACAAGCACAAGAGAAATCATGCACACAAGAGAAATCCCCAAATTAAGCACCTGATGCATAACCGCTTTGTTTTTGGATATTGAACCGCAATATTTTTTTAGTATGCTTGCTACAAGGCAGGCAATCACGGATATTGTTAAAACTAAGTATGTTGACATTTATTTCACCTTTTTGTACAAATATATTTTTGCACATCTTTTCTCGGGGATTCTCACCGAAAATCCTTTTTTCAAAAGCTCTGCACCCGAAACTGCGAATTCTCCGCCGTCAATATCTTCAAATGAATAATCGAAGTTTGCATCTATTCCGCCAAGCTTAAACGAAGCTTCTTCATAAGGAGACTCTTCCCTTCTGAAAATCTGAACAATACCGTCATTTTGTGAAGGACGGTCAAACTGCATTGCAACCCATGTGTCGGGTTTGTCAGAAAAATGAGTGAGCGGATAAAAGTCTTCCGAGAAATATGGACGGAGCTTCAGATATTCATTGGTATATTTTTTTATAAATTCTGTTTTTTCCAGAGTATCACAAAAAGCTTCTCTTTCGGAGAACGAATAATTTGTTGTTAATGATGAATCATAAGAGCTTCTTATGCGATATTCGTCATATTCTCTCCCACTACCGCTTCCCGAATACGGCAACCATGTGTTGTATGTCATGTGATGACATTGAGATGCGTGAACATCATAATTGGCAGGACACTGATAGTCGCTTCTCCAAAGGGGGATACTTCGACGAAGAGTTTCTATGTCAATTCTCCTGCCGCCCGATGCACAGTTATCAATTATCAGATTGGGGAATCTTTCAAGTAATGCATCCCAAAACGCATACAATCCGTTTATGTGCTTGATTTCGGTGATTCCCTGTCTGTCAAACCCGTCGTTTTTTCTCCAGTATTCAAGAGGGCTGAAATTAAAATCCTGACGGTAACAGCTTATATTAAGCTTTTCAATGATATCTGATATTGTGTTAAAACAATATTCCCAAGCCTCGGGACTACCTAAATTCAAAAGACGGACATTTGTTTTCGTATTACAGGAAAGAAAATACTCCGGATGTTCCATTGCAGTGGATGTTGAATAAATAACACGTTCCGGTTCAAACCACAAAAGGAATTTCATACCTGCATCCTCTATTGCTTTTGATACATCGGACAGCTCCTTGGGATGAATGTTTGGACTGATTTGCCAGTCACCCACGTGACAAGGCCAGTCACCTTCAAATTCGTCGGGACTTGGTTTTGTGTCAGCACCATACCATCCCGCATCCATCCATATGTATTCAAAAGGCAGATTGTGTTTTTTTATTGATTTAATTCTTTCAAGGACAGATTCACTCTTCATTCCGCCCCATATTCCGGCGCAAAGCGGACCATATTTGTCACGTCCGTCAGTTCCCATAAGTGAAAAATGTTCTTTTACAAGTCGACGCCATTTGTTGTGAGAAGAAACAACATCCCCTTCATATGCCATAACAACAACCGATGAAGTTCGAAACTTTTCACCGGGCATAACCCTGAAATGGGTATCCTCAATTTTAGATTTAAAGGTTATGTCATCTTCGCCTCTTTCTATTTGACAATTCCACTGACCTGTCCAGCCGATGGCAAAAATATAACCTTTTCCGTTTTTATGAACATTAAAAAATGGTGCATTGTCTTCGCTTGAACGACCGCCGGATGCGGAATATGATTTTGTTTCACATGGATAAATGTGATTTATGCGAGTGTTACCCTTAAGAGCATCTGCATCACAGTAGAATTCATCTGTTGTCCAGGTTGAACCTGTGGGAGCATATATTTTTGTGGCAGTTTTAGCATCGGGAAAATATGCTTCCCATTTTTTGTGATTTTCATGTTCTACGGGAAGAGTTACATTGCAATCCCAAAGCTCGGATATTATGGCTGTGGGTTTGTCTGAAATATTTTCAATGTAATTTATCCATTCCCACGCATCATATTTTTCATATTTTTTTGCAATGTTGGTTATTTTGAGACCACCGTCAAAATAGTATTCCACTGAAAGAGCATCATCTTTTTCACTTATCTCTTTTTTATATTCGGTATCCCATATATTTTTGCCGCCAAGCAAAAATGAGAATCTTTTGTTGTTCTTTAAAAAGTCCATATTATCAGCTCCTTTAATCCAATTATATACAAAATATAACGACATTTCTATTTACAAACTCATCAAAAATATGGTATAATCGTCAAAATGAGATTTGTGAGGCGATAAAATGATACCAATTCCAACAGAATTAACTGCTCCGGGCTTTGGAGAAACTAAAATTAAAATATCCTTTGGTGAAGACTATCGTGAAACCCATTTTTATCAGATTGACAGCCACATTCACAGCGAAGGAGAAATATATGTCAACATTTCGGGAGATATATCATTTTTCTGCAACGGTAAGATTTATCCCATGACAAGAGGAGATGTGTTTATAGCACGCCCGGGCGACTATCATCACTGTGTATATCACAGCAATGCACCACACCGTCACTTCTGGATTTTATTTGACTATGAAAGCAACCGCCATATCTGGGATTCATTTTTTAAAACTCCATTTGAAAATGTGAAAAAACCTACAAAGGAAAACAAAGAAAAGCTCATTGAACTTTGCAACGAGCTTGAAAAGAGCCAAATGACAGCCGGCGAAAGGTTTTATTCATTTTTTTCGCTTTTATCCATAATCAAAGAATCAGATGCCACAAATCACAATGATGTTCCGGTCAGCAAAGATTTTATGAAGGTGCTTGACTATATAAATGAACATATATCCGAAAAAATTACTGTTTCGGATATTTCTGAAAAATGTTTTGTCAGCATAAGCACCTTAGAGAGAAATTTCATGAAATATGCAGGGATGAAACCTGCCGAATATATCAGGCACAAAAAACTGATGGCGGCATCGGAGATGTTGAAAAACGGTGAGTCGGTGGCCGTGACATCTGAAAAATCCGGATATGGTGACTGTTCATATTTTATTGAAATTTTCAAATCTGCCTTTGGTATGACACCCCTGCAATACAAAAAATCATTTTTGAAACAGACAAAATATTAACATGCAAAAAGTCAGCCTGAAACCAAGGCTGACTTTTTGTATGTTAATATTAGCCTTAACGACCGACACTAAAGGCGGTTTTAAAATATAAATTTCGCCTCACTCGTCGTTAAAATACTCGGAAATATAACCATATTTCCTGCGTTTTTGCCTTGACTGAGACAAAATTTATTATTTTAAAACTCCA
>JAFQBA010000125.1 GCA_017416845.1 Clostridia bacterium
CGTGGCAAAGAGGATTAAATGAAAATACAAATGATATTCTTAGATTTTTCTATCCTAAAGGAACAAATTTCTTAAATGTTACCGAAGAAGAATTTCAAAATATTATCCATTTAATCAATAGTAGACCAAGAAAATGTCTTGACTATTTATCACCACTTGAATTTTTGTCTAAAAAGTGTTGCACTTGACTTGACAATTTGCCCCCCTCCCTTTACACAAGGGAGGCTCTCGCTCCGGTGTCAATTTCATCTTCAATCTCCCCGACAAACTCCAATTTGACTCCCTATTTTCTATTCTCTTATCCCTATTCCCTATGTGGATAAACTCCAATTTGCTGTTCTGTTTAATTCGGCGTGCCGAGGTCGTCACGCCCTACGATGTCTTTGAGTTAAACAGAGCACTAAACCCCATTCCAATTTTCAAAAACAGGACTGTGTTCACACAGTCCTGTTTGTATTGCCGGTGAGTGGTATTTTCAACAGCCAATATTATTTTATAACTTTTATCCAGCCTTCGGGAGCAGGGATTCTGCCCATCTGAATGCCTGTGAGGGTGTCGTAGAGCTTCTGAGTTACAGGACCCATAGCATTCATGCCGGAAGGCAAGCAGATTTCTTTGCCGTGGTCAACAATTTTACCAACAGGTGAAATAACAGCCGCAGTACCGCAAAGACCGCATTCTGCCATATCGCCAAGCTCGGAAACAAAGATTTCTCTTTCTTCAACTTCGAGACCGAGATAATCTTTTGCAACAACCATGAGAGAACGGCGTGTGATTGAAGGAAGAATTGTGTTTGACTTGGGAGTTACTACCTTGCCGTCTTTGGTTACAAAAATGAAGTTTGCACCGCCGGTTTCTTCAACCTTTGTGTGAGTTGCGGCATCAAGATACATATTTTCGTCAAAACCACAGTTGTGAGCATCAACAATGTTATAAAGGCTCATTGCATAGTTAAGACCTGCTTTGATGTGGCCTGTGCCGTGTGGTGCGGCACGGTCGAGGTCGGATACTCTGATTGTGAGGGGTTTTACGCCGCCTTTGAAGTATGGACCAACAGGAGTTGCAAAAATTCTGAACTGATATTCGGTTGCGGGTTTAACACCGATAACGGGGTTTGAACCGAACATAAAGGGACGAAGATAGAGAGTTGCTCCCGAACCGAAGGGAGGAACATATGCTTCGTTTGCAGCAACAACCTGCTCAATAGCATCAATGAATCTTTCTTTTGGGAATACGGGAATTTCAAGTCTTTCAGCAGATGCAATCATACGGTCTGCGTTGAGGTCGGGACGGAAAACAACAATGTGACCGTCTTCGGTTGTGTAGGCTTTGAGACCTTCGAAACAGGTCTGAGCATACTGAAGAACGCCTGCACATTCGCTGATTACAACATTTGCATCAGATGTGAGACAGCCTTCATCCCATGCACCGTCTTTATAGTTTGAAACAAATCTCTTATCTGTGGGAATATATCCGAAACCGAGCTTGCCCCAATCGATATTTTTCTTTTCCATTGGAATCATCCTTTCGTTTATGTATATAAAAATTCATACAATTACATTATTTATATATTTTAGCACACAAAACAAGTTATTGCAATACCCAAATGTAACAAATCACATTTCTTTTGTCCGTAAAATATTATCCTCCAAAAATACACTTGAATTTTTATTTAATCAGAGTTAATTGCCGTATTTTTATTATTACGTCCGACCTTTGAAGAAACGGGAAGTCTGTGGGAAAAATACAATGTTGTTGACGGTAATATAAGGTGCAAAATGAATATAAGATGCCGAATATGCTCGGTTGGACTGCAGGAGTGTATATAGCACTTAAGAGTTAAAAATACCATGTTTTTTAATAAAACCACCATAGCAAGATTCTTTTTTTTAATCGTGTTATGGTGGTTTTGTTAACAACTTTCTGAATTTTTATCATTAATTTGACCATCTGTGACTTCTCATTTTTTAACTCCCTTTTCTTTAACCTTCTTTTCTATAACCCAACGGAGATATGCCGTATTTTTTGTGAAAGAGCTTCGAAAAATTAAGCTGGTCGTCATAGCCTACCGAGCGGGATATTTCAGCCACACTGTAGGCAGTGTTTTTCAAAAGACTGCACGCGGCATCAAAACGGACGTTTTGGAGATATGCTTTTGGTGACATTCCTGTTTTTTCATAAAACACATTTCTGATATATCCCCTTGAAAGGAACAAATCCGATGCAATATCCTCCACCTTTATTTTGCGGTGATAGTTGTGATCAATATAATTTTTCACTTCATTTACAAGTTTTTCGCTTTCTGTGATTTTTTTTGAGTGTACACCGGTGTCATGAAGTGACAAAAGCGTGCGGGCAACAGACACAGAAAAATCTTTGTTTATCGCATCTTTGGTTTTTTTCAGGCAAAAAAGTTTATACAAAAGTTCAAGCTCCTCATAAGAATCAAAATATCCGTGACTTTTTGATTCGTCAAACTCATATTTTTTTAAAATCCGACAGGTGTCGTCTCCGCAAATGTCTGCAAAATAATATGACCACGGATTCTCACGGTCAGGATACCATACCGATTTTTTGTTTTCAAAAGTACAGAAATATTCACCTTTTCCAAGACGGATACCATCGAAATATCCATATCCGTCCGTAACATAATGAATGGCGGTATAAGGCATAATAGTATCATATTTCCTTTTGTTTGCTGTGCATTTTTCAAATTCAAACTGCCGGATATAAATATCTTTCATTTCGATCACCACATACGATTATACCATATATTAATATCTTTTTGCAATATGAAAAATAAAAACTTTGTGATATACTGAATTTATAAAAACAAAAGGAGGCAGCTGATATTTAGGTTTATCAAATCGGGAGAAAATATTGATGAAATACCGTTAATGATATAACGTAACAAAACCTTTGTGATAAAAGAGGTTGAGGTATTTGGTTGCATATTTATATGATGTAATTACACACATGTCGTTCCCTACAAAACACCAACCACAATTTCATCTCCCCGACATACCCCAATTTACCAAACATCAGCCGGACACAAAATGAAAACTCTTTATCCCATACACTATGATTTTGACCTTAAAGAAAACTATTGTCTCAACAAAATAACCGTTGTTCCAAGCTGTGACGACTATATGTACTACTCTGTGTATACAAGTCTGAACGGCAGAGATTTTGACTTTGCAGCCGGAAACAATCCTCAAAAAATCTCTTATTCTGAAACAGGCGATGTATATAACATTCCAAGCACTGAAGCACGAATCATCAGAGTGTATGTTCAGTACTCAGAAAAAGGCACAACGCAAATAAAAGATGTTTTGTATGAAGGAGCAAAAAGCAACACCCCCGTTTTACCCCTTCCGAAAATAAATGTTGTCGATTTCAAAGACTCCGTCTACAATGTCGAAGTAACAGACAAGGACACGTATGATGAAATTTACGGAATAATCGAAAGAAATCTCGGTGAAAAATACAAATCGAAATTTATACTTAGCAAGGAGCCGAATCCTCATGGCGACAACATAGCAGATTATTTCATACTCGAAAACGCAAATGACAAAATACTTATCAGAGGAAATGAGGGAGTATGCATCGCCGCCGGACTCAATCATTACCTCAAATACTACTGCAATGTTCATATTTCTCAGGTGGGAAATCAAACAAAAATGCCCGATGTTCTCCCGAAAATCCTCTCTCCCCTTTATAAATGCACAAAAGCAAAAATACGTCACGCATATTCTTGCTGTACCCATGCATATACAATGGCTTTCTGGGGGAAGAAGGAATGGCGAAAAGACCTTGATTGGCTTGCGTTAAACGGTGTTAATGTCATTTTTGATATAACCGCACAGGAGGAAGTTTGGAGACGATTTCTTTCGAAAATCGGATATTCCCACGAAGAAATCAGGCGTTTTGTTGCAGGTCCCGCATACTGCGGATGGGCAGTTAAAAACTTATACGGGTTCGGCGGACCGGTTCACGACAGCTGGTTTGAAGAAAGAACAGAGCTTGCAAGAGAAAACCACCGGATAATGAAAAAGCTCGGAATGAAACCTCTGCTTCAAGGCTATGGCGGAATCATTCCATGTGACATTGAAAAATACGATAAAGATGTTGAAACAATAAAGCGAAATCACTGGAACAGATTTGAAAGACCACTCCTTATCCGTCCCACAGATAAGTCCTTTTCAAAATATGCCTCTTTATTTTATGAGTCACAAAAAGAGGTTTACGGAACATATAGCAATTACTATATGACAGAGCCATTCGTTGAAGGCGGAATTGGCACAGACAATCCAAAGCTGCTCAGAGATTCGGCGACGGCAGTCCTTAACGAAATGATGATATCAGACTCGGATGCTGTGTGGGTGCTTCAGGCGTGGGGAGCGCTTCCCTACTCCGATATGCTTTCGGCAATCGGCGAGATTGACAAAGACAAAAAGCATGTGTTTGTTCTGGATTTGCAGGCTGAAAGAGACCCGAAATATATTCTCGGAAACAAAGACAGCAAAATGTACGGATATTCAAAAGAGTTTGATTCAACTCCATGGGTATACTGTATGCTTAACAATTTCGGCGGACGAATGGGACTCCACGGACATCTTGACCGTATGGCAGATGACATACCAAAGGTATTTGACTGTACTTCGAATATTGTCGGCGTCGGTGTTGCACCGGAGGCAAGCTGCAACAATCCGGTGCTTTATGACTTTTTGTTCGAATCGGTATGGACAGATGCTACAACCGGAAAAATCAAATCAATTAACCTGAGAAAATGGCTCTATGATTATGCCGACAGAAGATACGGCAAAGTCTCAGACAAGGCACACAAAGCATGGGATATTATGCTTGACACCGTATATAAAGCAGAGTTTAACGATATTGGCGAAGGTGCACCCGAATCAATTGTAAATGCAAGACCCGACATTGGCATTAAGGCAGCATCATTCTGGGGGAATTCTCAGATATCATATGACAAAAACAAATTCAAAAAAGCAGCAGAGCTTCTTTTATGTGATTATGAACTATTAAAGAATAGCGAAGGATATATGTATGATCTTACAACGACATTTCAACAGGTTTTATCGAATGCGTCGGGAGACATATATGAAGATATGGTCAGAGCATACGAAAACAAAAATCCTGAAAAATTCAAAAAACATTCCGATAAATTTTTGAAAATCACAGGCTATATGGAACTGGTAACAAAATCAAATCCATATTATCTTCTCGGCAAATGGCTAAATGAAGCAAAGGCTTTGGCAAATGATGACTTTTCAAAAAAGGTGTATGAATTTAACGCAAAAGCACAAATTACAACCTGGGGTTCATATGAAAACTCCGAAACCGGACATCTTCACGACTATTCAAACAAGCAATGGTCAGGACTTATAAAAGACTTCTACAAACCGAGATGGGAAAGATGGATTGAGGAAAGAATTAAAGAACTTTCGGGTAAAAGTTTTGAAAAAGAAATAAATTGGTTTGAAAAAGAATGGTGTTGGGTGATATCAGACTCAAAATACCCACCCATTTCCGATGACAGCGACATTGCAAGTACAGCCGATGAAATAATTGATTTTTTATCTGAATGAAAGAATGTGAAAATATGAGATGTTCAAACGATAATATTACAGTTGATTTTGACCTTGAAACCGGATATACAAGCGGAATTTATTTTCCCGGCGATGAATTTTCTATGAACTGGGTTTTGGAAAATTCTGATTGGGGAAAGGTTGACGGCTTCAAAACGGAAAGAATTGAAAAAACAAGCGACGGTATAGTTGTATACGCAAAAAATGAGCTTGAAAGTCTGAATTTAACCGTTAGTAAAACCGTAAACGACAAAGCATACTCCGAAACGTACCGCATTACCAACAATAATGTTACAGATTATTTCACAACTAAAGACAGCTTCGGAATACATTTTCCATACAATTCCACCTTTGAAGGAAAGGAAAATATGCACGACGGTTCCTGTGTGACTCATGTTTGGTGCGGTGAAAATATTTCGTGGATGTATTCAGCAAAACCAAGCGGCACAAAGCCGTATCTTAATGCATTTTTAAAAAGCGGAAGTATATGTAACTACAGTATAAGCTATGACCTCGACAGAGTAATTATCGGTGCAAGTTACAGAGGTGCACTTGTACTCATTCCCACCCCCTGCATCCTTTCGCCCGATGAAAGCCTTGAAATCTCTTTTGATTTTGAATTTTCAGACATATCACCGGATACAAATCACACCACACCCCTACGTCTGTACGCAGACTCTTACAGCGCATTTGCCGGAGATACAATAAACTGCTTTTTTGAATGTGATGAATATAATGCAGAGATTTACGAAAACGGAAAAAAGGTTGAGTTTATAAAAGAAGGAAACACTGTAAAATGGCAAACCAAATGTACAATCCCCGGTGAAATTTTAACAACTGCAAAATGGAACAACAAAGAAACTCATATGAATTTAAATATTCTCCCTCCGCTTTGCGAAATTCTTCGTAAAAGAGCCTTTTTCATTGCAACAAAACAGCAATTTCATAAAAAAAGAAGTCACCTGGATGGTGCCTATCTTGTATATGACCGCATGGAAAACCGTCTTTGCTACAGCGAAAGCTTTGGCGATTCCAATGCGTGCAGAGAGAGACTTTCGATGGGAGTTACCATTCTTTTGGCCCTGCAGGAAAAAGAAGATGCTATTTTAAGACAATCCATAGAGAAACACAGAGAGTTTATCGAAAGAGAAGTTTATGACGAAAAAACTGCAACTGTTTTCAATTCTATTGCACGAAACAATAAACATCACCGTGCATACAACTACCCGTGGATGAGTGTGTATTATCTTGAATGGTACCACCTGACCGGTGAGATAAAATGCCTTGAAAACAGTGCAAGAATAATGATTTCATATTATGAAAAAGCAAAAGGCGGCAAGCAGGAATCTCCATGTATGAGGCTTTTTGAAATATGTACAGAACTTGAAAAAGCAAATCTTTCAAATTTAAAAGAAAAGCTTGTAGAGAAAATTTTTGCACACGCAGACAAGGTTTTGACCGACAACGGCAAATGTTTTTCCCATGAAGTTACCTGCACGCAGTTTATGTTTCTCGGAAAAATCAATATTCTTTGTCAGGCATATATGCTTTCAGGAAACAGAAAATATCTTGATGCAGTGGAAATGTATATTCCGAAAACCGATGCTTTCAGAGCTTTTCAACCTGATTTTCACACAAACACAATTGCAGTCCGTTACTGGGATTTATTCTGGTTCGGAAAATATAAGTCCTACGGTGATTCAATGCCTCAATGGCTCAGTAGTCTTGCCGCAGAAACTTATGACTTTTTATTTTCAAACGGGTTCGGAGAAAAATATAAAAAGCAGTGTCGTGATATACTTCTGAATAATCTATGCGTTTTTGCGGACGACGGATTCGCATCGGCAGGATATCTTGTACCCTACAAGGTTGAACAATACTCTGCAAAAGAATGCACGAACATATGTATGAAACCCCAAATCACATACAGTCACGGTTATGACGATTATGCAAATGACCAGGACTGGGCGTTGTATTTTGCAGTTAAGTTAATTTGTTAAATTGGAGTTTGTCGGGGAGATTGAAGATGGAATTTGCACCGGAGCGAGAGCCTCCCTTGTGTAAAGGGAGGGGGACCGCTTAAGCGGTGGAGGGATTGTAACAAACTGCCTCAATTGCAGTATTTGTGCTTGATTGAGAGTTTATCATTTAACAATCCCTCAGTCACTTCGTGACAGCTCCCTTTACACAAGGGAGCCTTTCGCACTTGTGTTAAACTCCC
>JAFQBA010000126.1 GCA_017416845.1 Clostridia bacterium
AATGACCTCCTTTTGATTATTTTATATTGCAGTTGGTAGCCGCAATTTAATTATATCAAAAGGAGTTTTAATTTCCAAGATTTATAGCTAAAAGCTTTATCGAACCCCCGGACAATCCGGGGGTTTTCATATACAAAAAAGACACGGTTCAGACTTCCGTGTCTTTTTTGCAACCTTGATTTCGTTTTTGGTATATAATATAATACAATTATAAACTATTAATCATGAGTTGAGCATATAAAAAGGATTTTAAGTGTTGCACTTGTTGTGACAATGCTTCGGCTCACGTCCTTGTGTTTAACTCTTCGCTAAATTCCAATTTAAATTTATTCCGGCATTCCAAACTTTGCAAGACCGGCATTTTTGTAGCGAAAATCATTGCTCACATCTTTAATTGCCCAAGACGGAGTGGGGTAGGAAAGAGCACTTTCTTCATCGGGGAATTCAATTTCCATGTAGCAAAGCCCCGAAAGAGCTCCTTCAAAAATATCAAATTCCATGATGTAACCGTCGTCTGTTTCAATGCAATATCTTGTTTTTTCAATAACATTACCTTCGATTTTTAAAAGCAATGTATCATATTGCTCTTTGGTAAGTTCGGTTTCAAACTCATCTCTTGCAAGCAAGCCCGGTTTTCCTTTGGTTTTCACACACAAAATGTATTCTTCATCATTGGTGTTTCTCAGCCTAACGGTGGGCGAAAAGCATATGTATGACTGTACCATTTTAAGGGGTTTGCATTTTGAAAAATCAAAAGGTATTTTATCTTTGTCAATAATCCATTTTCTTTCAATTTCTTTATTTAAACTCATGTTTTGTCTCCTCTGGTTATATTAATATTCGATTCTTTTTATGTAATCACTTTAAATCAGATTATATCATACATTTGCACGCAGTGCAACATTGTTATTGCGAAGCAATACATCATTTGTCGCAGGCAATATCATTTACACCAAAGGTGCAACTTCACTTTGTGTCCGATTTAAATAATAACATATATTCTGATAGAGTTTTACCAAGAGGTAACATTGTTTAAAAAATTGCATTTTGGAGTTATAGAGTGCAAATTCGACAGTTATTCTTTTATAAAATTGTTACTTGTAATTTCCTCTGACTCACACAGTGGGATTAATGTTTTAAAATCTTTCCATACCATTACTTTTACTTTATCAATATCACCTAACAAAATAAATGGATTGTTGTCTGACGAACTTCTCATTTCTATTGAGACAAGTTTGTTATTTTTGTATGATGACACAATGATAAAATATGGAGTTTGAATATTAAATGATTCTACATTACACAGTTTATATGTCCCATAATCATATATCTTTACATCAATATACTTTTTTATCCACTGTGCATATAAATTGAAAGTTGAACCTTTTGTTGCAGATAAATTTTTAACCAAGGTTCCGTCAGAGTATGATATACCGCTACCATCTGCTTTTGTATTCCAATTATTAAATATATAATTTGTTCTGGTGAAAGTATTTGTATACAAATTTTTGGATATATCATATATATGAAGTTGTGTATTCATAGAACCACTACCACCATTTGCATTGTACTTAACTATATACTGTACAGGTACCCATACTGCATATAGAGTTGTAGACTTATTTTCTTTGTATGTTCCACCTGAACTATACGAAGCTGTATTTGTTGTTGCAGTTTTTCCCCAGCCAAAAAACTCATATCCTATTCTTGTTGGCTTTTGTGTAGTCAATGTCAAATCGACATTTTCGGTTTTGGTTTGAGAAGCAGGAGCATTTTGTCCACCATTTGCATTGTATGTTATTTGGTATGTTTGCGGTGTTGTATCCTTTATTACAAAAGACACCATAGCTTCTCCCGACACGTCACCGGATATTGCTACTTTATATGAGCAAGTACCTGCAGCTGTTGTCACAAATTGCACTGAACCTCTATCTGTGTTAGTAAATTCTTGTGAACCTATTTCTGTACCATCTATGTCATAGAAAGTTAATTTTACTGTATATAACTCACTTGAATATGAATTAAAATAATCACCTGTATTTGCGTCGTGCATTTTATAACACAAATAATATGTTCCGCCTACTTCACATTCGGTTATTTCAGCACCCATATCACTGGCAGAAAGCCAATATTTTAATTCGCTTGCACGAGGTGTAATATTTACCGTTCTGCTACCGAGCAAAACATTTTCACCGCTACCTATATTGCAAGCATAAATATAAACATCTTGATTTCCTGTTTTGTTTGTATTTATTTTTGCATCATATCCATGATAATTGCCAACGCCATACACGTTATTAACATCTTCTCTTAAAACGTTTGCTGTTATTTCATATCCCTCTGCGTTAGAACTTCCGGCTGGCCCTCCTATATAAACGTGTATAGGAATTGACGTACCTGTATCATCACGGTCAAACGCCCAACCTCTTACACTAACAGAACCACTGCCACCGGAACAACTATCTATAACACCCTCAGGGTTCTTTACGCTGCTTGGAGTTGATGACCCATAAGGATAAGCATTGAATGTTCCACCGTGTGTAGATACTGATACATTACTACTTCCTGAATTTCTCCAATAGTATTTCGATGGTCTTGAATCCACGTGTACAAATGTATTGTATCGACCAACTCCGCGAACACCTATTGTTTCCGCATATTTAGCTACATCAGCCGGTGTTACTCCTGATACTTTTATATCTGCTGCCATACCCTTGACATGATAAGAATTAGAAGCACCGCCTACTTTTGCATTATACGAAGCAGTTCTATAAGCCGAAGTTATTGTAACTGCCGTTCCGAAGTGATCTCGGATATTTTGAAGTATGGTAACTAATTCACTGTCAATCAATATTGTATCGCTACCGTCATTACAAGCAAATTCACTAACTTTAAAATTCTTTGATAAATATGTGCTACCATGAGCAGATTTTGAATAAGTTTTAACAGTGCTTGCACTCATTAAACTTATTTCCTCATCAGAAATATTTGGCTCAGGATATTCTTCTGTATTGTTTTCTTCTAAACTTTTTTCATCCTCCCAAAGTTTCAACTCATCCAATTTATTTAATCCGGTATATTCATAAAAATCTACTCTTTCTACTATATTGATATTTGTGGCATGAACATTATTATCATCATTCATTATGCTTAATTTTATAGCATCTTGTTCATTTGATAACAAATCATTGCTACTAGCAAGTACAAATGCTTCTTGAACCATTAATATAAATGATAAAACTAAAGCCACAACCATCTTTTTTTCATTTTCAAAAACCTCCGTAAAATAAAAAATGCGCCTACCGAAGCAGGCGCAAAAAACGCAAACTCCGATAGTCGCGAAACTAATTTAAACAAAAAAGGGATATCAAAATCACCACATTTGATGGAATTTGCATTTTTGACAAAATTCGCAAATGTGGTTAACAAAAATAAAGATATCTATCCTCAAAAAGATAAAAATACCCCTTAGTTTGTTTATTAAATTAGTTTCGCATAATTATAATATCATATTTTTAATAATTTATCAATAGAAATTTAGAAAAATGTCAAAATTTTTAAAAAGAAAAACCACCACAAGAGTGATGGCATAAGTTATCTGGATTTTTCGATGTTTTGTTTGGCGGTGTTTATTGATGATATCAACAATCTTTTAATTTCAAGGCAATCTTTAAGCAAAGATTCTCCTTCCTCATTTGTCAGCAATTCAGATTTAATAAGCAATCTCAACCAATATTCTGTTTCGGCAGATTCTTTTAAAGAAATATGTAATTTCGAAATAAAATCAGCCTTGCTTTGTCCATAATTGGCTTCGTTTATATTTGCGCCGATGCTTGTTCCGCTTCTGACTATTTGTTTAGATATAATAGTTTCTTTTTTATTTTTAACTAAATATCTTTGTAATCTTATTATTCTTGCGGCAAAATCTATAGATTTATCAATTAAAATGTTTTCTTTCATTTTCATCACCAATGATATTATATCTTTAAACTTGAGTAATTTAAATTATTAATTATTCATTAGCCGTGCGACTTCATCATTCATTATTCATAAAAAAATCCTGTCACAATATGAATGATGAATGGTGAATAATGAAAAATGAATAATACAAAACAAAAATCCTATCTTTCGACAGGATTTTTGTTTTGATGACCCATACGAGAATCGAACTCGTGATTGCGCCTTGAGAGGGCGCCGTCTTGACCGCTTGACCAATGGGCCGTAACGCTTTACCGATTTATAATTATATCAGCAAAGCGTGTGTTTGTCAAGATAAATTAATTATTTTTCTTGCGGCATTTCAATGAGCAAGTCACCAAACAACTGCTCGGCAAGTTCATCAAACGACATATTTTGAACAATTGTGCCGATTACCATGCATTCTTCATATATTTCGTTGAGTTTCACAGTGGCAATCTTGCCGGGAATGGTTTCGTCCATTTCGGGAAGAGGTTCTTTTTTGATGATGTGATATCCGTAATCGGTTTCAACAATATCACTGATTTCCCCTTCTTTGAGAGCAAAGGCGGTTTCTTCAAATTCGGGAACCATTTCACCATATGTGAACACATATCCGTCGGGATTTGTATGAATTCCCGGGTCTTCGCAGTATTCTGTCATCAGTTTATCAAAATCTTCGCCGCCGTCGAGCTTCTTTTTAATATCTTCAACGGTCTGGCGTGCTTCATCAAGTTTAGCTGCGTCATATTTTTCACCGGTTTCCATGTTTGTGGTGAGAATAAGAATATGTTTTGCTCTCACAAATGTTTTTGGATATTCCTCGGCAGCAAGATCATCAATATAGTGTGTGATAATGAGGTCATCAGAAAGAAGCTTTGCAATCGGCGCAATAAGTGATGATTTGTAGATATCTTCACTCATAGACGATATGCTGTTTGTAAGCTCAAGACTCTGTGCTTCTGTGAGGGAATATCCATTATACTCAGCTTCCTGAGCCATAAGATTTGTAACCATAATTGTGTTAGAAAGGTCATTAATAATGTATTCGGCATACGCAGGGTCAAGCTGGTAACCAAGCAGCGTAGCCCATGCACGGAATTCATCAATAGTAACCCTTTCGCCGTTTATTGTCATAACCGGACTCTCATCTGTAATAAGAACCTGTTTTGATGCAGAAATATATTCGACATTTTTGCCAAGGGCCTCACTAATAAAGCGAAGAGGCACCATTGTTCTTGAATCAACAATAGCAGGAGGAGTATCGAGCTTTTTGTCTTCGCCGTTAACCTTTGCAATATCAGAGTCTATAAAAAGCTCAATTATAGTTTCATCTGCTGTAATTGTAACTTTTCTTTCGGCATCATTCCACGAAACCTCTGCACCGAAGTTTTCGGACACTGCTCTTATAGGAATCATTGTTCTTGAGTTTTCTATGTAAGGCTTTGCATCAATTGTTTTTTTCGCTATATCGCTGTCGCTGATATACATGCTGTCAGAACCAATTGTAAACTCAATTGTTTTAGCCTGCACAGAAATTGCTGAGAATAAAAATAAAACAGCAAGAACAAGAGATATTTTTTTTATATTCATGAGAAATTCATCTCCTTTAACATATGGAATTGTATTAAATATTATTATATATTTATCAGGAATCTGAAAGTAACTCTTCTCGATGCGGATTTATCAACATTGCCGTTTGAATCCTTTATCGGATTATCATAAGAACATCCGTGAGCTGATGTAAGTGATTTAAACTTGCTGAGAGTAGCTTTATCTGTAATTACACCATCTGACAGACAAAAGCTTTTTACATTATCAGCTCTTTTTTGCGAAAGATCTTTATTATATTCATAAGAACCATCAGTGTCTGTGTGTCCTTCAATGTATACAGCGGCAATAAAATCGGAGTATTTATCATTGCAGATAACAGATGAATATGCCGGGATAAAAGCTTTCAGAAAAGCTTTACCATCATCAGAAACTTCGGCATCGTCAACATCGAAAAGTATAGAGGCATCCATTACTATTTCTCCGCTTATTTCATCTATCATAACATTGATATTGTTTTTAATCAGAATATCAGCTATGTCGGTAAGAAGCGCTTCTTTCTTTTCCAAAATAATCTTTTTGTCTTCTTCGCTGAGTGAATCGATTTTTTCTAAATCGGCTTGAACAATATTGGCAAAAATGTTTGTGTCAAATTCTTCAATTTCGAAGTTGAAGCTTGCATTCGTCGGTGAGACAGGCTTTATGGGTTCGATTTCAAAATTAAAGCTTTGATCATCAATTTGGAAATTCATTCCGGATGACGCATCTGAATTAACATCGTAGGTTTCCGGAGCTGATATTGCCGAATCTGTTTTTTCGGCTGTTTTTTTGCTGTCATTGCTGCATGATGTGAACAGCGATAACAAACATAATGTCATTATAATACTGATTATTTTTTTCATGTGCTAATCTCCTTTTAACTGATAATTCAATATAGTATACCACTTTTTTCGCAATTTGTAAAGTCCCGTAAAAATTTATAAATCGTTAAGGTAGTTAGTTTTTATGGTTTTGGCATGGCTGAATGCCTTTGTAAATGAAATAATATAGAAAAAATCTATGTGAATTATAGAATAATTGGTAATTTGGCAGAAAAAGAGGTTAATTAATTGACACCGCAATATTTTTTATGATAATATGTATACGATATATTGGATGTATATGTTTAATGAAAGGATGATATATATGGGTTTGACATTAACCGAAAAAATTCTCAAAGCGCACACCGTTGATGGCGTTTTTGAAAAAGGAAAGGAAATAGGCATAAGAATCGACCAGACTCTTACTCAGGATGCCACCGGAACTATGGCATATCTTGAATTTGAAGCAATCGGTATTCCCAGAGTTAAAACCGAGCGCTCTGTTGCCTACATTGACCACAACACTTTGCAGTCGGGATTTGAAAATGCAGATGACCACCGTTTCATTGGTTCAATTGCCAAAAAACACGGAATATATTTTTCGCGTCCCGGTAACGGAATCTGCCACCAGGTTCATCTTGAACGCTTCGGCATTCCCGGTAAAACCCTCATCGGCTCCGACTCCCACACACCAACAGGCGGCGGTATCGGTATGATTGCAATCGGCGCAGGCGGTCTTGATGTTGCAGTTGCTATGGGCGGTGGTACATATTATATCACATATCCCAACATCGTTAAAGTTAACCTCACGGGAAAACTTGGTTCATGGTGTGCCGCAAAGGATGTTATCCTTGAGGTTCTCAGAAGAATGTCTGTTAAAGGCGGTGTCGGAAAGGTTATTGAATACTGTGGTGAAGGTGTTAAATCCCTTTCTGTTCCCGAACGTGCAACCATCACCAACATGGGTGCAGAGCTTGGTGCAACAACTTCAATCTTCCCCTCCGACGAAATCACAAAGCAGTTCCTCAAAGCACAAAAAAGAGAAGATGTGTGGGTAGAGCTTTCGGCAGATGAAGATGCAGTTTATGATGAAGTTATAGACATTGACCTTTCTAAAATCGAACCCATGGCGGCTTGTCCTCACATGCCCGACAATGTTAAAACACTTTCCGAAATCGGCGAAATGAAAATAGATCAGGTGTGCATAGGTTCATGCACAAACTCCTCACTTCAGGATATGATGAAGGTTGCTCACATCTTAAAGGGCAAAACAGTTCATCCCGATGTTTCCCTTTCAATTGCTCCCGGTTCAAAACAGGTACTCAATATGCTTGCTCAAAACGGTGCATTGGCTGTTATGATTGATGCAGGCGCAAGAATCCTCGAGAGTGCCTGCGGTCCCTGCATAGGTATGGGTCAGTCACCAAACTCAAAGGGTATTTCACTTCGTACCTTTAACCGTAACTTTGAGGGCAGATCCGGCACAAAAGACGGTCAGATTTATCTTGTATCTCCCGAAGTTGCCGCATCCTCTGCAATTGCAGGCGTACTCACAGACCCGAGATCACTTGGCGATATGCCCGAGTTCAAAATGCCCGATGAATTTATCATCAACGACAACATGATTGAGCTTCCCTGCGATGAAAAAGACATGGACAAGGTCGAAATCCTCCGCGGACCAAACATCAAACCCTTCCCCAAGACCGAGCCTCTTGAAGAAAGTGTTGAATGTAAATGTTCACTCAAGGTTGAAGACAACATCACCACAGACCACATTATGCCTGCAGGTGCAAAAATTCTTCCCCTTCGTTCAAACATTCCCGCAATCAGCGAGCACTGTTTTACTGTATGTGACGAAAACTTCCCCAAAAGAGCAAAAGAAATGGGTAAAAGCATCATCGTGGGCGGTGCAAACTACGGTCAGGGTTCATCAAGAGAACACGCCGCACTTGCTCCTCTCTATCTTGGAGTTAAAGCTGTGCTTGTTAAATCCTTTGCACGTATTCACCGTGCAAACCTCATCAATGCCGGAATTCTTCCTCTCCAGTTTGAAAATGAAGCTGATTATGACAAGATTTCTCTCGGCGATGAGCTTGTAATAGAAAATCTCAGAGATTGCGTTGCAAACGGCAAACAGATTGTAATTGAAAACAAAACAAACGGTGCTTCCATTCCTTGTGTATGCGAGCTTACAGACCGTACAAGAGACATAATTCTTGCCGGCGGACTTCTCAGCTATACAAGAGAGAATATGTAAGGAGACGTTTATGGATATTAATGATTTTTACTATAAAGAGGGCGAACAGCCCCTTGACAGACTGGTGACCGACGGCGGATTTTGCGGAATTTTTCGTACCATCGGCATAATCGGTGATTCTCTTTCCTCGGGCGAATTTGAATCATTTGAAGAAGGAATAACCGGTTGGCACGATTTTTATGACTATTCCTGGGGACAATACATTGCAAGAGAGGCAGGATGTAAGGTCTACAACTTCACAAGAGGCGGAATGACTGCAAAGGAATTTATCGAAAGCTATCATGCACAGTGCAAGGCTTTTGCCTATGAAAACCTTTGTCAGGCATACATCATTGCCCTTGGCGTGAATGACCTCAATCAAAAACTCCCTGCAGGCGATGCAGAGTCTGCTTGGAAAGACGGTCTCATTGCCGACGAGCCCACAATTCTTGCCTACTATGCAGGAATAATCAAAAACATCAAAAGAAAACAGCCCGATGCAAAAATTTTCATAATGACAATTCCCAATGACACAACAGTGACAGATGAAGAACGGTTGAAGAAACGTTCACATTACAATGAACAGTTAAGAAAATTTGCAGAGCTTTGCGAAAACACATACATTATTGACCTTGAAAAATATGCTCCGGAATATGACAAAAAATTCAAAGAGACATTCTTCCTTGGTCATATGACTGCCACGGGATATATGCTCACTGCAAAAATGGTTATGTCCTACATTGACTACATAATCAGAAAATATCCAAAAGACTTTTCGCAGGTGGGATTCATCGGAACTCCCTACAGCTACAATAAATAATTGAAAGGATGATAAAAATGGCTAAAATACCCATGAAAACTCCCCTCGTTGAGATGGACGGAGACGAAATGACAAGAATCATATGGAAAATGATTAAGGATATTCTCCTCATTCCATATGTTGATCTCAAAACTGAATACTATGACCTCGGTCTTGAATACAGAAACGAAACAAACGATCAGGTTACTTTCGATTCTGCAGAAGCAACAAAAAAATACGGTGTTGCGGTTAAATGTGCAACAATCACTCCCAATGCGGCAAGAATGACCGAATATGACCTCAAAGAAATGTGGAAATCTCCAAACGGTACCATCAGAGCAATCCTTGACGGTACGGTTTTCAGAACTCCCATCATTGTTAAGGGCATCACTCCCTACATTCCCACATGGACAAAACCCATCACCATTGCCCGTCATGCTTACGGCGATGTTTACAAAAACACTGAAATGCAGGTGACAGAGGGTTCAAAATGCGAACTTGTGTGCACCGACAAAGACGGCAATGAAACCCGTCAGCTCATCCACGACTTTAACGGTACCGACGGTATCATCCAGGGTCTTCACAATACCGACAAATCAATTTCAAGCTTTGCAAGAAGTTGCTTTAACTTTGCTCTCGACACAAAGCAGGATCTCTGGTTTGCAACAAAAGACACCATCAGCAAAAAATATGACCACCGTTTCAAAGACATTTTTGCTGAAATTTTTGAAAATGAATACAAAGAAAAATTTGATGCCGCAGGCATAGAATATTTCTACACTCTCATTGACGATGCCGTAGCAAGAGTTGTTCGCTCCGACGGCGGCTACATCTGGGCTTGCAAAAACTATGACGGTGACGTTATGAGTGATATGGTTGCAACTGCATACGGTTCACTTGCAATGATGACATCGGTTCTTGTATCTCCCGAAGGTGTGTATGAATATGAAGCCGCTCACGGCACTGTTCAGCGTCACTACTACAAATATCTCAAAGGCGAAACAACCTCCACAAACTCCGTTGCAACTCTCTTTGCATGGACAGGTGCTCTTCGCAAAAGAGGCGAGCTCGACGGTCTCACCGAGCTTTCGGATTTTGCCGATAAACTCGAAAAAGCTACAATTCAGACAATTGAAGAAGGCGTTATGACAGGCGATCTTTATCTTCTTTCAAGCCTTGAAAACAAACAGAAGGTAGACACAGAAACCTTCCTCAAAGAAGTAGCAGTAAGACTTGAAAAGCTTCTTTAATAATTGATAATTATTCAAATAAAAACATGGCAATCCGGGTTCGGACTGCCATGTTTTTTGATATTTCAAATACTTGTTATATTCTGTTTACGAAATGATTGTTGCCATAAGCACATCAAGCGCCGCCCACGGCTCGGATTTGCCGGATTTTATTTTGTGGTCGGTTTCGGCACACAAATTAATTACTGCATCAAGCTTTTCGTCGGAAATGCTTCTCACCTTTTTTAGGTTAAGACTAACAATGAATTCCTTTTGATTTGTTTTTGTCGCAATTTCTCTTGCAGACATGGTTTTTGACATAAGCTTGATTTTTCTCAGCTGACTGAATTTAGAAAAAACAGCTCCGTTTATGGCGATTGGTTCTTCTCTGAGAAGCTTTAATTCCTCATATTTTTTGCATGCATCCGATGTTTTGCCATCAAGAGCGTTATCAAGCATATCAAAAACTCTGCTTTCAGCCACCTTGCAACAGCATATATCGATATCTTTGGAGGTTATCTGACGTGAATCGGTGAATGAAGCCAGCTTTTCAATCTCGTTTTTCAAAAGATACATACTTGGCGAACAGCAGTCAATGAGGTATTGCGCCGTGGCAGGTGCAATTTCCTTGTTATATTTTGACAGATATCTTCCTATCCAGTTTATAAGGTCGTGAGGTTTTTGAAATGCAAATTCATCAACGCTGTGGTTTTTGGCAATATTTTTGTAAAGAGCATTTCGTTTGTCGACATTTTTTTCTGAAAAGATGATGATGACAAAGTCCGGCATATCATCAAGCAGTGAAAGCCAGAATTTTTTGTCTGTTTCATTTGTTTTTTTCAAAAGATCGGAATCTTTAATGTATAATACTTTTTTTTCGCTCATGCATGGATATGATGAAACATAGTCTGATATTTCATCATTGTCGGGGCTTTTTGAGGTATATTCTTTATAATTAAAGTCTGCAAAAGATGGGTCAAGAACCTTGTCGACCAAAGCTTTTTTGTAATAATCTCTTAAAAAATCCTCTTCGCCCCAAATGAGATAAACATTTTTAAATTCTTGTGTTTTAATATCATTTTTTATTCCGGGCATATTAATTGTTCCTTTCAGTTTATTGTCTCTATGCGTTTTATGTTGTTTTTATCAGCATAAATTGTAATTGCTCCGCGTATACCTGTTTGATATACTTCAATTGTTTCTTTTTCAAGCAATTCGGACATTCGTTCGTCGGGATGTCCGTATGTATTATTTCTGCCGCATGATATTATTGCATATTTGCAGTTGGTTCTTTTGATAAATTCATCGCACTTTTCGCTGAATCCTCCGTGATGTGGAATTTTAAGTACATCACATGCAATATCTTTGACCAAAAGCTTTTCAATTCCTTCGGTTTGAACATCACCACAAAAGATGAATTTGTTTTTGCCATATGTTAGTTTTATGGCGGTGGACATATTGTTGTTATCACAAAACATATCAGCTGATGGAGAAAGAATATCCATACGTGTACCGTTTGAGAATTGCATAGACATTCCGTCGCTTAAATATTCAACAGGTATGTTGTATTTTAATGAAGCTTCAAGAAGTATCCTTCGGTTTTTAATAGCTTCGATTTCGCGAAAATCATAATATTCAGGAAGATATAATCTTTTTACTTTTCCGCATTCAATAAGTTGTGGTATCATGTTCATGTGGTCCGAATGATAATGTGTAACCAAAACCATGTCAAGGCTGTCTATACCTCGGTTTTTAAGTATTGATAAAATTGATTGAACTGAATATTCAACATTTAATGAATCAGTGCCGCAATCTATCATTATGTCTGAATTTTCAATTTCTATCAATGTGCAGTCACCTTGAGATACATCTGCATATGTTATAATAAGCGGGTCATCTTTATTATACTTTAAAAACCCTCCGACTGCAACAGAAAAAATTACTATAATTAATAAAGCACTTTTTATACTTTTTCTGACTGCTGTATATATTGACAGAATAAATGCGATTATATATGCCAAAACAATCGAAGCCGAAACAACATTTACCGCTGGTGTGCTACCCGGAAGACGGGCAACACTTTGTGCAATAAAGAAAATATATTCTGCAAGTGTTGTCAAAGCATAAGCTAAAATGCTTGCCGGCAATTCACATCCGAAAGCAGATAAAAATGCAAATATTACACTACCGCCCAAAAGATATGGAACAACAGGAAGAACAAAAATATTTGTAATCCACGAATAGACGGTTATATAGCCAAAGCTTGTCATAGTAACAGGTAAGGTGAACAAAACAGACATAACGGAAATAACGGCAGTGTTAACTGTCTTGCTTGATGCGAACTTTTCAAGATTCACAACATTTTTGGCATAACGCATTACGTCTATACTTACAAGTACGGAGAAGGTTGAAGTAACCGAAAGTAAAAAACCTACATTCCAAAGAGAATAGGGCATGGCGACGATTATGCCGAAAACTGATATGGCGAGAGAATTCTTTGCGCTGTAGTCTCGGGAGATAATCGCTGAAATCGACGATATTCCCATCATAATAAATGCTCTCCATACTGATAGACCAAACCCTGTAAATACAAGTACAAATCCGCCTGTAAGCAAGGTCGCAGCGAGTGAAAGCAAAGCCTTTTTTAATCTCTTGATGCGAAGACGTGAAATGAAATAGGTGATTGCAAAAACAAATAAATTCAGATGCAGACCGGATATGGCAACTATATGATATATACCCGACATTTTGAGGTTGTCGGAGGTGGCGGTGTCAATGCCCTCTCTGTCACCTGAAATAATTGCTGTTATAAGTCCGCCGGTGCGTGAAGAAAAATATTTGTGAGTGTTTTTGATAAAATCACACCGTATGTCATATATGATTTTGCCAAGTCCGTTTTTGGCAGGAATACGTTTGGTGTTTTCCAAATCGGTAGTACCCTTTGCAACGGCTCCGGTGCTGAAAAGATAGTTTTTATAATCGAATTCACCCGGATTGGTTGCTTCGTTACCCTGATTGAATTTTGCTCTTATGCTTACACGATCTCCGTAACCGAAGTCTGAAATTTTGTTTTCGGGTTTTATCACTGTTATGTGTACTGTTTCTCCTGAAAGCGTTTTTTCATCGCATGTTTCTGCCTTGATATAGAAAGAAACAGTATCATCATCCTCTTTGGGATATGATGATATTTTTCCGCTGATATAAATTTCTTCGTTATACATGTTTAAATTTTTGCCGATTTGATTATAATGATTCAGATAAAGTGTTACGGAAATTGAAACAATTATAATAGCCAGAATTCCGAGCGAAATATGTGTACGAAATTTTGCAATTTTATGTAATATTTTCATTTTATTATACCTTTAAAATAATTTTCTTAAGATATCTTACCACTTTTTTGTACAAATAACAACTTGATTTTATTAAAAAGTTGTTATATAATATGTTTTAATCATAAAACTAAAATGGATTGTTATGTGATTTTAAAGAGTTATTGTGATTAATATTCATGGGGGTGCTCTTACATATGGCTCTGTATGCTATGAGCGATTTGCATCTTTCGCTTTCCGCTCAAAAGCCAATGGATGTGTTCGGCTCCTCCTGGCAAAATTACATGGAAAAAATTTCCGACAACTGGCAAAGGATTGTTACAGACGGTGATGCCGTTGTGGTCGGTGGTGACATCTCATGGGCAATGTATATGGACGAAGCATATGATGATTTTAAATTTCTCGACGCTTTGCCCGGAAAAAAATTTTTGTCAAGAGGCAACCACGACTATTGGTGGCAAACGCTTGCCAAAATGAAGGCGTATGTTTTGTCAAATGGCTTTGATACCATTAGTTTTATACAAAATGATGCGTTCATTTTCGAAAACAAATCCGTTGCTGCAACAAGGGGCTGGATTTTGCCGTCATCCGATTCTTTCGGCACCGAAGACAAAAAAATCTATGAGCGTGAGCTCATCAGACTTTCGCTTGCCTGCGATGCAATGGAAAAAAGCGAGAAGCAAAATCCCGGATCTGAGTTTGAAAGAATAGTTGTTTTGCACTATCCGCCTGTTTCTTCAAACGGCAAGCCCGATGAGGGGATTTTCGGAATATTTCGGAAATACGGAATAAAAAAATGTGTCTATGGTCATCTTCACGGTCCGGCACACCAAAGTGCTTTTTGCGGTAATCTTGATGGAATTGAGTTAAAGCTTGTTTCTGCCGATTATCTAAAGTTTATCCCGTGTAATCTGGATTTTTAATCCGGTTAATATATAGCATAAACAATCAAAAAAATTTTTTGGGGAGGTTTCCTACAGATGAAACTTATAAAAAATGAACAGGTAGAAAAAAACACAGTCAAACTCACAATTGAGATTGACAAAGAAACTTTTGAAAAAGCAATTGAAAAATCCTACAAGAAGAATGTAAAGCAGATTACTCTTCCCGGATTCAGAAAGGGTAAAGCACCCAGAAAAATCATTGAAAAATACTATGGTGAAGGTGTATTCTATGAAGATGCAGTAAACTTTGTATGTCCTGAAGCATATGAATTTGCAGTTAAAGAATCAGGCATCGAACCTGTTGACCGTCCTGAAATCGATATCGATGACATCGGCAATGACAAGGCTCTTGTTCTTACAGCAACAGTTACTGTTAAACCCGAAGTAACTCTCGGTGAATATAAAGGCGTTAAATGTGAAAAAGTTGTTTATGAAACAAAAGACGAAGACATTGAAGCTGAAATCAAAAAAGTTCAGGAACAAAATGCAAGACTCGTTGCAGTTGAAGACAGAAAAGTTGAAAAAGGTGACATCACAGTTATCGATTTTGAAGGCTTTACCGATGGTGTTGCATTTGAAGGCGGAAAAGGTACAAACCATACTCTCGAAATCGGAAGCGGTCAGTTTATCCCCGGTTTTGAAGATCAGCTCATCGGTGCCGAAATCGGTGTAGAAACCGAAGTTAATGTTACATTCCCCGAAGAATATCATGCAGAAGCTCTCAAAGGTAAACCTGCAGTGTTCAAAGTAACAGTTAAGGAAATCAAGGTTAAAGAACTTCCCACACTCGACGATGATTTTGCTAAAGATATCAGCGAATTCGATACATTTGAAGAATATAAAAACAGCATCAAAGAAAAGCTTGACAAATCAAACGAAGCAAGAACAAAAGGCGAATTCGAAAACAAACTTGTTGAAGCTGTTTCCGAAGCAAGTGAGGCAGACATTCCCCAGTGCATGATTGACAATCGTATTGAAGATATGATTAAAGAATTCGGTTACCGTCTCTCATCACAGGGTCTCAACATGGAACAGTACATGCAGATTACAGGAACAACCGTAGATTCTTTCAAAGAACAGTTCAAAGATCAGGCAACTGCTCAGGTTAAGTCAAATCTTGTTTTGGAAAAAATCGCTAAGGTAGAAAACATTGAAGTTACAGATGAAGACCTCGAAGCAGAGCTTGCTCAGATGGCTGAAATGTATGGCATGGAGCTTGATAAAGTTAAAACTCTCATTGGTGACAACGAAAAAGAATCAATGAAAGAAGACATCAAACTCAAAAAAGCAGTAGCAATCATCGCTGAAAATGCAAAAGCTGAAAAGCCCAAGGCAACATCAAAAAAAGCTCCTGCAAAAAAGACAGCCGCTAAAGCTGAAAAAGCAGAAGACGGTGAAGAAAAACCCGCTAAAAAAACAACAGCAAAAGCTGCTCCTAAAAAGACAGCTGCAAAAGCTAAAGCAGAAAAGAAAGACGAAGAATAATTAAATTATGAATATGAGCCGACCGTCTCGGTCGGCTCACATTTAAATCTAAATAAAATGCAAGGAGGAAATGCAAAATGAGTCTTGTACCAATGGTCATTGAACAAACAAACAGAGGAGAACGTTCATTCGATATTTATTCCAGACTTTTAAAGGACAGAATAATATTTTTGGGTGAAGAAGTTAACGACGTAACCGCAAGCCTTGTGGTTGCACAGATGCTTTTCCTTGAGGCGGAAGATCCCGACAAGGATATAAGTCTCTACATCAACAGCCCCGGTGGATCAATCACCTCCGGCATGGCAATTTACGACACCATGCAATATATCAAATGTGATGTTTCAACAATCTGCATAGGCATGGCGGCTTCCATGGGAGCATTTCTTCTGGCAGCGGGGGCAAAGGGAAAACGCTTTGCACTTCCCAACAGTGAAATTATGATTCATCAGCCTCTCGGCGGAATGCAGGGTCAGGCTACAGACATCAAAATTCATGCTGACAGAATTATCAAAATCAAACACACATTAAACACAATTCTTAGTGAAAGAACCGGAAAATCCCTTGAACAGATTACTGCCGATACTGAAAGGGATAATTTCATGACAGCTTTTGAAGCAAAGGAATACGGTCTTGTTGACGAAGTGATTGAAAAAAGAAAATAAAGTTTTCAGAAAGTTAGAGGACTACACTGCATGAGTAATAAAAATAATGATAAGCTCGTATGTTCATTTTGCGGAAAACCTCAGGATTTGGTAATGAGGCTTATTTCAAGCCCTTCTGCTGATGTGTTTATCTGCGATGAATGTATTGAAGCTTGCAGTGATATCATTGAATCCGATTATCGCGATATGGCGCCGGCTCCTGAGTTTTCTCTTTCAGAGCTTCCTAAACCCGTTGACATAAAAAACATTCTTGATATGTATGTTGTGGGTCAGGACAGAGCAAAAAAGAGCCTTGCCGTGGCTGTGTATAATCATTATAAGCGTATTACAGCCGAAAAGAAAGACAAAGACGACGATGTTGAACTTCAAAAGAGCAACATTCTCCTTGTTGGCCCCACCGGTTCGGGTAAAACGCTTCTTGCTCAGACTCTGGCAAAGATAATCGATGTTCCTTTTGCCATTGCCGATGCAACCTCTCTCACCGAGGCTGGCTATGTGGGTGAGGATGTTGAAAACATTCTCTTAAAGCTCATTCAGGCGGCAGATTACAACATCGAAAGTGCCGAAAAGGGTATTATCTATATTGACGAAATTGACAAAATTGCCCGCAAATCCGAAAACCCGTCCATCACCCGTGATGTCAGCGGTGAAGGGGTTCAACAGGCACTTTTGAAAATTCTTGAAGGTACGGTTGCCTCTGTTCCACCCCAGGGCGGCAGAAAGCATCCTCAGCAGGAATTTATTCAGATTGACACCACCAACATTCTCTTTATCTGTGGCGGTGCTTTTGACGGAATCGAAAAGATAATTGAACAGAGAACCGGAAAAAAAGTGCTTGGCTTTGGAGCAGATGTCAAATCCAAAAAAGATAAACAGGTCGGAGACATTCTCAAAGACATTCAACCTCAGGATCTTCTCAAATTCGGTCTTATTCCCGAATTTATCGGAAGACTCTCGGTTAGTGTTACTCTTGATTCTCTTGACCGTGATGCTCTCATCAAAATTCTCACAGAGCCCAAAAACGCTCTTGTTAAGCAATATCAGAAGCTTCTTTCTTATGATGGAGTTGATCTTTGCTTCGAACCAAAAGCAATTGAAACTATTGCAGACAAAGCAATAGAGCGTAAAACAGGTGCAAGAGGACTTCGTTCAATCATGGAAGAAACCATGAGTGACATCATGTTTGAAGCTCCTTCAAACAATGAAATTCAAAGTGTTATGGTAACACCAAGGCTCGTTGAAGAAAAGGTGCTCTCTCTTCCCGGAGAAAACAAAGACACTCCGCGTTTGAAAGCTTCGGCGACTGTGAAAAAAGTTAAAATTGATGCATAATATTTTAAAATAGTCCGTAAAAACAATTCGTTTTACGGGCTATTTTTGATTGTATTGCCGTGCAAAAATGGAGATGATTTAAGAAAAGCGATAATGCTCCGCACTCCGTGCCGCAGCCACTTTTCTTGTAATAATAATCACAGCCATATCAATATTTGAGTTACTCGGGCAATTTGTGCTTGGATTTTGGACGAAATGACAGCTTTTTATGGTTGCTTGTGTGCATTATGCCACTTTTTATTACAGTTCAATTAAATCCGTTGTTTTAAAATGTTATGTGTGGTATAATTAATAAAAACATTAAGGAGGCTGATATTATGGAACAAAAAATTTTTAAAAGAGTGTTAGCACTTGTTTGTGTGATTGCATTGCTCTTACCCTGTACATTATCCATGGCAGATGATGAAAATCCCGTTACTGTTTTTGTTGATGGAAATCAACTTGTTTTTGATGTGAATCCCATCATTGAATACGGAAGAACCATGGTTCCCATGAGATATATATTCGAAGCTCTCGGAGCAGAAGTCACATGGGATCAGGAAACATCAACGGCATTTGGAACAAAAGGAGACATCTGCGTTGCAATTCAGATTGGCAACAGCACCATGTTTGTAAACAACAAAGCGGTTGAACTTGATGTTCCGGCAATGCTTGCAGATGGAAGAACCCTTGTTCCCGTAAGAGCCATTTCCGAAAGCTTTAACGCCAAGGTTTCATGGGACGGAAATCTTCGCCGTGTAACAATAATCAGCAATTCGGAAAATTCAGAGGCACCCTCCGAAATAAACGACAATGAACAAAAAGCCGGTTCGGGCACAGACTATAAACTCAATGAGCTAAGTCCTGCAGATCAAGAAAAGCTTCTCGGATTATATAGTGACATTCGCTATGGCTTTGAGCAGAAGTTCCTTTTTGACGGATTATCTGCCTATCCCGCTGAGATTGCTTCTTTCATAGAAACTCAAAATGACAATTTGCCCATTGTTGTATATGATATATGGGATAGAATTCTTATGAATCAAATTCTCGATATTCAAATGAATTCTTCGGATAATTATCTGTTTTCTGCAGGTGCGGAAGACGAAAACGCCATAATGGCGGCATATGCTCAAATTCTGAACAATACGGGACTTAATGCACAAAACATTTTTGGAGTTTCCTATGAAAAAACACCAAAAGGAAAAAATGTTTTTCTCTTAAGCTTCAATGGTGTTGACACAACCAATCCCATGCTTATTCAGTGCAGATATATAGGTATTGTTCCCGTTTCAAACGGAATAAGATATTTTACCTCGGAAAACAGCACGGTAACAGCTCAAATTGTGGGGCATGAGGTTACCATGCTTTGTGAAGTTAACGGAACCGGCAGAAAAAATTACGGAAACATCGGTTCGAGCAAGAATGATTTCCTGAAAGGCATAGACAACGAATTAAAATAAAGTGCTGACAGTAAAGAGAGAGAATTACCATGCATATATATGTTGATGCAGATGCCTGCCCGGTGAAAGAGATTATCGAGCGGGTAGCAAAAGAAAATTCCATACCTGTGACAATGGTTATTGATGTGAATCACATTCTCACATCCGACTACAGCGAAATTGCCATTGTAAGTCAGGGCGCAGATTCTGCCGATTTGTATCTCATAAACCGTGTGCAAAAGGGTGATATTGTTGTTTCACAGGACTATGGTGTAGCATCGCTTGCTCTGGGAAAAGGTGCAAAAGCAGTGTCGAACTCCGGACTGATTTTTACCAATGACAATATCGACAAATTGCTTTTCGAAAGATTTCTCGGCAAAAAAATACGAAATGCCCCGAAAGCAAAAAGGAATATGCCTCACAATCGAAAACGAACGCAAGACGATGATTTCTCATTCGAAAAATCACTGAGGGAATTAATAAAATGAAAAAACGAAACTTTCACATTCCGGTGTTTGTTCCACACAAGGGTTGTCCCCACGACTGTGTTTTTTGCAATCAACGAAAAATCACCGGTCAAACCGATGACATGACAGTTCAAAAGGCAAGAGAGATTATTGACAATCACCTGGAATCTATTGAAAAACACAACAAAAAAGGTGAATACAAAGCGGAAATTGCATTTTTCGGAGGCAGTTTTACAGCAATTGAAAGAGAGCAGATGACGGAGCTTCTTTCCTTGGCATATGAATATGTGAAATCCGGCAGGGTTGACGGTGTGCGTTGCTCAACCCGTCCCGATTGCATTGATGATGAAATTCTCACCCTTTGCAAATCCTACGGCATGACAGCCATTGAGCTCGGACTTCAATCGGCAGATGATTTTGTTTTGCAATGTTCGGCAAGAGGACACAGCTTTGAAGATACCAAACGGGCATCTGATCTAATAAAAAAACACAGCATTGAGCTTGGGCTTCAGATGATGACAGGGCTTCCCGGTGACACCGATGAAAAGTCCCTTTCCACCGCAAAAGAAATTGTTGCTCTTGGGGCAGACACGGTAAGAATCTATCCTACGCTTGTTATGGAGGGAACTCATCTTTGGGATATGCATCGCCGGGGTGAATATTCTCCTCAAACTCTTGAGCAGGCGGTTTCACTTGCGGCAAAAATTGTTCCGCTCTTTAGAGATGCCGGCATAGACATTTTGCGTATCGGTCTTCAGACCACCGACAATGTTAATGAAAGAACTGTAATCGGGCCCTATCACAACGCTTTTGCGGAGCTTGTTTACGGAAGAGTAATCAGGGATAAAATTGAAAGCCATGTCAGAGAAAACAAAATTCATGATCGCCCTCTGGAAATTGAGGCACCAAAAGAAAAAATTTCTCAAATAACCGGTCACAAAAAGGAAAATCTCATCTATTTCAAAGAAAAATACAACATTGATATTAAACTTATTTGATTTTGTTTGTTTTGGTTTGATAAAGCTCGTGTTTTTTGTTGTTTTTAGGTTTCAGATTAAAAATCAAACACAAAAACAGAAAAAAATACACAAAAAACAAAATTTTCTCTTGACATATTGAAAAATAGTTGTATAATTATAGTATAGATTGTAAAGTGTTCTATGCACTGCATATAAATTTATCGACTAAGGAGACGAAAATATGTTAGTTAATATGAATGAGGTACTCGTACCTGCAAAAAGAAATCGTTATGCTGTCGGTCTTTTCAACGCAGTAAATCTTGAACTTGCCCGCGGTATCATTGCTGCTGCAGAAGCAACAAGATCTCCCGTTATCATGGGTACTGCAGAAGTTTTGCTTCCCTACGGTCCCCTTGAGGAAGTTTCTTACTATCTCATCCCCATGGCTAAAAAAGCAAATGTTCCCGTTGTTGTTCATCTCGACCACGGTCTTACATATGACACATGTATCGAAGCTTTGAAGCTCGGCTTCAGCTCAATCATGTATGATTGTTCAACCGATTCCTATGAAGAAAATGTTCGCAAGGTTAAAGAAATGGCAGACATTGCTCACTCCTACGGTGCAACAATCGAAGGTGAGCTTGGTCATGTTGGTGATAATGAAGGCTCTGCAGAAGGCAGTTCACATCTTGACGATCCTTCAAAATATTTCACTGATCCCAAACTTGCAAAAGACTTTGTAGACAAAACAGGCGTTGATGCTCTTGCCATCGCCGTTGGTAATGCTCACGGTGCCTACAAGCTTCCTCCCAAACTCGACTTTGAGAGAATCCGCACCATTGCTTCAACCGTTGATGTACCCCTCGTACTCCACGGTGGTTCAGGTCTCACCGATGACGACTTCAAACAGGCAATCAAAGAAGGTATCAGCAAGGTTAACATCTTCACCGATATCAACGTTGCTGCTGTTGAAGCAGAATTCAAAAAGTTCCACAGCATGGACAAAGGTCTTATCGATCTTATTCCTGCCGCTGTTGAAGCAGTTAAGCTTGAAACCTCTAAGAAGATGAAGCTCTTCTCCAGTGATGGAAAAGCAGATGCAAACTTCACATTCTCCGGCAGTGCTCAGGGTCTCAGCCTTGATGAGCTCACAAAGCTTGTTGCCAAAGAAGTTGCAAAATACATAAACAAATAATTTTAATTCAAAAGGGACTGCAAAAGTCCCTTTTTGTGTATAAAAATTTTTAGTAAATATATAAATTCGGTTGACATTGTAACCTCTGTGTGTTATAATTAATTCAAGCGATAAATTAATTAACGGTCAAAGCTTTATTAAACAAAATAAAATTTTGACTAATATATTACGGAGGTAATTAAAATGGGTAAATCAACAGATTTTCGTTACAACACCGGCGCAACCGCAGTACCTTGGGCGGCTGTTGGTGAAAACTACAATGTTCAGGACTTGATGGAAATCATCAAATTCCTTATGCAGGGTGAAGGCAAAGAATATGAAGAAGCTCTGGAGGCAGTTTGGCAACAGGTTAAAAAGCTTGATGCTCTTGCTACCCCTCCCGGAAAGCTTTCTCTCGGAAGCAAGGTTGAAGAAGCAGAAGAAGCCTGCAACAAATATCTCGGAACCGAAACTTCCACTTTTGTCACAAACGCAACCGCAGGTTTTGAAATTGCCTACAAATATGCAAATCTCAAACCCGGCGATGAAGTTATTGTTCCTGCAATAACATTTGTTGCAACAATGGCATATCCTCTGGCTGTTGGTGCAAAGCTTGTATTTGCAGATGTTGATCCCAGAACAATCAACATGGATCCTGCAGATGTTGCAAGAAAAATCACCGACAAAACAAAGATGATTGTTCCCGTACATATCGGCGGTTATCCTGTGGATCTTGATCCAATTTTAAAACTTGCAAAAGAAAAAGACATTCTTGTTCTTGAAGATGCGGCTCATGCATTCGGTGCAATGTACAAAGGCAAAAAAATCGGTACTCTCGGTGATTTTGCCGCATTCTCAATGCACGAAGTTAAAAATATCACATCTTTTGGTGAAGGTGGTATTCTCACCACATCAATTCCGGGTTATGCTCCCGAAATGAAGAGAGCTCGTTTCCTCGGTCTTGATTTCACTTGCCCCATCAAAGATTGGCTCTATAACATCACACCAATTCAGGGTAAAGAAAAACCCTTTGTTCCCGGTAACTCTTCAACAACCGAAATTCAAGGTCTCGGTCTTACACTTCAGGTGGCAAGAAATGAAGAGATTATCGCCGCAAGAAGAAAGGCAGCCGAGTATCTCAATTCAAGATTTGCCGAAAATGATGCAATCATAGCTCAGGATCTCGGTAATGACGAAATAAAACCCACATTCCACCTCTATCTCTTGCAGATTGACCCTGCAAAAGCAGGCGGAGATGTTCAGATTCTCAAAAAGAAACTCGAAGAAAAGGGCGTAACTCAAATTGCTCACTTCGGACCTCTCTACCGTTTCAAAATTGTTCAGGATATGGGTTATGATTCTGACGAAATTGCAAAAACATGCCCCAACTGTGAAGAAGTGTTCTACAAGAGATACACTCACCTTCCTCTCTATGGCCTCAGCGACGAACAGCTCAAATATATGGCTGATTCAGTTCTTGAAGCAGTTGCAGAAATGCAGGCAGGTAAATAATTATGGCTCTTTGTCAATAGTTGGGGTCAAAATTGAATAATGGAACTTTCGATGGCGGTTGCAGCTTTTATGCAGCCGCCTTTCCGGTATTAGATTTTTTGTAGTTAAACATATGTAATATTCTTTTTCTGAATCTATTGAAAT
>JAFQBA010000127.1 GCA_017416845.1 Clostridia bacterium
AATTTGCCGGGGACCGCTTAAGCGGTGGAGGGATTGTAACAAACTGCCTCAATTGCAGTATTTGTGATTGTTTGAGAGTTTATTATTTAACAATCCCTCAGTCACTTCGTGACAGCTCCCTTTACACAAGGGAGCCTTTCGCCCTAGTGCTAAACAGAGCGATAAACTCCAATTTAATAATCAATCTACATAAACATAAAGGTGATTTGCTATGGATAATTTATACACAATAATGCCACTTCGCACAGATCGCATAAACGAAATTTGCGAAGATATTAAATATCAATATGAAAAAGGAGTTGCCACCTGTGCACTGTTTAAGATGACTCTTGTGCCCGAAGGCACACCGCCTGCAGATAAGGCATCTATAATGAGCGCACAGTACGTAAAATTCAAAGAAAAGCTTGATGCAGATGGCATTCCGAATGGTGTTCTTGTTCAGGCAAGCATAGGTCATGGTTGGGTTCTTGGAGAAAAATTCCCGTTTCAACGCATCGTAGGCATGGTAGACGGGAAATCTCCCGAAGTTGTGTGTCCATATGATGAAGGGTTTAAAGAATATATTTATGATGCAATTCGCAAAATTGCCAAAACCAATCCGGGTCACATAATGATTGATGATGATTTCAGGCTTATCAGCAGACCGGGATTAGGATGCGGATGTCCTCTTCACATGAAGCGTTTCAATGAACTTGCAGGCACGGATTTTACAAGAGAAGAACTTCTCGATGTTCTTTCCGAGGGTACTGCGCTTGCAAAAGAATATAACGATATTTTTGTTGAAACCCAAAGAGAATCCCTTGTTGAAACCGCAAAGGTTATGCGAAAAGCCATAGACAGTGTTAACCCGAAAATTCCGGGTTCGTTCTGCTGTGATGGAGAAGTTGCTGAATTTGCAGATGAGATAACGCCAATTCTGGCAGGAGAATGCAATCCTTCGGTTCTTCGAATCAACAACGGCTGCTACAATGCACCCGGTCCGAGAAGACTCACCTCTGCATTCTTTTATGCGGCAAGTCAGATTGCCAAGGTCAAAGATGTGGTTGACGTTGTTCTTGACGAACCTGACACTTGCCCGCAAAACAGATATTCCACTTCAAAATCAATGCTTCATTCCCATCTGACCGGCTCGCTTCTCGAAGGTGCGTCAGGTGCAAAACACTGGATAACAAGGCTTGGACCCTATGAACCCGAAAGCGGAATGGCATATCGTCAGATTCTTTCAAAGAACAGAGGTTTTTATGACGCTTTGAGTGAAATTTCAAAAAATGTGAAATGGGAAGGCTTCAGAATACCTATCCGTAACAAGTCTTATTATCATATCACAAAAGAAAATCCACGTCGTGAAAAGTTTAGTGCATGGTGCAAATGTGTGCTTGACCAGTTTGGTCTGCCTGTGTATTTTTCACCCGATGATGGCGGCATTTTGTGTCTTGAAGGCAGTGTATTGCTCTCAGATGAAGAAATATTAAGTGCACTCAAAGGCTTTGTTATTCTTGCATCCAACAGTGCTGAAGAACTTATCAAACGCGGATTCGGAAAATATCTGGGTGTCGATGTGAGAGAGTGGCATGGAAAAATACCTATGGGTGACAAAATTTTGGATTTTGACAATGTGGTGTCGAGTCAGAACAAGGTTAAAGAACTTGCTGTAACTGACGACAATGCGGTTATTGAATCATACATCTGCAACTCAAAAGACAAAGTGAATTACGAAGAACTTTTCCCGGGGACTGTTGTTTACAAAAACAGTCTCGGCGGAACTGTGATAACTTTTGCAGGCACTCCTGAAGGCAATCACACACTAATTGATGGTTTTTCTTTCCTTAACTGGTCAAGAAAACAGAATTTTGTAAAGCTTCTTAAAAGCTATGGAGATTTTTCGGCATATTGCCCCGGTGACGAGGAAATGTATTTTAAATCGGGCAAAATGAGTGATGGCTCAAGTCTTTGTGCACTCTTTAACATTGGTCTTGATATTATAGATAATGTCGAGCTTGTGATTAACAGAGATTTTTCAAAAATTCAAAAGCTGATGCCTGACGGAAGCCGTGCTGATGTAGGCTATAAAACAGAAAACGACAAAACAATACTTGATTGCCAGGCTCATATTCTCGACCCGGTAATTCTTATTATATCGTGATAAAAGGGGAATTCGACATATGAAAATTAATGTTGATTTCAACAATATACAGAAAAAAATAAAACCGATGCATGCAGTGGGTCAGCCTCCATTCACCGGTGGCTTTGCAAGTATTAATTTTACCCCCATGCATATTCTGAAAGATGCTCACATTCCTTATTCGCGTCTTCACGACGTCGGCGGGGCGTTTGGCGGTAATCGTTATGTTGATATACCAAACATTTTCAGAGACTTTGATGCCGATGAAACAAAACCTGAATCCTATGACTTTGCTTTTACCGATGAGCTAATAAAAGCTTTGGTGGAATACGGTGTTCAGCCTTATTTCAGGCTTGGTGTAACAATAGAAAATCAGTGCGTCATAAAAGCCTACCGCATTCATCCGCCCAAAGACTATGCAAAATGGGCAAGAATATGTGAGCACATAATAAGACACTACAATGAAGGCTGGGCAGACGGTTTTCATTTTGACATCAGATACTGGGAAATCTGGAACGAACCCGAAAACCGTGACGTACCCCATATGAATCAGATGTGGACAGGCACAGCCGGGCAGTATTATGAGCTTTATGATGTGACTGCAAAGCACCTTAAGAAATGTTTTGGTGACAAAATTAAGGTTGGCGGATATGCCGCATGTGGTTTTTACGGAATATTTTCAGATCCCGATAAATATGGTCTTGATATTGAAAAAAGAGATGACGAAAGATACACAAGCTCCAAAGAAGAATACCGCATTAAATTCTTTTTTGGGTTCCTTGATTATATTAAAAAACATAATTCGCCCATTGATTTCTTTTCGTGGCACACCTACGGCACCGTGGATGTTGTAACAGCAGAGGCGGATTTTGTTGACATGGTTTTAAAGGATTATGGCTATGAAAATATCGAAACTCATCTCAATGAATGGAATCTTTCCCACGACAGAAAGCTTAACACATCCTCGTCCTATGCATCTGCTAACACAATGGCAATGATGCTTGCCATGCAGCACAAAAATACCGATATGCTTATGTATTATGATGCAAGATATGTTTCGGTGGGTGCCTACGGGGGATTTTATGACCTTGCTACTTTCGAACCGTCCTGCGTTTATTATTCCTTCAAGGCATTCGGTGAGCTTTATGAGCTGGGAAATGAGGTTTTGTGCATTCATGACAAAGGGGTTTATGCTTTGGCAGCTAAAGACGGAGATAGAAAATCAGTTATTGTTTCCAATATAGAAGAAGATGTAAAGATAGAGCTGAATCTCGAAGATGACTTCTCGGTTTATATTATTGACAAAGACAATTTGATGACCAAAACCGAGCTTAATCCAAATGAGTTTATTCTTAAGGAAAACACTGTTGCGGTTATCAAGAATTTTTAAGCTCAAAACTACTTATGCAAGGAGAAGCAAATGGATAAAAAACAAAAAGGCAGTAAAATTCTATGTTCTGCGTGTCTCTATGGATTTTGTTGCAAGTATGACGGCGGAACGAACACCCTCAAAGATCCTCTTTTTCAGTTTCTGAAAAATTCTGGCAGACTCATTCCCGTATGCCCCGAAGAACTTGGCGGACTCTCTACTCCGCGAATCCCTTCGGAACAAAAGGACGGAAAGGTCATTAACAAAGAGGGAGAAGATGTTACGGCTCAGTTTGAGCTTGGTGCCGAAAAGGCGCTTGAAATTGCCCGTAAAAACGGCGTGAGAGTTGCAATTATGAAGCAGGGTAGCCCCTCCTGCGGAAGCAAAAGAATTTATGACGGAACTTTTACCGGAACAAAAATTACCGGCGAAGGCGTGACGGTCAGAAAACTTATTGAAAACGGAATCCCTGTTTTCGATGAAACTGAGGTTTCTTTTGCAAAGCTTCTTGCAGACGGAGATCCCCACGACCATCATCATTGATGAAATTTAAATTGGAGTTTGTCGGGGAGTTTGAAGATGAAATTGACACCGGAGCGAGAGCCTCCCTTGTGTAAAGGGGCGATGCTTGCCGGTGGCAAGCGTTTATCGCCGACCGAATCGAAGATGAGACGGGGACCGCGTAAGCGGTGGAGGGATTGTAACAAACTGCCTCAATTGCAGTATTTGT
>JAFQBA010000128.1 GCA_017416845.1 Clostridia bacterium
GACCGCAAAAAGGCAGAAATAATAAGCAATACAGAGTATTAATTAGCCTATAAATCATTTGAAATTACTACAAATGTTGAAAAACATCTGTTTCAAGATGTTTTTCTTCAATTATATGCCTTTTTGCTCTTGCCAAATCTCCCCACTCGCAGTACCTTTGTACAGCTTCGGGTTACCACTCAAAGCAAGGCAGAGCCTTGCTTTGAGTTCGATTTGACAATTCTGAATCTTTTTTCCTATTCCCCAAAAGGGAGCGTAAATTAATTTGCTGAATTAATTTACGCTCCCTTTTCTTACATTTCCCACATCGGTTACAACACGGTAGCCTGCCTTTTTTACCAGTTCTTTTAAAAGTGTAAGGCTTTCAGCCGCCTCCGAACCCGAGTGGGCTTTGTTGTCATAGAGGCTGTAGCTGTCTCTCACGCTCTCGGGCGAAAGATTTGGCATAACGACATTTGCTCCTGCTTTGAGACCCATTTCTCTGCCCTTGGGATCAAGGGATGCAAGAGCGGTTGTTGCCGGTATGAGAGCATGGGGAAACATGAGCCTGAGGATTGAAATCAGCTTTACGGTGAGTGAAAGTGAACCGTTTTTCTCATTTTTGAAAGGAGTATCTTTGTGAGAAATAAAAGGACCGATTCCAATCATATCGGGCGAGAGTGATTGCAAAAACCTAAGATCCTTTACGAGGGTTTCATTTGTCTGAAACGGAGACCCCACCATAAAACCGCTTCCCACCTGATATCCTGTTTCTTTTAGGTCAAACAGACATTTTTTTCGTGATTCGAGAGTGAGGGTTTCGGGGTGAAGCTTTGAATAGTGAACATCATCTGCGGTTTCGTGACGGAGCAGATATCTGTCTGCTCCTGCCTTTTTTAAGGCAGAGTAGCTCTCACGGCTTCGCTCACCCAGCGAAAGGGTAACGGCGCAGTCGGGGTAGAGGGCTTTAATGCATGATACAATGTCGCACATAACCTCATCTGAGTAATACATGTCTTCACCACCCTGCATAACAAAGGTACGAAAGCCAAGCTCATAGCCCGATTTACAGCAGGCAAGAATGTCTTCCTTTGTCAGTCGGTAGCGTGTGACATTGCTGTTTGAAGCACGAATTCCGCAGTAGAGACAATTGTTTTTGCAGTGATTTGAAATTTCAATCAGACCTCGGATGTAGACTTCATCGCCATACACTTTTTTGCGAACCTCATCAGCCGAACTGCGAAGATATTCCGTGTCGCCGTCAAATGCAAGAAGCCAAAGAATTTCTTCGTCGCTTGCGTTTTGCTCGATTCTGAGCTTATCGGTAATCTTCTTTATATCTGTCACAAAATATCACCTCCCGATTGGGGAAGCTTTTCCAAAAATGAGTGGGTTTCACCGTTTATTTTGTATTCCACAAGTGTGTCCACCGACACATTGTGAATGCTTTCAAAAAGATTGTGGTCTATGTCGGGATTCACATTTCGGAGGTTCTTTATAAGCTTTTTAATTTCCTGCCTTTTTGATTCGCCGATTCCGTCACCGCTTTGGTCAATATTTTCCGTGAAACGGCAGGCGCACTGCAGGAATTTGAGCTCGTTATAATCTCTCCAAGAAATAATATCATCCTCCAAAATGCAATACATGGGGCGGATGAGCTCCATTCCTTCAAAATTTGTGCTCGAAAGTCTTGGAAGCATGCCCTGAATCTGACAGCCGTACATCATTCCCATTAGTGTTGTTTCAATAACATCGCTCATGTGATGCCCCAGGGCAATTTTGTTGCAGCCTCTTTCCTTTGCATTGGCATAAAGATGCCCCCGTCTCATTCTTGCGCAAAGGTAGCATGGCGATTTTTCCACGGAGTTTGCAATGTCAAAAATTTCCGAGTTAAAAAATTCAACGGGTATTTCCATAAGGGCAGAATTTTCTTCAATTCTTTTGCGATTGGCTTCGCTGTAGCCGGGATCCATGGCGAGAAAAACAAGCTCAAAAGGCACTTCGCTCACCCTTTGAAGCTGTTGCATGAGCTTTGCAAGAAGCATGGAGTCCTTTCCGCCCGAAATGCAAACGGCAATTTTGTCATCTTTCTGAATGAGATGATAGCGTTTAACGGCGGCAATAAAAGGATTCCACAGTTGTTTTCTGAATTTTTTTATTATGCTTCGTTCAATGAGAACATTTTTTGAAAGTTCACGCATAAATCCGCCTCCTTTAGGGGGTATGTGTTCAAATTGGAGTTTAGCGGGGAGATTGAAGCTGGAATGAACACCAGTGCGTTGCCTCCCTTGCCTAAAGGGAGGGGGACCAAGCCTTGCTTGGTGGTGGGATACCGGAAACGCTCAAACGTTGTATTTTCAATTGTTCTAAACTTGTGCATATATCCTCCCACCGCTCACGCGGTCGGCAAATTGTCAAGTCAAGTGCAACACTTTTTAGACAAAAATTCAAGTGGTGATAAATAGCCAAGACATTTTCTTGGTCTACTATTGATTAAATGGATAACATTTTGAAATTCTTCTTCGGTAACA
>JAFQBA010000129.1 GCA_017416845.1 Clostridia bacterium
CAAGCAAAAACAATGAAGAGGCATTGTTTTTATGCTTGAAAAACAGGATTTGCTGCCGAATAAAACATAGGCGGAAGACGCCTTGGTGTTAATGTGATTAAGATTATAAATAATTTCAAAACTTCACATTTGTGCCTCACTCGAATGTTTGAAAGTCGCACAAACTCGGCAAAATCGACCACGTGGCATTTTCAGAAAACAGTCATACGAACGGTTTCGAAAATTTGATGTCACGCCGAAAATTTTGGTGTAAATCAGTTTCCTTAAATAGCCAAAATTAGCGAGCACGCATCTGGTTGATGCGGTGCGGAGCGGTTCGTGTGGGACATCAAATTTTCGAAATTCGCTTACGAAAGTTCGTATGTATTTTCGAGAAATGCCCCGTGGTTGATTTTCATTATTATTTTTCAAACAACCCGACAAACTCCAATTTATCTTGCACTACCGAAACAACCAACACCGTCCCCGGTGTTGGTTGTCCGAATAAAATATTAATTATACATCAATTTTAACAATTGCTCTCTTAACCTGTTTTACGTCTGCATTCTGCATAGCAGGAACATGACCGTCTTCGGGAAAAGCAATGAGGAAGTCACCGGGTTTGAGTTCAACACGGTTGATGTGACCGCCAAAGAACTGATAGTCACCTTCTTCGTTATATTCACAGGTTGCAGGATAGTTATCGATAATACCAACACCGATGTCTTCGGCACCGTCAATTACAAAGTGAATGTCGATAGCTTTTCTGTGAGCTTCATATTTTTTTGGTTTGCCTTCGATTTCGTCACTTGTGGGTCCCATGCCGCCGATAAAGCCTCTGATATTGCCATCGTTGAATTCGCCTGCAGGTGTGTCGGGAGTAAGGGTTTTGAGGAAATCAAAAGCGGCTTTGAAATCTTTGTGAACGCTTTCATACTTTTCTGAATACTTAAGTTTGTCAATAATCATTGTTTATTACCGTCCTTTTTTATATAATTAAAATTCCAATGTTACGCTTTCAACTCTGGGAGTACCGCAACCGTTTCTTGCATAGAGAACCAGTTTGTACTGAATGAATTTGCCGCTGATGCCGAGCTTTTCAACATCTTCGCCGTTGGTAATTTTATCGCTCCAGGGAGCATCTTTGATTGCTTCTTCGGTGTCTGCTGTGCGAACATGCATCCACACATCACAAACCTTGCCGAGAGTTGCTTCCCAGCTTGCTTTTTTGAGAGTTGCACCGTTGTGAGCAGAATAGATTTCGGAATAGTAATATTCGTTGCCGCTTCTGTCCATGACGTTACCCATATCTACAGTTGTCATACCGTGACAGCCTCTTGTGGGAAGGGCAATTTTTCTTGTATCCTTAATACCGTCGGGTCCGCCCCAGTATACATAGGAGTCACAAACGTGACTACCGTGGTCTTTGTGAGATGCAACTGCAAGATCACAATAACCGTCATTATTAAAGTCACCTGCAACACATCCGCATCCGGAATGATTGCGAATAAGCTCCATATTCTTGGTAGAATATACATGGTCTTCGTTACCATAGAAGAGATAAGCATCTATATCTCTGTTTCTGGAATCGTTGTAGGAAGTAACAAATATATCAAAAAATCCGTCTCCGTTGAAGTCACCGATTGAAACAGAGTTTGAACACATAATGGGAAGCTGAGTTTTTCTGTTTTCTTTGTAACCGTCGGGTCCGCCCCAGTAAATTGTGAGGTAACTTTCGTTTTTAACTTTTTTACCTTTTGAAAGATGACTTCCGAGAACAAGGTCAAGATAGCCGTTGCCGGTGAGGTCACAGGCATTTGCACATCCTGCACCGTCGGTTGCAAGAAGCTGCATATTGTCAAGAGAATATCCGTCGGGACCACCCCAGAGAATCATGCAGTTTGCACCGGTAATCTGAGATATAAAAAGGTCAAGATAACCATCGTTGTTGAAATCTGCCGCAAAGAGCCATCTGAGACCTCCCCACTCAACGATTCTTGCTGCTTCTTCGCTTGAATAGTCGGGGTCAACTTCTTCCTTATCCCAGGGGAAAGGAACAAATTCGTCTGCTTTGGGACCAAAGACAATTTTCTGAACATTTTCTGCAGTGTAGCCGTCGGGTCCGCCTTTGTAGATTCTGATTTCTCTGTTTCTGATACCGCCTGTTAAAACATCGAGATAACCGCATTTTCTGAAATCGCCGATTGCGGCACCGTGAGGAAGAATTGCGGGAATGTTGGTTACTTTTTCACGTTCGGGACCGTTGCCGTCGTTATGATAAATTGAAATACCGGGGCAAAGGTGAGGTGCGTTTTCGGCACAGTTTACGACCATAACATCGGGATTGCCGTTGTCGGTGAAGTCAATCATGTAGCCGTCTACTGCCGCACAGCCGGGAAGCTCAATTCGTCTGTCGGGGCTGTAGCCGTTTTCGTCACCTGTGTAGATGTAGATATCTTCAAGACCCCAGGGAGTTTCACCTTCGTTGTTAATCATTATTGTCTGATACTTGCCCGAGCCGGTGTCACCAACAAGGATTCTTGTACATCCCTGACCGGGAAGCTCTTTCTTTGTTTCAACATTTCCGCAATCATCAAATGTGAGAACCTGGCAAGGTACGTTGTGGAGATATCTTGTGCCTGTCTGAGCAACAAAGAGACAGGGTTTTCCGCCTTTTTCGGCAGGTGAAATTGTGAATGAGTGACAAGCTCTTGTCTCGAACTTTGTTGCTTTGTTAAGATCGTAGCCGTCTTTTTCAAAGAGTACATATGAATTTTCAAATTTGCAACGGTCGGTATGTACACCGATAGCAAGGTCACAGCTTCCGTTTCCGGTAAGGTCGCCGCTTGCCATGCAATATGCTCCGCCAACCGGGAAGCGTGCTTCTTCGGTGCGATTTCTTTTTGAATCGAATGAATCGAGAACTGCATCTCCGTTGTCTTCACCGCGGAAGATACATTTTTTGCCTTTATAGTCGATAATTGAGCATCCCCAGGGAAGCTTTCTCACCAGGGATCTGCCTGCTGTTGTTGAGTTACATTCTTCGTGAACCTTAACTGTCATGGGAAGCTCGGTGTAGTTATCTTCGGTGATGCCGTCTTTACCGCCCCAATACACTCTCATATAGCCATTCTGGGTGAGAACATACAAATCGTCATATCCGTCACCGTCAAGATCGGCACATGCAACGCTTATTGCATCGGTTGCAACATCGGTAAATTTGCAAGCCTCGATGCCAAGCTCTGTCTGATAGAAAAATCTGAAATGCTTGCTTCCGATAAAGCAGAGAGCTTTTTTGCCGCTGCCGTTAAAATCACCCGCAACAACACCCATGGCACTTGGAGCAGGAAGCTCAACAAGATATCTTTCACTTGTGCCTTCGTCACTTGAAAAATAGAGAATTGACGAAATGTCTGCATGAACACCGTTGTGCTGACATGCAACAACAACATCCATTTTGCCGTCACCTGTAAGGTCACACATAAGACCGTCGAAAGCACCGTTTGAACGAAGCTCTTTTGGTTCATCTTCGGTGAAGGGATTGTTATACAAATAAAGAGGGGGTCTTTCATTCATAGAATGGGAGTTTGCAAAAAGCAAATCCGGATAACCGTTTCCTGTCATATCAAATTGAAAAATTCTCTGCAAAATACCTTTTGCAGAAACATAAAGGTTCTGACCGCCATTACCAAGGGTACCCTTCATAAAGTCATCAAAGCCTTTTTTTGTCCAGCTGTGATTTGTTGCCATGTGTTAAACCTCCAAATATTTAAAGCCATATGCTACAGCTCTATTTTAATATATAAAGCACAATAAATCAATATACATTTAAAGACCTTTATTCCTAACCCATGTCCATAAATATACATTTAATAACATTATAACAGATAATGGCAAATAAGTCTATATAGCTTTTTGCCTATTTTTTTAAAATATGTCGTTATTGTACACAAAATTTAATTTTTAAACAATTATTGATTATGCTTTTTATAAAATGAATACCGAAAATATTTTTTAAGCATTCATTATACAAAAAACGGTAAATAATCATCTGATATTCAATTTCAAAACACTTAAAATCGAGCGAAGTCGAAGAAATTCCTTTTGGAATTTCTCCGACATAAATGCCCGATAACAGATAATTATTTGTAAACGATTATCTGACCATTTGTTGTGTAGGCACTCTGCATGAATATCATTGAACCCTTACCGGTTGTCTTATAGTCGGAAAGGTCTGAAACTGTACCGTTTCTTACGGGATAGTTTCTGTCACTTTCATCAAAGATTATAACAGAGAAACCATTGGTATTGTAGCTTTCAAGCTTATCATAGCCGAGAGTTTCCGTTCCTTCGGGGATGGGACCCTTGTGAACAAGAATATTGTTGGAATAGATTGAATATACCTCGTTAAAGCTTATTCTGAACTCAGCATTGGCATTTGCCTGGTTGTAATTTGTTGTTGAATAGAATTTTTCATTGGCTTTGTCATAAACCAGTTCAATTTTATTGATATAGCCTGCCTGGTTTCTTGTAAGCTTGATAATATCACCGGGTATGTACACATGGTCATCAAGAGGTGCATCAGAAACTCCCGCTCCAAGCCATTTGGATTCGGTAAACACAGAATTATCTTTTGCATAGTAGGTATATTTGTTCTTACCATTGTGAAGAGTAAGCTTTATGGCAGGGTTGCCATCGGCATCAAGCGACTCGGAGATTTCGGAAATGAGATAAGTTGTATTTCCGGAAGATGCAGAGCTTTGTGATGCATACATTACGATTATATCTGCCATGTGAGAATCTTCAACGGTTTTATATGCCTTAAAAGTGTAGTATGTGTTGGCTGTTGTAAGAGCTGATATCGGGCTCGCACTGTATTCTTCATCAGGTGCATCCTTGGTTTCGGCAACTCTGAAAAGAACAGTGTTAGAGCTTGTGGCAATTTTTGAACCGAAAATACCGGTGCCGCTTCTCCATTCAAGTGTGCCCTTTGAAGTTTCAACCTTGTTGCCGTCTTCATCGTAGGATACGTTGTAACCGTTGTACATTTCCCTTAAGCTGTCTCTGATTTCGGAATCTTCATTGTATTTTATGGTGTCGACTCTGTTGAGATAGCCTTCGGAGTTTGTTTCGAATACAACCGGCTGTGATTCTATTTTTGCTCCACCAAAATAATCAAAAGCATTTGCAGCAGTCATTGAAACTCCGTCTACAACCATTTTCTTTGCAGAAGTAAGAACAACAACTTCATTTGTCTGACTGAGAATTCTGTATTTGTAGTTTGTGTCAAGACCGGAACCGCTTTTTGCATTGATAAGGTAGCCATATGCCGTACCTCCGGTTGCAAAGCCACGGTTGATGCTGGCAATTTTGCCGGTTGAGGTTAAACCGAATACGCCCCATTCGCCAGTTTTAAGCTTTTCACCGTTAGCAAAATAAGAAGTTGTTTCATAGTCTTTGCCGTCTATGGTAAGAATCATTTTTCCACCACGAGTAGCTGCTGCTTCAATGGCTCCGCGTACTTCGGAGTTGGAATAGATAGCAGTCACATTTTCTCCGTCGAGACTCTTTTTGACAGAGATAACATCATAACGCATAAGCTCGGAGACCGCCATCTCACGACCAAACTCATCAACGAATCTGATGTTTTGTCCATTTTTGTCGGAAAGTGAAAGGGTTCTTGAAACATCATAATAATCATAAACAATTCCGGATGAGCTGTCGGCAATTTTAACAACATAATCTTCGGTAACATCGAGGAAGATGATGTCAAATTTTCCGTCACCATCATTGTCAACAAAGGTAAATTCACCCTGTTTGTCAATGAAATATGAATCGTCAAATTCATCAATTACAACATTGTTGTAGAGGATGATTGCTTTTTGAGAAAAGGAAATTTCATCTTCTGTTTTTTCATCAACATCGTAGATAAGCTTAAGATTATTAAATTCTACAACCGATTCTGCATCAACAGTTTCAATATTGTTGTTTTCGGGATAGATTGCACAAAGGGCTTTTGTATCTGTATCATAATAATAAACCACATTAAGACCGACATATTTATCAAGTCCTGTAAAATCATGTGTAAGCTTTAAGCCGTCGATGATTATTGCGTTTGCTTCAAAATCATCGTCACCGTAGATTGCTTTTCCGGGTACTGCTTCAACAATTCCTTCGGCAAATGCAATTCCGTGAGCCTGAGTGAGAATTGTTCTTCCTTCAACGGTTGCATACTGAACTTCACCGTTGTTGCCAATAGAAACAGGTTCTAAAATATCTGCGGATATTGCATTGTACAAAAGAACAATTGCATCACGGTATGTGAGAGCAACGTCACCGGCCTTTGAAATTCCGTCTAAAAGACCAATGCTTTGCGCCATAATCTGATAGCCGGTGGGCCAGCCGCCTTTGTGAAGAGCATACTGATTGTAACCAAGCATACAAACAGTCATTTTGATAGCTTCGTTGTAGGTTACGGGATCGTCAGCTCTTGTTACAGGACCCGTCACGAGACCGAGCTTTATAGCCCGGCTCATGGCAGGATAGTAATCATGAAATTCGTTGATGTCGGTAATTACAACACCATCAGATGAAACCATATCGCCTTTCATGATGTTAAGGAGTATGTTTGTAAATTCACCTCTGGTAAGATTTGCGTTTAAATCTTCGGGGATTGTGGTAATGTATCCCAGCTGATTAAGAATTGTTGATTCCTTGTCGATGTCAGATGATGTTTCTGCCGCCAATGACGAACTTGTCATCATAACAGAGAAAAACATCATGACCGAGATAACAAGTGCAATTATTCTCTTCATTATTTATCTCCCCTTTCCATTGTTTCATAAATCATTTTAGCTGCTTCTGCTCTGGTTGCAAATGCAAAAGGTTCAAAGCAGTTGTTTCCTTTTCCGTTTACAATGCCGGAAGCAGAAAGTGCTGCTACGGCATCTTTAGCATAATCGGAAACGGATGCCGAATCTGCAAATCCGAGGGCACCGCCTTCAAGCTCAATTCCGAAAATTTCTGCTGTGCGGTAGAGAATTGCAGCCATATCCTGTCTGGTGATTTTTTCACCTGTACCAAATGTTGACTTGCTTGTACCGTTTATGATGCCAATCTTGTTTGCTGTGGCAACATATGAATAATACCATGCATCGGAGGAAACATCTTTAAAATCACAAGTAACGGAAGGATCAATGCTTGTGAACGCATTAATAACAATCTTTGTGAATTCTTCACGGGTTATGCTTGCACCGGGATCAAATATTGTTGAGGATCTTCCGGAAATTATGTTTTGGGAAGAAAGCTCGGAGATTGCTTCTTTTGCCCAGTCATAGCCTGCAAGGTCAGTGAATCCGACGGGTTTGGATTCGGGTACAACAGGTCCGAGAGTTACAAGTGAATCGTAGGAACCACCGGAAGAACCTCCTGAACCGCTTGAACCGCCATTATTTGAAGATTCAGCCTTTTTCTGTTCGGAAACTGCTTTGGTGAATGCTGATTCAAGCTTTGAAATTGTGCTATAATAGTTTCCGATGAGAGCGCTGTTAACCTTTACGGGTTTGTCAAGCTTATTGTAGGTTGTAAGATCAAAATCAAGATAATCATTGTTGTTAGTAATTATGTTTTTGATTTCAACGTGGTTTGATGCATACTGAACTGCTCTCAGAATTGTAGCTGTAGCAAAAGCATCTTCAATCTTTTCAAGTGTTGAAAGATCTTCTGTTGCGGCAATATCCGCATAAATTTTTGATTTGCCCTGGTCCGAAAGCTTTGCATAATCAGAATATGCAACAAAATCTTCAATTCCGAGCTCAACACCATATTTTTCAAGAGCAAGCTTAACCTCATTTGCAGTGTCTGCAGATTGCATTATTACACGTGCCATAGCATATTTAAACGCTACGCCGAAATCAGCTATTGTATCAAATCCGGTTTCATTTTTAGATTTTTCTTCGTCAATGAGTTCGTTGAGTCTTGCTTTGTCGTTATCTGTAAGTTTATCAAAATCAGTTGTATCCACACGAAGCACATTATTGTAGAGACCAATGCAAGAAGTAAAATCTGCATCATCCTTGTTGAGCTCTGCCAATACATTTGCAACAACCGAAGCATCGATGTATTCAAACACATTTGACGTGAACACGCCGTTTATTGCTACGCCATATTTTCCGCCGGCTGAAGGAGTAAATGCATATACATCCTTAGATATATTGTCAAACTGACCTATATAGTCGATAACATCCATTAGATTGTCAACAGCTATAATATCATTCATTTTCTTGCCGGGTTTGAGAATAAGGAGAGTATTGCTTCCCTGAGTTGCCACACCTGTGTTTGTTGCAGTAAGCACGCCTGTGTCCATATCCTGATAATAACCATCATTCTTTGCTTCGGGATCTGCAAGGGCATTTGTACCAAGGGTTACTTTGTTCTTGATGGCAACGCCTGTTTTGAGTGCATCCCACACATATGCTTCATAGTATGCACCTTCTGTTGCATCAATTGAAGCAGTAAATTCTTTTTTTGTTGCTCCAAGGGTGATATTTGTCTTTTCAAGTCCGATGAGCTTGTTTGTGGTGCTGTCAAACTTAGCAAGAACAAGAACATAATTATATTTGTTGCCATCGTAGGAGAAACCATTAACGGATGCTGTCACCTTTTCACCGTCCGAAATTGCAATTTCGCTGAGGTTAGAAGCAAGGGTTGTGTAGAATGTGTGTTTGAAATCTTTGGTTTCGCCAAACATATCTGTAACGCCTATGAAGTTAATTGTGTAACGCTTATTGTATTCCAGGTCTGAAGCAAAATTCAGCTTGATTGTTTTTGAATCAACAAATTCATAGTCAGTAAACGCTTCGTCATTGACTGTGATTGATTCAATGTCTGTGATTGTGTTGGAGAATTCAACAACAGCATCACATGGAACAACATTTGTTTCATATGCGGCAGGAGTTGCTTTTGAAATGTAGAAACCGTTGTCATTATACATGTTGAAGTTGTCAATGAGTGTTTCTGATGCACCTTTTACCTGACTTACAACGAGTTTCACATCAGTAAGTCTTCCTGTGGGTATTCCGCCGATTGCTTCAAGTACAACAGTGTCACCCTGTTTAACAATAACACCAACATTGTTAAACTTAAACATTTCGCCATTGCCAAGTTCTCTTTGCATTACAAAAGAATTGGCTAATACAGTAACTTTGTATTCTTTGTTAACATCATAATTCTGATAAGCAGTGATAGCCGAAACTCTGCCATTGGCACCAAATCTTGCAATTTCGATGTCACCTATCATAATTTTTCTGTCAGCGTTTTTATCTTTTGGAGTGATGTCGATATCAGTTCTGAGTATGCCATATACAGAAGCATCATAGCCTGTTTCAAACTCAAATTTCTTTGAGAGAGTGAGGTCGCCTTCCTGAGCTGTTTTGATGTTTATCTTTCCGTCTTCGGCAAAGAATCCGTTTTTGCCGCTTACAACACCCGAAGCCTCAAAATCTTTGGGAGCTGTAACTCCTGTGTCAGCACTTTCGAATGTGTCGAAATCATTTTCATCAAGCATGGGGATGTAGAGAGGATCAATTTCCTTCCAGGAAATGTCATCATACCAGATGTGTGTTTCTGTGCCCGAGTTTCTTTTGCCGATGTAGCCAAGTCCAAGGTAGTTGAAGTTGGGGAAAGCGGCAAGTGCTGTGTTTCTGCCAACTACGGTTTCAGACCAATCGTCACATGAAATGGTAACCTCATAGTAACCGGAAACCTTGTTGATTCTGTAAACCAGGTCATACCATGTGTCGGGAGCAAGTTTGTTGGAAAGCCTTGTACCCATTAATGTACCGTTTGTACCCTCCTGAAGGAATGTATTGTACTGTCCGCCACCGTTGCCGTAGATATAAAGAGCGGCAGATCTGTTCATTTCCTTAAACTGAACAGAAACCTTGATTTCTGCAGTTGTTGTTATGGGCGATTTGGAATAAGGACGAACAACGGCATTGTTGTTTGTCTCGGCAGCATCTCTCTGAACAACGTCCATACTTGTTCCGCGGTCTGTTTTTACAGATGTGGGACCTGCTTTTCCTGTGGCAAGCTGGTAGGAAAACCAGTTGTTTGTACCGTAGAAGTCCTGAAGAGTTGAGAGAGCGAGAGTTTCGTCGTTACCAACCCAGCCCTCAAAGTCATAGCTAATGTAATTGCCGGAAGCTGCAACGCCTTCGGAAACATCCTCTTCAGTTGCCTCGAAGCCGAGTCTATCCTCAACTGCTTTATTAAAGGCTGCTTCAAATTCTGCAATTGTGTTCACATATGAGCCAATGAGCATTGTGTGAAGTGCAGATTTGTTTGTTACTTTGTTATATTTTGAAAAGTCAAAATTAAGGATTGTGTCGTTGTTGTCGTTAATGATGTTGCCAATCTGGGTCTGTTTTGTTGAATTACGAACTGCGGCAAGAATCATAGCTTCGCCAAAGATAGCGTCAACTTCTTCGAATGTATCTTTGTCTTCAGTTGATGCATTGGCAATAATTGCATAAACCTCTGCTTTTGCAGTGTCGTTGGATTCGGTGTAGGTTTTGTAAGCAGAAAGCTTATCAATACCGTAGCTTTCACCGTATTTTTCGAATGCCGCTTTAACATCAGCTATATCATCGGAATATTTAACAAGAACAGTTGCAGCAGCTTTGTAATATGCATCCTGGAAGGAAGCAATTGTGTCAAAGCCGTCTTCCCTTTCCGAACGGATTGCAAGCATGATTTCGTCAATCTCTGCTTTTTCGTCATCGGTAAAGTTTTCGAATTCGGTGGTATCAACCGAAAGAATCTTGTTATATTCGTTGATGCATTCAACAAAACTTACACTGTCTTTGTTGATTTCTTCATATACAGATGTTATGTATGCAGGATCGATATAATCGAAAGCATCTTCAACGAGAGTACCGTCTAAAACATAGTCATACAAGCCGTTGCCGTTTGTGGGTGTGAAGGCAACGATGTCGGATTCGTTGTTGTCATACTGTTTGATAAAGTCGATAACATCGGTGATTGATTCTGCACTTTCAAGGTCAGCAAGGGATTTACCCTGTTTGAGAACCACAAGTACAGAGCTTCCATCTGCTTTTGTGCCAAGACCGGAACCTATCATAACACCGGTATCCATATCTTCATAGAGACCGTCTTTTGCAGGTTCAATGTCGGTGAGGGGGTCTGTACCGAGGGTTGCCTTTTCGCAGATAGCATTCATGGAATCGAAAGAATCCCAGAGATATGCTTCATAGTAGGAATTGTCGGCATAAGGAAGTGAAGCTGTGAAGGTTTTTGAAGCTTCTTCAAGTGTAAATTCCTTTACGTCAATGTTTTGAAGCATATTGTTTTCTGCATTGAACTGTGCAAGAACTATTGCATAGTTATAGTCTGCACCGTCGTTTGAAACACCTGTCACCTTTGCGGTAACTGTTTCGCCGCCTTCTATTGAAACATTGCTGATTGACTTTGCAACAATCGTCGAATAGGAAAGCTCAAAATCTTTTTCTTCACCGAAAATGTTTTTAACACCGCCAAGGTTTAAGGTGTAGTCCTTGCCGTATTCCATCTCGGAAGCGGTTGCTATGAAAAGTCTGTTGCTCTCAGTGTTCTGATAATCAACATTTTTTCCGTTTAATGTAACATAACCTACCGAATCAATGGGATTGGTGAAGGTAACTGTTACATCTGATGCTTTGATGTTCTTTGAACCGTCAGCCGGGTTTGCTTCGGTGAGATAGAAGCCGTTGTTGCTGTAAAAGCTGAAATTATCAATAAAGCTTTCGGAAGCAGAACCGGTCTGTGTTGTTTTGTAGATAACCTTTGTAAGGTCTGATGCGGCAATATCGGTTGTACCGTTTATAAATTCGACGTCATCATCAAACACAGATGCGGTAACCTTGTTGTTTACGGTGTCAATTTTAAGAGAAACCTTGTAATCCACACCTGTTTCAAAGGTTGCAGATTTGTCACCTGCGCTTACGGTGCCGTCGGAAGAGAATTTGAGAACCTCTTTGGTTCCGACAATAAAGCTTCTGTCGGCTTCTGTGTCGGAAATATTAACGTCTGCCACTGCGCCGATTGTTCCGTATACAGCCTTTGAAAGTGAACCGGGAGCAGGAATTTCTTTTTCAAGAGTGAGAGGAGTTGTGTTTCCTGTTACAACTCTAAGCTTTCCGCCATCGGGATAGAAACCGTTAACACCAGCGGAAACGCCTGTGGTGCTGAAGCCGTCGGGAGTTGTGATTCCGTCGGGATCGCCTGCAAAATCATCGAAGTTACCTTCGGAAAGGATTGTTTTGTAGAAAGGTGAAGCTTCACCAACATACACATCGTCAATGTACATATTAGATGTTGACGAAGATTTTCCGAAATACATAATTTCGATGAAATCTGTGGGATTGGTTGCAAACTTTTTAACATCATTGTTGACACCTTCAACGGTTTCTGTTGTACCGTCGAGTGTGAGTGATGCAACATAATAACCTGTTACAAAGTTTACTGTGATGTCGATGTCATACCATGTGTTCGCCTTAGACTTCATTGAAAGGCCTTTGCCCATGAGAGAAAGCGCAGAGCCGTTAATAAGAAAGGCAGTAAAGTTGTTGTGAATTCTGATTGCACGTGCACGGTTAAGCTCAATCGGATTAATGGACACCTTGATCTTCATAGATGTGGATACCTTTGATGCAAGTGTTGGTCTTAAACAGGTATAGTTAAGGGCACCTGTAGTATCCTTGTCTATGAGATTTACAGATGTACCACGGTCTGTCTGAACATCGGTGATACCTGCAAGACCTGAGGCAAACTGATTGTATCCCCACTTGCCGCCCCAAGAAGTAAGGGGTGCTAAAGCAAGGGTTTCATCATTGCCCACAAAGCCTTCAAAGTCATAACTTACAGCATTTTGTGCAGCACTGACCTGCTTTGGCATGTTGAATGTCACAATGCTTGTGGCAAGAAGAGTCACAATGCAAAGCAGTGAAATTAGTTTCTTCATGTTTTTTCCTCCTTAAATGACTTAATTAATTTGACTTTTTTATATTTATAACTGCATTCAGTTCTCCGGGTGTTGCAGAATCGATTTCCGATTCAACACCGAGACTGTCTGCAAGGAACACGGGGTTACTTACAATGAATCCCTCGGGGATGCTGACTTTTTGAATTTCACAATTGGCTGTAACAGAATTGCCGTAAACATCGGCTATACCTGCAAGCTTTATGTTGGCTTCACCCGGATCCATTGGATATGTTATTCTTACAGTGTGGGCATCAATCACTTGTGCCGAAGCAACTTCCCTGTTTACCCTGGCAACAAAGGAGTCGCTAACATCTATCGGATTGTTCATACGCACAAGGAATGTGTTTTCGCTTTCCTGTGCATAGACTGCAATATCAAAATCATAGGGTGTTTCGTTTATAGGATGATAGATATTATCCCTTGCATAAAGCTTAAGGTTATCAAACACAGCATTCATTGTGTTGCCTGAAGAGTTTGTGTAATTTTCAAGAGCAAGCTTGTAGGATTTAAACCATGTAAGGGAAACATCTTTGTTTTCAAATTTTGAAGTCACACCTTCTGTACCCTCGTAACACGTTAGGTAGCCCTGACTTGTTTTTGGGTCAAAGGAGAGCTTCAGACTGTAGTTTTTGTTCACAGCAAGATGAATGCCTGTTCTCTTGCCGAAGGCATACACATCACCGGTGTTTGCCAAAACTCTCAAAGCCTCGCTACAGCCTTCGTCGGGATTGCCCAGGTATATCACCGTATCGGAATTCAGACTGTTCAAAGTGAGGTCTGCCTCAAAGGTGACCGGCTCAACAATCTTGTTTTTAAAGCTTCCCGAAAGCGTGAGTGGTCTTTCTATGTTTTGCGAAAGAACAAGTTTCTTTCCCGTGTCATCTTCATCAACAGAGACTGCGCTATAGCCCGTGGAAGAATTTGATTTTGCTAAAAATCCGGTGAGCATATAGCCTTTTGGAACGCTTGTACCGCCGGTTCGTACGTTAAAATCGTCAAAAGTTATTGCTTCATTTGTTGCATACTGTCTTGTTACGGTTTCGATTTTCCAGTTGTCAAGATATATTTTTGCAACTTGCTCGGTATCTTTGATACTGCCTACCGTTTCAAACATAACAAGCTGAATTGAAGTGAGGTTCTTTTCATAGCCTGAGCATCCTTCGTAGTATACATCAAAGCCATCTTCGCCGGTGATGTGAACCTTGCAATAGCCTGATTTAACATCATAAACAACATCAAGGTCATACCACTTGTCCTTTGAATAATAAATTTTAGCTCCGTCTTTTTTTAAGGTTTCACCCATAACGGAAATTGTGCCGTTATTGTTGAACACAGCTATGTTATAAGGGGAAGAGCTTCCTCTTTTTCGGAAACGGAAAACGCCGTAGCCCTCGGAAATTGTGCCGTTTATCTTAAACGACAGTGAAGTGTGAAGCGTGTCGGTTACATCATAGGATGATTGTTTGTATGTATAGTACACACCGGGATATTTTGCATAACGCCTCACAAGCACAAGAGAAGTTCCCTTGTCGGTGAGTTCGGATGTTACACCATCGCTTCCAAGCTCCCCTATTTTGTTGTTTAACGAAAAGTTACCGTAGGTTCCGCCATTTGGCAAATCCGAAAGAGTCTTATCGTTGCCGGTGTAGGATTCGAAATCGAAGAAATCGTAGCGCCCTTCGTGAGCCGAAACCGCAAAGGCTGATAAGAGAACAATTATTAAGCTTGTAAAAAAGATTAGTTTTTTCATAGGCTTACTCCATACAGGATATTTTTTGACATGTTTTATTGTTTTCATCATTAGAAGAAGTCTAAGTTCATTCAATGAACAAAGAATGACAAATAAAATTAAAAGGTGTTATTTATCATTATTTATCCATCGACGTAGTTTCATCTCCGGGGCGGGCAATGCCCGCCCGGAAACAAAACCGGTTATTTAAATGAAGAAAAGAGATAAGCTTTGTTAAGCTGCCGGAACCATTATTGTTGTTTCGGGAGCCTTAGCATTTTCAAAGGGAGCCTGATTAGATTTGTTCCATCTGAAAGCTTTAACCTTGTAGGTTACGCCATCGGCAGGAGCTTCAATTGAAACAGTATAGTCCTTATCTGAGTCATCTGCTGAAAGAGTGATGTTTGAAGGAACTACAGAAACAAGCTCATCGCCCGAGTAGAGAGCGATTGCGAAGAATACTTCACCTGTTTTGCCTGTATTATTAAAGGCTGCTGTTGCAACGTTTCCTTCAACTGCGATTGAAACTTCGGAGATTGAGGGAGCAGCAGCGGTGTCGAGTTCAACAACATCGGTAAGAGTCTGACCAAATTCATCAGTTACTGTGTAAGCAATATGATAGTGAGTGTCATACTCTTTATCAAAGTCAATTGTGATGGTTTTACCATCTGCAGATTTAGTTGCTGTTGCTTCAACCAATACATCGTCATTGATAGCACCTTTAGGCGCATATACCTTGATGTCTTCTGTCTGGATAACATTTTTGAATGCAAGGTTTACAGAATCAGCAGGATTGAATTCATCAAATACATATCCACCCTCATTTTTGAGTGTATAGATGGTGGTGTTTTTGATGTTTTCGAGGTACAGTTCGCTTGCACCTTCAGCTGCTTCTATAACGATTTTTTCTGCAGGAGCTGCTGTGGCTGTGAGAGAAGTTGTGCCATCGGTGAAGGTTACAGCAACATTTTCACCTGTTGCCTTGTTGTAGTCAAGCTTGAGAGCAACGTTTGCATCTGCTGCAAGTGTCATTGTTTCTTCTCCAACGGTGAGTACACCTTCGTTATCTACAGTTGCAATTGTAGCATCACCAAACTTGAAGGTTTTTGCACTGCCAAAATCTTTGAATGTGAAGTCTGCCTGATACTGGTAACCGCTGTTAGCATAGTGATAAGGAAGACCGATTGTTGTGGTTGAAGCTGAATCGGCAGCGGATTTTATTACATATGCACCGGTAGCTGTGGTGTTGGTGAGTGATGCTCTTTCCTGGATATTACTAAATGTTACATCGTGAATGGTGAGAGAGCTTTCTTTTCCTTCGGGAATAGCGCCATAGCTGGTATTCACAGTAATTTTAGTGAAATCTTTGCCATTTGAGCCAACAGCTGTACGGTTGTAGTTGCCGATTAAATTGCTTGAGCTGATAGCCGTAATATCATCTGTATCATAAAGCTTACAGTCACCATAGGTACCTGCCTTGTCGAATGGAACTGTGGCAACCAAAGTGTAGATTTTGTTTGCTTCAAGCGGTGTGGTATAACCTTTACCGCCAACATGAATTTGGCTATAAACCATTTCCCCGGTGGCAGTGTCTGTTGTACCAAAGATAATTATGGGGTTGCAGGCACCAATGGATATGTACTTACGGGCATTGTTAAAATCGGGTACGGAGAAACGAATTGTTGCGGTATATTTACCGTAGGGGTTTGGAATATCAATTGAGCCTCTGCCGGCATTTTGGTCGGCATTTGTAGCAGTGAAGGTTTTGCCCTCTACAACAACATCACTTGCATGAGTTGTTGAAACAAAGTCAGGATTTTTGCCATCTTCAAAGTTGTATTCATATCCGAAGGGCATAAGTGCTTCGGCATATTCTCCAAAGTAGAAATTATCCAAATAAACATATTGTTCAGCAGTCGTGGAACCATTTACCTGGAAGTACATCCTGTTATCAGTGTTATCCATCAGGCTTACAAGATTTGACCAACATCCTTCGACCTCAACAGCAGGGTTGGCTGTGGGAGATGTGAGGTTTGTGATTGTAGCTTTGTAGTAGCCTGTGTCACCATCTAATGCGATGTCAAAATTGTACCAGTCGTTGTTGTTGGGAGTCAGTTCGGATACAACATTACCGGCTATATAGAATTTGGATGAATCATATTTGAACACTGCGTCGCCGGAGCTTCTGAACATAAGACTTATTGTTGATACAATCGGGAAGCGTGCATCAAATATAATGCGGTAGTTATCAGGCATTTTGGCATTGGGAGTCCAACGAAGAGAGGGATACTGATAACGTGCGTCAGTAATGGCGGAGCCTGCCGGTTTGATGGGTGAAATCAATTTTGCACTGGTGCCAAGGTCAATTGCTTTTTCCCAGTTTTCATTATAAGCATCTTCCACTGCATGTACAACGGAAAGCTCAGGATTGCCCTGATAACCGCAAGAGAATGAACCTTCCGAGGATTTGGGGAAATCATCATTGCTGCCTGCTGTCTGACCTGTGAAGCCTTCGAAATCAACGAAGCTGATCTCCGTTTGCTCTGTTGCAGGACGAAGCTCAGGGATGGATTTTATTTCGAAGTTATCCATGTAGGTAATCATATCAACAGAGTTTACAGTGGATGATATGGTGTTGTTGTAGAGCATGTTGTAACCATTAATGTATGAATAAAGGTCTTTGCTCACTGTGCCGGATACTGTGCCAAAGAATTCGCCATCTTCATACACTGTGAGCTCATAATACTCTGTGTTCATATTGTATTTGAGCTCAATGTCATACCAATGATTTGCCGACCATTTTTTGTTCGGTATAGCCACACCACCATTGCCGGGGAAAGGCTCGATTGTTCCATTGTCATTGAAACGAACGGTGGTTGTTCCGCTTGGTGCATTACCGGTGTAACGAAGTGATCTGTACTTCCCGTTGTTCATATAAAGTGACATTTTAAGGCTTACAGAATCAGTAAATTTTTTGGTAAATGAAACAGCGGGGGTGAAGTAGTTGGCATTACCTGTCAAACCTTTTACGAAATTGTCATAATAATTGGTTTCTCCAACAACCCAATCCTTCATAACATAGTATTTCATAACCCTGCCATATTTTTCGGCATCAGAGGGGGCAGTGACATACTGCTGACCAATGAAAGCATTGGAATTGTATTCAAGAATGAAATCATCAGATGAATACCTTACTCGCTCTTTCACAAGCGCAGGAGAATCACCTGTTGTGTCAACAGACTCTGCAGCTGTGAGAGGTGTGTCATCAGCTGTGAGAGAAGTGGATTTTCCTGATTCAAAGTCATACTTCGAAACATTTTCAAAATCTGTAGCAACAGATTGGTTAGAGTGCGCCGATACGTTAACTATCGACAAAGATGCGATACAAGAGATGAGCATTGTGAGCGTTAAAAATAAGCTCAAAATTCTTTTTTTCTTCATAAATCCTTTCCTTCTTTCGAAAAAATTTTATCCGTTAACGGATAATGGATGGTAAATAAATGTTGATCTATTTAACATTCATTATACGTTAACCGTCCGTTTTTCTCTCCCCCATCATTTTGCCTTGTATCGGGGCGGGATTATCCCGCCCTGATACAAAACAAGGATTTTAAATGAAGAAAAGAGATAATCAAATTTGTTATTCTGCCAAAGGTACTGTGATTGTAGCTTCGGGAGATTTTGATCCTTCATAAGGAGCCTGATTTGATTTGTTCCATCTGAAAGCTTTAACCTTGTAGGTTTTGCCATCGGAAGGAGCTTCAATTGATACAGTGTAGTCTTTGTCTGCATCATCTTCTGAAAGAGTGATGTTTGCAGGAACAACCGAAACAAGCTCGTCGCCCGAGTAGAGAGCGATTGCATAGAACACATCACCTGTTTTGCCGTTGGATGTGAACTTAGCTGTTGCAACATTTCCTTCAACTGCGATTGTTACATCGGAGATTGAGGGAGCAACAGCGGTGTCGAGTTCGACAATGTCTGTCAGATTATTACCGTAGATGTCAGTAACATTGAAGTTAATCTGATAGTGAGTGTCAAATTCTTTTGCAAAGCTTACTGTTGCAGTTTTTCTGTCTGCAGAGAATGTTACATCATATTCTGCAACCTTTGCAGAATCAGCAATTGTGCCCATCGGTGCATAAACTGTGAAGTTTTCTTTTGTTACAGATTCCGCAATAGCATTTGAGAAGCTGATTTCAACATCATCCGACACAGCAAATCCGAAATATTCATCAGCACTTCTGTTTTCAAAATTGTAGATAATGTCGAGCTGTGCATTATCAATGGTGAAGGTACTTACACCTGCATCAGATGCAATTTTGATGTGTGATGTGGGTGTAACGGTTGCTTCAAGACCTGCAAGAGTTACTTTTGCAGTTGGTGTTTCGCCGTTTTCGGCATCAACAAACAGTCTGTAGGTTTCGCCTGCTGTGAGCTGTGCTGTTGCATCGCCCATGGTGAGAAGACCTGTTGCATCTACAGTTGCAAAAGCAGTGTCGTCAAAACTGAGAGTTTTTGCAGAGTTAAAATCGGCAAAGGAGAGGTCAACACCATATTCAAAACCAAGATTTGTATAGGAGAATGGAAGTGCAATGGTCTGAACAGCAGCCGAGGTTGCAGTTGAGTTTACTGCAAATTTGCCTGTGGAAGCAGTGTTTGATGAGCCTGCATTTATTTTAACATTTGTGAAATACATGTCGGAAAGCTTGATTGTTGAGTTCGCACCTTCAACTGTTGATTTTGCAACATTGATTACGATACCTGAGTTGTTTTTAAACTGTCCTGTATATGAACCGATGAGTGTTGTTCCATCAGCTTTGTAAAGTGCTGCAGTGGATTTTGCCTTAAGCTTGTCGTTTGGAACAGTGATTTTGAGAACATAGTCAGTGTCGGGCTCAAGTGCACTTCTTACAGCTGTCATTACACGGAATTTGCGTGCATTGCTACCGGCATCATCTCCATAAATTTCGAAGCTTCTCATTCCGTCGATGTCAAGCTTTTTGAAAGAATTGAATTCGGGGACATTTACTGTTGCAACAAAGGTGTAGGAAGCATCGGGGTGAGGAGGCATAATTGTGTATGTAGCATCTTTGGTTGAATCTGCAGAAACTGTCACATCATCAACTGTTACTTCGCCGGAATATGAAGTCTGATACCATTCGGGGTTAGCTGTTGTTCCATTGAAGTCGTGAACAGTTGATGCAGGAACTTCGTTTTCAAAATATTCTCCAAAGTAAATGTTATCAAAGAGAACATAGTAATCTTCTTTCTTTTCTGCAGGTGTGTTCATCTGGAAATATGATCCGGGTAATGAGCTTGAAGTTGGTATAGAATCCCATACAGAAATTATGTTGGGATAATAACCTGTCACGGTTACAGGTGCCTGCGAAGGTGATGTGAGGTTTTTAACGGTGAACTGATACCATCCGGTTTCAGCATCAACAATTAAATCCATGTTGAACCAGTCATAGTTGTTTGCTGTGAAATTCACCTTTTTGCCTGCACAGGTTATTTCGGTTGGAGAAAAGCTTACCATCACCAGATTGGAGCTGAAAAGATTGAACTGCTGTGAATAGGGCTTGGTCATCTTAACATCCCAACTCACACGATATCTGTCGGGAACATATTTGTTGGGAAGAGCGTATTTAAGCTGAGTGTACTGGAAGTATTGCTGGTTAAGTCCCAATGACTTATCATATGCAGGGGAGTAGAGCATAACGCTTGTACCCTGGTCGATGTCAACCTCGCAACTATCGCTGTTTTCATCCTGAACAGCTTTAGCATTTATGAGACCTGTGTAGCCGGAATAACCTGCAGCCCATTGTCCTTGGGAAGTTGAAGGCATACCTGCTGTCTGAGATGTGGTTGAACTCTGACCTTTGAAGTCTTCAAAATCGTAGATGATTTTGTTGTCGACTGAAGGAGGCTCAAGCTTGTTTATTGATGAAATCGAGAGATTATCAAGCCATGTTATCTGGTCACGATTGTTGGCAATTGTGTTCATGGTGTTGTTGAAGAACACATCAAAACCGGTAATGTTTTTGTAAGGAGAAGCAGCGTAATTTCCGCTGATTTCACCAAAGAGTGCGCCGTCTTCGTATACTACAAATTCATAGTATTTTGAATCTATGTTAAACTTAAGTTCAACATCATACCACTTGTTTGCTGACCATTTTTTGTTAATTCTTCCGGCTCCGGCAAACACATCGATACTGCCTCCGCTTTCGTTGAAACGAATAGTCTGGTTGGAGCTTGAACCTGAGCCGTGAACGCGGAGGGTTCTGTAGTGGTTAGTGTTGTGATAGAAGGAAGCTTTGATGGAAACAGATCCTGTATAGGTTTTTCCGGGACTAATTGAATACTGGAAATATTTTGATGTGGTGGGAGCATAGTCCACACCATCTACTGTCCAGTCCTTCATGCAGTAGTATCTGAGAACCTTGCCGTACTTTTCAACATTTGCAGGAGCATATTCATAATTGGCACCTGCAAAAGCCGAAGCACTTGTTCCGTCAAAGTCGAGACCGCCGCCGTTGAATCTTCTTGCCTGAGATACAACTTTTCCGTTTGAGATTGATTCTTCTTTGGTGGGAATTGTCTGAACATCAGTGAGTGTTTCCCATTGTTTGCTTGTGGGGTTATACATCCTGATGTTTTCAAAGTCAGAACCGGAATATGCGTTCTGATGCGCCGATACCTCAACTATCGACAAAGATGCAAAACAAGAGATGATGAGTGTAAGTGACAAGATTACACTCAAAAGTTTTTTTGCTTTCATAAAATCATTTCCTTTCTTCATAATGATTAGGGATTGGGGAATAGGGATTAGGCTCCCCTATTCATTTGGTCCCAAAATTTATATTTACTGCAATGCAGTTAATATATAATAAATGCTAATTCGTTATTTAATTTTGTTTTTTGAATTTCAGGATATTCAAAATCTAATCAGCTCTTGGAATATTCAAGATATTCGGATGGTGTCATAAATACAACGCCCTGGTCTTTGAGCCAGTTGATAAATTCATAATATCTGTCACGGGAATCGGTGTTTGTATCCCAACCCGAGGGATGAGCCTGAATCATAAGATAAGGTGCGCCCTTTTCTTTTTCGGCGTTCCATCTTGCTTTGAGGTCTTCAACAGCATCGGTTGTACCTGTTGCAACGCTTTCAACCGTAATACTTCTCCACATGAAGAAAATGCTTGGATACTTTTCTGCATATGCATTTGCAGTATCTTTACGACACATAATGAGATTGTAGTTAGGGAAACGCTCTGTCATAACCTGAACTGTAAGCTCATTCATAGCACCGGAGGGAGGACAGAACGAAGTCATTTCAAAGCCTGCTTCTTTTGCAACACGGTTACTTTCTGCAAATTCAACAGCCTGAACCTCGGGATCTGATGAGGTGAGTCTGTCGTTTTGCCAGTTATATGCGTGACACCACATTTCAATCATGGGTGAGTTTGCAATTGCCGCAGCAGCTTTCTGCTGGTCGGGATTGTTGTTGAGGGTGTAACCCATAAGACCGAAGCACATTTTGAAGTTGTTTTCCTCTGCATATTTTGCTATTGAATCCCAGCAAGGCTGGTGAGCCGTCTGACCGTAGTCATCGAGCTTGATGATGGCAATGGGCTGATCTGTTGTGAAGTTCAAGAGAGCAGTTTTGCCAAGGGGTTTCATGTTTTCCTTGCGGAAAGTAAATGTTTTGATTTCATAGAACTTTCCGTCATCGGGAACTGTGAGCTTAACTGTTGGTGTTACACCTTCTTCGGTAACTGTAACGCTTGTTGCTTTTACGTCAACAAGAACACCTTTATTGTACATTGCTGCTGCAAAGAGCATATCAAAGTCGGTGTCGTTGTAGGCATTTGCCTTTACAGAAACATTAACCTCACCGGGAGTGAGAAGATTGAGCACTTCTTTTGTTTCACCGTTCATACGCCAGAAGCTGGGTCTTGTGAGAACAAGGTCGGGAAGCTTTGTGGTAAATTCAACAACATCGGTGAGAGTGTTGCCGTATACATCGGTGAGACCTTGGAGAGCTATGTGATAGTGAGAAAGGTCATCTTTTTCGAAGGAGATCGAGATGCTCTTTCCGTCTTCGGAAAGCTCAACGGTTTTTTCGGTAATTTCGGAGCTTTCATTTAATGCACCGAAGGGTTTGTAAACCTTTACCATGTCTTCGGTGAATGAGGCGAGCCTTGTGGAGAACTCAACAACAACATCGTCGAATACATTAAAACCTTCTCTTGGAATTTCGTTTGTTATTACAAGGGGAATCTTTGATTCGTATTTCACATTGTCTATTGTCATAAGGCTTGCACCTGCAGACTGTGTGATGTCGATGTAGGGACTTGCATTGATTGCTGAGCTTATGTTTGCCATGCTTACAACTGCGGTTGAAGTTTCACCATGAGTTGCGTTGATTTTGAACTCATATACCGTGTCTGCTTCAAGCAATGCCATTTCATCGCCAATCTGAAGATTACCCAGTGTATCTATTGTGGCAACTGTGTTGTCACCGATTTTGATTGTTCTTTCAACATCAAAGTTATTAAATGCAAGGTCTGCACTGTAGATGTAGCCCGAGCTTGCCTTGTCGTGAGGCAGGAAGATTGAAGTTTCAACACCGTTTGTTGCAAGTGACTCAATTCTGAAATTCTTTGTTGATGAAGTTTTGTAGTCAACATCAATCAAAATATCCGAAAGGGTGAGTGCACTGTAGGTTTCGGCAGCTCCCGTGGGTTTTACAACAATCTTGAATGGATTGTAGGGACCTGAGGGTCTTCCTGCACCGTAGGCAATTGTCTGAACGTCTGCTTTGTCTGCAAACACACCTGTGAGAGAAGTTTTTGAAACTGTGCAACCGGGCTGCATTTCGTGGGTAAGAGTGTATTCATTGCCAACAACTGCAATTTTACCTCTTGCAGACTGGTTACATTTAACATTGCCTGTGGTGGGGATTTCCAATATGGGAAGATTACCGAAGTATATGAGCTTGCTGGAGTTAAGGTCTTCAAGTGTGAATTTTGCAGTAATCTTATAGTAAGGTTTGTCGTTGATAAAGGGAATTGCAAAGCTGTCTACTGCATCGGGATTAAAGCCTTGTGCAGTTGTGTCTGCGGTATCGAAGTCGATGTTTACATCGCCCTTCTCCCCTGCTTTTGCACTCAGAGCTTCCATGGGGATGCCTGTGTAGGAAACAGCATAGCCTGCAGGATATACACCGTCTTCAAAGTCATAGGTATACTGCGATTCTACATCATCAACACCATAGTTTCCGACAAAGAGGTCGTCAATCCACATGAAGGATTCGCTTGTTCTGGTAGCTTCGGTTGCTGCTCCTCTGTCGTGACCAAATTTAACATCGGTTATGGGGCTGAGATATTTTGTCTGGAAGCCGGCAATTGTTTTTGTGGTGTTATCATCGGTTTTAACAACAGTAAGCTCATAGTAGCCTGTTGATGTGTCCATGATGAGGTCTATGTCATACCACACATTACCGGTGGTATCGTAGCTATCGAACAATGTCTGTCCAAAAGCTTTGATGCCGCCGTAGAACATGATTTCTGCACCCGACTGACCGTTTAAATAGATACCGGCAAGCTTGGTGTTTTTAAATCTAACGGAGGTCTTTAAGTGGAACTGAGCCTGGTTGGTATAAATTATCCACTGAGGATAACGGTACTGACCATCGGCAGTGCCGGCTGCAAGTTCGTCCGGTAATGCAGGGCCGTATACACAAGCACTTGTGCCTTTGTCGGTTTCAAGAGCTTTGAATACGGGGAGATTTGTGTTGCCCTGATAGCCAAAACGGTAGGTATAGGTTGAGGGAAGACCTTCTGCTGTCTGTTTTCCTTTTTCCTGATCTTTAAGTCCGTCAAAGGTCATTGTGGGATAAAGAGCGGTTTGAGGAATTTCAAATTTGTAGGCAGAGTTGATTGAAACATTATCCCAATATACCCAGATGTCATTTCTGCTTGAATCTGTTGTGGAGTGGTAGAGAATCATTGTTGCAATGTTGGAAATTTTGGTTTCGGAATCTGTTCCCATAACATTGATATATTCTTTTCCGTCTTCGAAAATCACAACATGATATTGCTGATTATCAATATTATAGGTGATGTCGATGTCATACCACACATCGGTTTTATATTCTTTGCCGGTTGCCTTGCCGAAAACAGAAATTCCTTTGCCTGAGTGTGAGAAAAGAACTGCCTGCTTGTTGGTGTAGGAACCGTCAACAACTTCTGTTCTGAAGGTGATGGCTCTTTGAATGTAGTTGTCGTTGGCATTCTTTTTGGTGTAGATTGAAGCTTTGGCATTGATTGTGCCATAGAGGGTGCGGTTGGGTGCAACTGTGGTCTGAACATACTGTGTTTTTGCACCTTCCTCCCAATATTCACGAACAAGAAGGCTCTTGCCGTAGCGATTGTCGGGAGCCTGGGCTACATCGTTGTAGTAATACTTTGCATTGTGGAATGCTGTGAATGTACCGCCGTCGAAGCTTTGTTCGATGTTTTTGTAGGTTGATTCGGTGGTGGCGTTACCTGTGCCATATTTATAGCCGGTAGCGTTTGTTGCGGATTCTTCATCAAAGGTGATGGTGTCCATTTGGTAGTTCTGGTGTGCCGATACATTTACAAAGGAGATGCTTGATATAACCGATACAAGCATTGCAAGTGTAAGCACAAGAGAAAATACTTTTTTCATAAACTTTTCCGTCCTTTCCGAGTGTTGTTTTTATCTGATTTAACAGATAATGGATGACAAATAAATATGTATTTTATTTGGCATTCATTATGCGTTAACTCATTAACTTAAGACATAAATTGAAGTTTATCAGGCTAAGAACAAATGATGCTAAAGCGTAAGGCTTCCCCCCGGTGGGGAAGCTGTCTGCGTAAGCAGACTGATGAGGGGATTAAAAATAATTCCTCATTCTATATACCCTTTCAATTCATTATATATGTCTGCACATACTCTGTCAAAATGATTGTTTATATCGAAATTTGAATATCTTAAAACTTTTATGCCTTGAGAATTCATAAAAGCATCTCTTTCGATATCCTTTTCTCTGTTTGCTTCTTCATAATGTTGAGAACCATCGAGTTCAATAACTATTTTCAGCGATGCTATGTAAAAATCGACAATATAACTTCCTATATTCTTTTGCCTATACACACTTACAGGCAATGTCTTCAAAAAATCGTACCAAAGATGTTTTTCTTCTTTTGTCATTTGATTTCTTAATATTCGTGCATTTCTTATTAATATGTTATGTTTATTTGTTTCCATGTTATTTCCCCTCATCAGTCACCTTACGGTGACAGCTTCCCCACCGGGGGGAAGCCTCACACATCAGCCTACTTTCATCTCATTGATATACCCCATCTTATTTATCGGTTATCAAGTTGAAAGTATTGCCTAAACACGAGAAGCTTTTAGTGCTCACCGCCGGCTTCCCCATATCGGGGAAGCCTTTAGCGGAGCATAAGGAATCTTAGTTCACAAAATAGTAATACTCGGTGGGGGTCATGAATGCAAGGTCTTTGGTTTTGAGATATTCTGCAAAATCTTTTAAAGTTTGAATATCTTCATCACTGAAGTAACCTGCGTGACAACCAAAAATCATATACTCTTTGCCAACGGTGCGGTTATCATAGAAGCCTTTGAGAGTATCGAGGGTATTGAGTTTTCCGGTTGAAGGTTCCATCCAGAGAGAATTGGTTAAATTCATAAATCCGTCGCCGTCATAGGGAACGGAAGCACTTCCGAAGTTTACCACAAACTCCGGAACAATTTCAAGAGCTCTGAAGGTGTCTTCATCCATTGCACCGGAAGGAGTTCCAAGGCAGGAAAGTTTTAAAACACCGTCGGTTTTTTCATACACGTGGTCATAGCATTTTTCAAGAATTTCCGCCTGATATTCGGGTGTCTGCTGGTAGAACTCTGCTGTGGCACCGGTTCCTTCGTGATAGGAGTGATCATAACCGTGGCACCAGATTTCAACATTGCCTGTGTTCACCATATCTTTAACTGCCTGAATGTAGGCATCATTTTCTTCATCGATTGAGTTACAAACCATACCGATTGAAAGGTCAACATCTTCTTCGTCAGCCCAGGATGCGAGGGATGAATATGTATCAACGGTTCCGACTTTAAGGTCATCAAGTCTCAAGATAATAACCTGAGTGTGAATTTTGCCAAACACTATGGGTCTGAGGTTGGGCATTACAATTCCGGCTTTTACAAAGTATGCTTTGCCATCATCGGGAACATTTACAGATGCTTTAACTTCTGTTTCGGTTGCACCAAATTCAACGGGAGTGAGTTTGATTTGTTTAAGATTTTTGTTCTGGTCATAAAGAGCTATCCACATATTTGCACCATAGGCTTCTCCGTCACCGGAGGAGATTTTGGTTGATGCTGTGATTTCACCGCTTGCAAGGGTTGTGAGAACGGTGCCCTGAGCATCGGTGAATTTGATTGGGTCTGCAATCTGAGTGAGAAGCTCGGTGTTTACTTCAACATAATCGGAAAGGGCTGCACCGAAAATGTCGGTTGCTTCAATTGCAATGTGATAGTGTGCGGATTTTTCTTTGTCAAAGCTTATTGCAATTGATTTTCTGTCCTCTGCAAAGGTTACATCATAATCTGCAACAAGAACAGTATCGTTCAAAAGACCTGCGGGCTTGTATATCTTGATGTTTTCCTTTGTAACTGTGTCTGCAAGTGCAGTTGAGAAACTAACCTGTACATCTTCATCGACGTTATGGTCGTTTATAACTTCACTGCTTGTAATTTCAAAGGGAATCTTTGCAACATAGTGAACATTGTCAAGAGTCATAAGAGATGCGCCCTTGGTCTGTGTGAATGAAATGTAGGGAGAAGCGGCAACTGTTGCAGATGCTACGCCGAGTGTCACAACGGCAGTTGATGTTTCGCCATGAGTTGCATCAATTGAAAGCTTGTAGGTTATGCCTTCTTCCAGAGTAGCCATTTCATCACCCAGGGTGAGAGTACCGGTCTGATCGATTGTTGCAATCACGTTATCCCCTATTTTGATTTCACGGTCGGTGTTAAAGTCTGCGAATACAAGCTCTGCAGTGTAGAGATAACCGGATCCTGCCTTATCGTGAGGAAGGAAGATTGAAGTTTCGGGCTGTGCATTTTCCAAAGATTCAATTTTGAAGTTTTTGGAATTTGCGGTAGCATATTTCACATCAACAAGAATGTCGGAAAGTGTAAGTGTGCTGAGGGTGTCGGCAACCCCTGTGGGTTTTACAACAATCTTGAAGGGATCCCATGGACCTGAGGGTCTGCCCTGACCATAGCCTGCTTTGGATTCTTTTTCTGTACCGTTTACATTCATCACACCTGTTACATATGTTGATGAGTTTGAACATCCGGGCTGCATTGTGTGGGTAATGGTGTATTCATTACCGACAATGAGATAACCTTCGGTTATAGGTCTTGCAGACTGGTTACACTTAACCTGACCTGTGGTGAGTATCTGCAAAATAGGCAGGTTACCAAAATACACATACTTGTCGGAGTTGAGGTCTTCGAGTTTGAATTTCGCAGTGATGGTGTAGCCGGGCTTATCATCAATAAAGGGAATTGCAAAGCTGTCTACCGCATCGGGATTAAAGCCTTCTGCTGAGGTGTCTGCTGTGTCAAAGTCGATGTTTACATCGCCAAGCTCACCTGTTGTTGCAGTGAGGTTTTCCATGGGGATGCCGGTGTATTTGAGGCTGTAGTTTGAAGAATAGATACCGTCTTCAAAATCTACCGTGTAGTCGGAGTCAACATCGTCAACGCCATAGTTGCCAAGATAGAGATTATCAATCCAGAAGAATGATTCGTTTACAAGAGTTTTAGCTGTTTCACCGCCACGGTCGTGACCGAATTTAACTGCGGTTATGGGAGTGGTATATTTTGTCTGGAAGCCTGTGATGCGTTTTGTGGTGTTGTCGTCTGTTTTAACGATTGTGAGATCATAGAAGCCTGTTTCGGTATCCATGATAAGGTCGATGTCATACCAGACATTGCCGGTTGTGTCATAGCTATCGAACAATGTCTGACCAAAGGCTTTTATTCCGCCGTAGAACATGATTTCAGAAGCACCCTGGTCGTTGAGATAGATACCTGAAAGGAAGGTATTTTTAAACTTAACCGAGGTTTTGAGGTGGAACTGAGGAAGTGCCGAGGGTCTGAAGGACATCTGAGCATAGCGGTATCTGTTTAAGACGATGTTTGTATTGGAAGCACCGGGATATGCAGGACCGAACACGCATGCACTTGTGCCTTTGTCGGTTTCAAGAGCTTTGAAAACAGTGAGCTCGGGGTTACCCTGATAACCGAAGCTATAGCTATAAGTTGAGGGAAGACCTTCAGCCGATGCTTTTCCGGCTTCCTGATCTTTGAGATTTTCAAAATCCATAACAGGATATGCGTCGTCTTCGGAAATTTCAAACTTGTCGGCAGAGTTGATGCTTACGTTATCCCAATATATTTTGAGGTGGTTTCTGGAAGCATCCTGAGTTGAATGATAGAGATACATTGTGCCGATGTTTTTGAGAGGAGTTGCCGATGTTCCCATCATATTAATATATTCTTCGCCATCTTCAAAAACTATAACATGATACTGACTGTTTTCTGTGTTGTAGGTGATGTCCATATCATACCATGTGTCGGCTTTGAAGGATTTGCCGGAAGCCTTTCCGAAAACGGAAATTCCTTTGCTTGCTTCGTGGCTGAACAAAACGGGGAAAGATTCTTTGTAACCGTTTTGAGTTGTTGTTCTGAGTTTAATAGCTCTCTGGCAGTAGATGTCTGCTGTATTTTTCTCGGTGTAGAGAGAAGCGGTCATTTTAACTGTGCCGGTGAGTCCCTGATCAGCGCTGTCTTTTACAACGTTTGCAACAACGGGAGCCTGAACATAGGGCTTGTTAGCACCGTCTTCATACCATTCGTAGTAATAAAGGCTCTTGCCATAGCGGTCATCGGGAGCGGTTTTAACATCTACGTAGGTGTATTTTGTGCTTGAAAGACCTCCGCTGAAGGTTCCTGCACCATAGTTAACCGATGATATATTTTTGTAGGTACCACCTTCGGCAACATCGATGTTGCCTGTGCCGTATTTATAGCCGGTGGAATTGTTTGAATCTGTTTCATCAAAGGTGATTGTTTCCATGGAGTAGTTTTGATGTGCAGATACATTTACAACGGCAAGCCCTGCAAAAAGCGATGCAATCATTGTAAGTGCAAGCACAAGTGAAAATACTTTTTTCATAATACTTTTCCTTCCTTTTTATTTTTTGATGAATAATAATCCTTACAGGATATTCATTCACCTATCCCTGTTAACGGATAGTGAATGCCAAATAAGACGGAACGGGGAGTTTATTTGGCATTCATTATGCGTTAACTCATTAATCTAAGACATAAATTGGGGGTTTATCGGGGAGTTTGAAGTTGGAATGTGCATCGTAGGGCGTGTCGACCTCGGCACGCCGTGTTATCTATTGATGAAATTATGCTAAAGCGTGAGGCTTCTCCTCGAGGAGAAGCTGTCAAGCTAAGCTTGACTGATGAGGTGTA
>JAFQBA010000130.1 GCA_017416845.1 Clostridia bacterium
CAGTCGTGGGGACGTACACGAACTGGCACCGCAAAAATCGCTAAGCCGCTTCGTGTACGTCCCCCGCTGTCCTCCAATTTGCAAAAGCCGTCATTATTGTGGACAGTGCCGCCTCACGCCCTTGTGTTAAACAGCTCGATAAACCCAAATTCAACTAAAATTCCTTATCCAAATAAAAACCTCTTCAACAGCAGGCAAAATGCCGAGTTTTTCGCCGCCGAACACATCAATGCCCGACGGATTTTTAATTGGCTCTCCCACAAGCTGGGGTTCGTGTCCGCCATAGGGGAAAGCCCTGAGGTGTGCCCTGCCGCCGTTTTCTCTTATTGTGTCAACAAATTTTTGGCTCACCTCAAATGGAACAGTGCCGTCATCTATGCAGTGCCAGAATTTCACCGGCACGGGGTAGCTTTCAATTTTTTTGTTTTTTGCCGGGTTGTAGCCTGCAATTTTACTTTCATCATATATGTATTCGCCGTTTTCGTCTTTGTCGAGACCGTAGATTATGCCAAGGGCAAACTTTGGAAGCCCGTCACTCCACGGATGAAGAAAAATCTGATTATAGGTGTCGAGCACAGGGCAGAAAGATGAATGTGCAATAACGGGAATCTGACCCGAAAGCACAAGGTTTGTGCTGCTTATTCCGCCCATTGAACCACCGTGAACAAACACATCGGGCAGGAGGTTAAAGTTTTCCATGCAGTAGTGATAGGCTTTAACATAGCTTCTTATTGCAATGGGGCTTCCGATGTTGTTGCGAATATCAATATTCATTTTTTCGGCATATTCATTTGGAAGTCCGTTTACATCCATAATCGCATAACCGTTTGCCACAAGATACCCGGTGAGAATCTGATGCTCCACTTGTGAATCATCGGTTGTAACCGTTCCGCCTGCACCGTGACAGTTTATTACAAGCCGTGTGGCTTTGCCGTCTTGGGTGTAGCTTTCGGGCAAAATCAGAAAAGCGTGGTCTTCGTATAGCTCTTCAAAATCCTGCTGTTTGTCGGTTTCAAGTTCGTCATTTGGCAGATAACAATTGACGGGGATTGAAAATCTGTGTATTTGATAGCTCATTGTAATTTCTCCTCTTATATAACTATAAATGCACCGTTTCCCACAAGATAGTTTTTTGTGGTGTCATCTTCGGTTTCAAAACGGCATTTTGACTTGTCAACTGCTTTGCCGTTCAGGGTAATGTCATTGGCAAATTCATTTACAATCATTGGTGAAATAAGGTCATCTTCGCTCTCTAAAAGTCTGCCGTTTAAGGTGATGTTTTCAAGATGAACGTCTGAAATGTCATGCTCACCGCTTTGCCCGATAAAACGGCATGGGCAGATAACAAGACCGTTGTAGGAAATGTTACGGTAGGTAATGTTTTTAACAGACCCCAGCTCTTCGCCTTTTAGCCAGAGCATATTTCTTATAAAAATCTCAATGAGCCTCGGGTGGATGAGAGAATCTACGGGGTCGCCCACTCTGATGTTTTCAAACAGCACATCTGAAATCGGAGCATCACCGCATGCTTGAATGTCACAAGCCACAAAGGCAAAATGTACAATGTCGCAGTCGCGGATAATAACATCACACATTTTCTCGGCAGAGGTTTCTGCACCAAATTCAACCCCTCTGCCCCAATCGCCCCAGATGGTGCATTTTTCGACCAGAATATTGGCTGTGGGGGCGTGATTGGTTGAATATTTTCCAAATGTTCGTTGCCCTTTTATGACGATTGAATCGTCAAAGGCTCTTATAAAAGAGTTTCTTATTGCAACATGGCTTGTGTTGTGAATGTCGATGCCGTCAGAGTTTCTTCTCCATGAAAAAATCTTGACGTTGTCAATGTTTATGTTGCTTCCGCCTGCCACGGAAAGATTGTATATTACAGAGTCAAGAATTGTTAATCCCTCAACGGTAACGTTGTTTGAGTTTGCAATCAGAATTGTATGGGTAAGTCCCGTTTTGTGATTCTGACGGTCAAAGCGTTCTCCGCTTAAAATTCCTCTGCCGTATATTTTCACATTTTCGCAGTCTTCGACCAAAATTGTTCCGTACACAATGGCACCGCTGTCAATGTAGAGTGACTGATTGCTTTTAAGGCTTATGAGATAGGGCATATGAATTCCGGGACCGAAATACATTGTGTCCTTGCCTTCAGGGAGAGTTTTCGCATTGCCTGTAAAGTTACCGGGAAAATAGAGCTTTTCATCGGGTATAAAGCTTTGTACATTCGAGACATCGGGATTCGGCACGTCTTTTTCTGTTGGGTTTGCCAAAATGTGCAGGGGTTTATGAAGTCCGTTTATTTCAAGAACATACTGCCCCGGCTCGGAAATTTCAAAGCTCACCTCATCACCTTTATTTTTTTCGCCTCTCACGGGAACAATGCCCTTTGAAAGAGGCAAAACTCTTGCATAGAAAATCTCCCACGCACAAACAATGCGAAGCTTTACGGTCCCCTCAAAATCAAATTTGACAATAGATGCCTGCTCGGTTTCTTCTATGTCTCTTTGAGTTCCGCGGTAGAGCTCATTTGTTGGCTTTGATGAAACCGTCACGGGCAAAACATCTGCCGGTTGTCCTTCAATTTCCACATAGTAGTCCTTTGAAACCGGTGCAAAAACCGGAATTTTATGAATTTTTAAATCAGTACATTTACTCATTCTTTTTTACCTTTCATTATGCCCACGTCCGAAAAATCAATGTCAACAAAGCCTATGTCATAGGCGGGTGAATCGGGCTTCAGGCGAAAATCGTTGTTTTCATAATCTACAAATAGGGGGTCTGCCTCAATTGAATATTTTTCTTTTCCGTACAGAGTTTGGAATTCATCAAGGCTCACTTTCACATCTTTTCCTATTGCAGAAGCTTTTCCTTTTGTGTCAAAAATGAGGTTGTTGTATGATACAATCTGATTTGGAGCAGATTCGGCATCGTTATACATGGTTTTGTATATTGACTGTCCCTCGCTAACAATGATGTTGCGTTCAAATATTGCATAGTTGTTTATGTAATTTGCCGTTATGGCAACAGGGCTGTTTGCCGCTTTAACAAAAATATTGTTTCTCACGGTGTTCATTCTTCCGTAGTGTTGATGGAAGGCGTTTTTGCCGAGGTTGTAGCAAAGATTGTTTTCTATGATAACACAGCTTGTGCCTTCGTCGGGATATATGCCCCATGCACCGTAGTCAAAGCAGGATACATCGTGAACAATGTTTCCTCTGATAACTGTACCCGGTTGTTTTCCGAGGGTGTAGATTCCGCCCATATCGGAAAGCACTCCGCTTCCAAGATTGTAGATAAGATTTTTCTCAATGAGGTTGTCTCTTGTGACACTGTCTCCATAGCCCCATACCCAACCTACGGAAATTCCGGTGTAGTAAAGGTTGGATATTTCGTTGTGAGCGATGTAGTTGTCAAAGGAATGTTTAACAAGGATTCCGCAACCCGCAAAATATCTTCTGCCGCATCGGTCAATGCGATTGTTCTTTATTGTGTTTTGACTGTTCTGGTTGAGGGGATCGAGAGTGCTGTTGCCGTTTTCGTCTCTCACATATCCCTCACCGCCAATTTTTATGCCGCCGGCACCTATGTCATAAATGTAGTTGGAGTTTATTTTGGTTCCCGTGCATCCGTTGTTTACGGTAAGAGCGTGAACACCGAGAGAATGGAAAGTACAGTTTTCAATGTAGCAGTTTCGTGTGTGGAAAAGTTCAACCGAACCGTGAGCACGATTGACCGACTGTTCATCGGATGCGTAAAACTTTTCTTCTCCGTTTTCAATCCATCTGCTTCGGTAATCGCCTTTAGTGTAGGCAAATTCCAGGTTTTCAAGGTGAACATTTTCAAGCTTGAAATTTTTGTTGCCTTCAAAAATCATAAGCTTGTCGGTAAGGGGAGCAATCGCACATATACCCTCGGGTGTCATATCATCATTTCGGGGAATGTAATATACAGTTGAAGTTTCACGGTCAAGATACCATTCATTGGGATTTTCAAAGCTCTCTGCCACATTTTCGATTATGTAGTGAAGTGCACTTCGGGGATGCTTTGACGAAAGAGAGAATCTTGAGGTATATTCAAATTCGATTTTGCCCGATTCAAGATCATAGCTTTTTATGGGGGTGTGCTCGTCAATCCAGTAGTGGTTGTAGCTAATAAAACAGTCACCGAAATTTTTAAAACCCGAAATTATTTTGACATCTTCTTTTCTTGCCACAAACCAGGAGCTTGATTCGTAAAGTCCGGTTTTGTTGTTTTCAACATATTCGGGGTCAAGAGTACCGTCTTTTGGATACTTGGTAAATTGCGCCCTTTCGCCGTCAACATAAAGGTCTGTAAACCAAAGACCCTCCGATTCTATTTCCGGCACGTGGGCACTAAAGCATTTTTTGCCGTTGAACACATCTTCTTTAAAGCCTTTTATTTTAAATCCGCCGCTGATGATGGTTTCGCTCATGGGCTTTATGGTAACGGAATGCATTTTTGGTTTCAGCACAATTGGTTTTGAAAGTTCATACAATTCATCCATAAGACAAATTGTTATTGGCTGATTGTGACCGCCGTCACGAAGCTCTGCCACGCATAAAAGAGCCTTTTCAATTGATGCAAGGGGGCCTTCGCCAAGAAAGGTGCTCTCAGAACTGTAACCGAAATTGCTTTTGTCGTTTCCGTATTTTTTTGATACATACAGGGTGGAAACGGTGTCGGGTGTAAACATTTTAATTCCTCCGTTTTATAAATCTAAAACTTTTTTGAGATTTTCACATACTGCATTTGCAAGAATTTCACAGCCCTTTTCGTTGTAGTGGAATGGGTCGTGAGCTCTTATTCCTTCAATTCCGTCCACAAGGCTGTAGAGATTTTCATACATAAGTCCGTATTTTTCGGCGATTTCCTTTGCAACGGAGTCTCTTTCGATTGATTTTGCGTTAAATGGCGTGTATTCATTTGGCTTGTCTGTAACAACAACGGGTGTTGTGCCGGAGATAATGATTTTGGGAGAATTTTCAAGGCTCAAAAGATACTTTATAACTTCTTCGTAGCACTTTTTAAAAAGCTCTTTGTCAAGACTGCCGTGGAGACCGTTGTTAAAATGAATAACTTCATATTTGCCTTGTGTCAGTACATAGGTCAGCTCTTTTAAAAAGCTTGGGTTGTCCAGTGCCCTCGATGTTACATATTTGTCTATGTAAATATCGGGAGGCATAATTTTTTTAAGGGCAGGGGAGTAACCGTTTGTGATTGAATCGCCTACAAGAAGCACACGTCTGCCTTCCATCTCGGGTTCATCCCACCACATATTTGACCATTCATATTTTTCAAGTTTAACTCTTCTTTCGGGTACGGTTGTGTTAACGTCCATTATTAAAAATTCCTTTCATTTAAATTTTAGTTATATTTTAACCGGGATAAATTGGGGTTTGTCGGGGAGTTTGAAGTTGGAATGTGCATCGTAGGGCGTGTCGACCTCGGCACGCCGTGTTATCTATTGATGAAATTATGCTAAAGCGTGAGGCTTCTCCTCGAGGAGAAGCTGTCAAGCTAAGCTTGACTGATGAGGTGTA
>JAFQBA010000131.1 GCA_017416845.1 Clostridia bacterium
AAAAGGCATATAATTGAAGAAAAACATCTTGAAACAGATGTTTTTCAACATTTGTAGTAAAATCATATGATTTATAGGCTAATTAATACTCTGTATTGCTTATTATTTCTGCCTTTTTGCGGTCTGGAGTTTTTTTACATTACCTTTTTGAATTGTTTAAAACAACTCATCAGTGAAATATGCATTTGTGTTGGCGTGCAGGCCGTTTTTGTCGGTAACCGTTATTCTTACATATATATCTTCGGGCTTTATTTCAAACGAAGCCTCCGTAAGCTTTTCACCGTTTTCGGCAAATTTGATATATGTACTTCTTCTTCCGGTATTAACTGTTACGGAATATGCCTCGGAGCATTTTATAAATACCTTTCCGTCTTCAAACCACAGCTCGTAAATCTCCGGAGCCTGGGAAGCATAAAAATTACCTTCAAGAAGTGCATCGGTGATTGTTTCATATTCAAGCTTGTCTGCCTTAATCATGGTAAATCCGCCGAAAGAATCATAGCCCTTGGAATCGGGCTCACGGCGGTTGTGGTTGTCATCTGTTGATATACAATATATTCTTTTGCCGGTTTGCAGAATCTGGTCATATTCTTTTTCGTTGTAATCGGTGAATCCTTCAACAACACAGCCAAAATTGCAGATTTCCATTGCGTGCATATTTTCATATTTTGAATACTGCTCATAATTTTCCATTGACCATCCCGGATGATTGTAAGTAACAAAAAAACCGTTGTCTCTGCCCATTTTCATCATTTCGCTGATGCATTCCGGTGTGTAATAGCGTTCAAAATCAGGAGCGGATTCGTCAAATTTAAGCTGATCCACATAATTTACCGCATTTGCAAAAATATATTTTAAAGAACGATGATGGCAAACCATTGTCAGATTGTCGGGTTTTAAAGCAACAAGGCACATATGGCAGGTTTTTTTAGCGTAAAAAGCCTTTGCACTCTGTTCGTTTACTTCCATTTCATAACCGTTTAACGCAAGGAATTTGTCGTCTGTGAGGTGCTGTTGATCAATCAAAACATCGTGGTCGGTGTAGGCAATGATTGAATAGCCTTTATCCATATATGCTTTTTTCAACTCTTCGGGGGTAAGCTTTCCGTCGGAAACAGATGAATGACAGTGAAGATTTGCCTTGTAGAATGTGCCGTCTTTGGGTAATAAATATTTTCTCATATCGTTCTCCTCATTTATTAAATGTCAATTGTTATTTTTCCGTCTTCTCCGTAAAACACCCTGTCTCCCGATGATGAAAGTGAGTCATGGGCGGCGAGATATTCCACGCGGTTTGAAAACCGCGGTTCAAATTCGTCAATAATTTTCATTGCTCGCACCGCATCATTTTCCAAAAGAAGTCTGATTATCATAATCTGCCATTTTGCGGACATGCAGCATGCTGTATCGGGGTCGGAAATTTCATAGTCCTTGCCATGTCCCCTGCCCGATGCACCGGGAATATAGGGATGAATAACCGGCATGAGACATGAAACATCACCCATGTCGGTGCTTCCGGTGTCGATTTTGTTGAAGAAATAGAATTTTGCATCGGGTTTAAGTAATTTAATTGCTTCGCCTGCGAGATTTGCAAAATCTTCGTTTTCAATGAGCGGTGACGAGCCTGCCATATCTTCAATTTCAATTTCACAGCCAAGCGATACCGCACTTCCGCAAAGGGCGCGGTTAACCCTGTCATTGGCATCTTTGAGGGCATCATAGTTGAGACCGCGGACATAGCTTTCAATTGTAACTCTGTCGGGAATTGTGTTAACTGCTCCCCCACCCTCGGTTATTATGGGATGGACTCTTATGTAATCTTTTTCCTGGAATGTTTCTCTAATTGAATTTATTGCCGCAAGCCCCTGAGTTGCCGCATAAAGGGCATTTTTGCCTTTGTGAGGATTTGCTCCTGCATGAGAAGCAACACCTTTGTAGGTGGCTTTTTTTGCCACAACACCAACGGCTTTACCGTCTACGCTATAGTAGTCAACAGGTAGTGTGTGCACAAGGAAAGCAATATCGCAATCATCAAAATATCCTCTTGATATAAATTCTCTTTTACCGCTGATTTCTTTGATGATGCCGTCTTTTTTCAGTTGAGCTCGAAATTCAAGTTCGCCTGTTTCTTCGGCAGGAACACTGCAAAGCTTTATTTTGCCGCATAGACCATCGAGAATGCCCGGTTCTTTGAGAGCTGCGGCGACACCGAGAAGTGCAGCACTTTGAGCATTGTGACCACAGGCATGAGCCATGCCTGTTTCGGGATTAGCATGAAAATGGGTTGGGCAGGAAAGCGCGTCAAGTTCGCCCATAACAAGAACCGTAGGCCCGGGTTTGCCGGTGTCAATAACAGTGTAGAAACCCGGAATATTTTCGGCTTTCACAAGATCATAACCAAGCTTTTCAAATTCTTCAATCATAAGTGAATTTGCTTTCCACTCACGAAATCCCGACTCAGGATTATCCCACATGAAATCAAGAACTTTGAGAATTTTTTCTCTGTGTTTATATACTGAATTAATAATTTTGTCTATCATATTAAACCTCCGGACAAAATAAGATATTACATCTTCCCTAATTTACAGCATTAAACTCTTTTTATTTAATGTAATCAAATTCAACTTCATACATCTGCACAGGATCTCCTTCATTAATGCCGAGTTTTTCAAGAGCTTTAATTACACCTTTCTTCCGAAGCGAATTTTGAAAATATTGAAGAGACTCATTATCTTCAAAGTTAGTTGAACCAAGCAGTCTTTTAAGCCATCGCCCCTCTACTATATATACACCATTATCAACCCGTACAGTAAATGGAGCCTCTTCCTCATATGAAATAATATTAATTTCTTCGTTATCTTCAAATAAAACCGGCACCGGAATATCATCCAAAATCGATGCAACATAATTCATCAGATCAGAAACCCCGGATTTGGTAGCAGCAGAAATTTGAAAAACTTTATACCCACGTTTTTCCATTTCAGCACAAAAAGTATCATATATTTCTGTGTCATAAACAAGATCTCTTTTATTTGCGGCAACGATTTGAGTACGACTTGAAAGTGTAGGATTGTACATTTCAATTTCTTTATTAATAAGATCAAAATCTTCAATAGGATTTCTGCCCTCAATTCCGGATGCATCAACAACATGAATAAGAAGTCTTGTGCGTTCTACATGACGAAGAAACTCATGTCCAAGACCTATCCCCTCGCTTGCACCTTCAATAATTCCGGGGATATCCGCCATTACAAAGCTTCTGCCAATACCCATGTCAACAACGCCGAGATTAGGTTCAAGTGTAGTGAAATGATAATTTGCAATTTTGGGTCTTGCATCACTCACCACGGATAACAATGTCGATTTTCCTACATTTGGAAATCCAACAAGACCAACATCTGCGAGAAGTTTAAGTTCCATAATTATTTCTCGTTTTTCGCCTTCGGTACCGCTTTTTGCAAAACGAGGAATTTGACGTGTTGCAGTTGCAAAATGGCAATTACCCCAACCACCGTTACCGCCTTTAGCAACAATAAACTCCTGACCTATTTGCTTCATATCAGCTATAATTCTTCCTGTTTCAGCATCTTTTATAATTGTACCTGCAGGAACCTTGACAATAAGATCCTGACCGTTTTTACCGCTGGATTTTGCTGCTTTACCATCTTCACCATTTTGAGCCTTATAGTGGCGACGATATCTGAAATCCATAAGTGTGCTGAGTTTTTCATCAACAACAAAAATAACATCTCCACCGTGACCTCCGTCTCCACCGTCGGGTCCGCCTGCGGCAACATATTTTTCACGATGAAAAGAAACAAGACCGTGACCACCATTTCCTGCCTCAACAAATATGTTAGCTGTATCTGCCAGCATGTTACATTCCTCCTTCAAGATTGAAATACTATTATTTCTTTTTGATTGAAAAACATTCATACTAAATTACAAACGCTTGTCAATCAAAAAGAAAATCTCAAGCGCAGTCGCGCCTGAGATTTCATTTTTAATTATTCAATGTATTACTCAGCAATCTCGTATACGCTAACCTGTTTCTTGTCTTTGCCGACTCTTTCGAACTTAACTTTTCCGTTAACTACGGCAAAGAGTGTATCGTCGCTGCCTTTTTTAACATTGATGCCGGGATGGATTTTTGTTCCTCTCTGTTTAACAAGGATGTTACCGGAGAGAACATACTGACCGTCACCTTTTTTCACCCCAAGTCTCTTGGACTCAGAATCACGGCCGTTCTTGGTAGAACCCATACCTTTTTTATGCGCAAACAACTGAATGTTTAATACAAACATTAATTACACCTCCAATTCGGTAACCTGGACATTTGCAGGATATTGACTCTCAAGTTCTTTTATAAAAAGAACAAAGGTTTCAGTCAGAACATTTGTCCTATCCTGCTCGTCTTTATTTAAGTCATCGGGAAGCACGATAAGAAGATATCCGTCTCCCGTTTCATATCCAAACTTAACATTAGCTACATTTTCAATGCCGTTAGCCATAGCAAATGCAACTGATGAAGCGGATGCGCAAACAATATCATCACTTTCGGAATATCCGGAATGACCATCCATTTCGATTTTGACTATATTGCCGTTTTTTTTGAAAATATCAACCTTAATCATGATTAACCATTGATTTTTTCAATCTGGATTTTTGTATAAGGCTGTCTGTGACCCTGTTTGGTCTTTTCGCCTTTTTTGGGCTTATATTTGAAAACGATAATCTTCTTTGACTTGCCGTTTGCAACAACCTTTGCTTCAACGCTTGCGCCTTCTACAACGGGTGTACCAATAACGGTTTTTTCTCCGCCGATAGCAAGAACCTTGTCAAATTTAACAGTATCGCCTTCTGCAGCATCAAGCTTCTCGATGAAAAGAACATCACCTTCAGAAACCTTGTACTGCTTGCCACCTGTTACAATAACTGCATACATAGTTTGAGCACCTCCCTCATCCAATCTCGCCAAAGTCAGGTATTGATAAAAATCAAGTTTGCGACCATCTTTGCGCGGTTACCATAAGATTATATCACAGACATGTTTTGTTGTCAATAATTTTTCATTATAATATTTGATAAAATTTGCCAAGAAAATCAATTGGATTTGACAAATTCATCAAGAAATTTATCATTTCATAATTTTTTTCAACATGTATTCACGTGCAGCATTTTCCTCAGTATCATCTATACTGATAAATGGTGTTGAATCCCCTTTTCTTTCGAGCGCCTTAAACAAAATATAATCAGCAAGAGACGGATTTTTAGGAAGCAAGGGTCCGTGAAGAAATGTCGCAATAAGATTTTTGTAACAAACACCCTCACGACCGTTTATGCCATCATTACCACATCCACACTGCACAATTCCCAATGGTTCATACGAACCTATTTCAATACGTGTATTGTGATTTTCAAAACCAACTATTTTATCATTGACAAGAGTAGAATCCAAAATGACGTCACCGATAAAACGATCTTTATTCCACGATGATGATATATTCAAAATTCCCAGGCCATCAAAAACTCCACTTTCGGTTTCAAATGTCTTGCCAAGAATTTCAAAACCAGAACATGTAGCAAGCATTACTCCTCCGTCCTCTACATAGGACTTAAGTTTGTCACGTACAGGACAAAGCTCTTCATTGACAGCAATTAGTTCTTTTTCACCACCTCCACCAAGATAGATTATATCAGTATTATCAAAATCTATAGCATCACCTACGAAGTATTCTGTTACTTTAGCTTCATAACCCCTTTCGTTTAGACGATAACACAGAGTTCGAATGTTTCCAAAGTCTCCATATAGATTAAGTAAATCAGGGTATAAATTAGCTATAGTAATTATCATTTTATTTCCCCTCCTTCCGATAAGGTCGAAAGTGCTTTCAAATTTGCCTGTGTAGCAAAAAGAACTGTATAGTTAACAAGCATGTAACATATTTCCCCATCATCTGATATGATTTTTTTTAAATCGTCGCGTTCACTTCCTACAACGCTAACATTTTTAAAACCACCATATTTTAGTCTAACAGCAAGATCATGTTTTCTCATGCCTGAAACGTATATTTTATTAACATTCCCTTCAGCAAGCCTTTCAAAATCAACGTCCCATATCCACGATATATCTTTTCCGTCGGAAGGCATATCATTTATAGCAATTAAGATATCTTTAGAGCGTTTGTCAGTCAAAACAGTGGCAATGGCCTGATTAAATCCGGCAGGATTCTTTGCCAAGTTGAGCACAGTCGTTTTTCCACCAATACAAAAAGCTTCCATTCTTCCGATTTGTGGCTTGTATTCGTCAAAAACAGAATTAATTCCAACATAACTTTCTTTACATTCACACAACACACAAACAGATGCAAGAATATTATATATATTATAAAACCCACGATAATTAACCGAAAGTGTTGTTTCTATTTTTCCGTTAATATCAAATTTAATCCCATCATCCATGTTGATATTTTTTGCAAAATAATCAAGACGAGGTCTTTTGAATCCGCAGTTTTTACAATAGTAGTCACCAAGTTGACTGTAGTGATAATAATTGTAACTAAGCTCTCTTCCGCAACACAGGCAAAATTTGCCCTCTTTGCTTTCACGGACACTCACATTGCAATTTTCATCTACTCCATAGGTTACAAATTTTCTTCCCTTGGCAAGTTGCATAGTAACCGGATCATCACCGTTAAGTACAAGAGTAACATCAGGAACCTTTTCAATTGCCTCGTTAAGATAACCGAGGGTCATCTCTATTTCACCGTAACGATCCAACTGATCGCGAAACATATTTGTAACAACAATCATGGTAGGACTTACATGAGGTACAACTCTTCGCAGGCTTGCCTCATCACACTCAATCGAAGCACAGTCTGCCTTAAGTTTACCAAAAAGCGAACTCATATTAATAAAAGCACTGGCGACACCGGGAAGCATATTGGCACCTACATTGTTGCATACAACGCTCTTTCCTTTTGCATTCATCAACGAATAGATAAGGTTATTGGTAGTAGTTTTTCCGTTTGTGCCGCACACCATTATTATAGGACCTTTTAGCTGAGATGAAAGGTCTTTCAAAAGTGTCGGAGAAATTTTCATTGCGATCCCACCGGGACCTGATGAACCTTTTTTGCCTAAAAGTTTACTTGCAAATGTTAAAAGCTTGCATACAAATATGGCGATTATATTACGTATTTTTCTCAATTTTATCAATCCTTTTATCTAATATATAATTATTATATACCAAAAAAAACTATTTTTCAATCTCAAAATTACCATATTAATTTAAATTACTATATTTTTTACAAGAATACGAATAATTACAATGAATTTTCATAAATATTAATAATCCAATAGAGGCGGGAGTGATAAAAATTTCATTAATTATAAATCGAAACAATGATAGTATTATAAGGTTTGATGTAGACAACGATAATAGATTAATAATGTTGGAACCATCGGTTAAAGAAAGTATAATAATAGATAGCGTCAGCAATGAGTTTGACGGAATATGTGACGACGATGGTCGACTTCACTTTTTGATACAGACACTGGATGGTTCGCTTGTATATATCAAATTTGATGGAATTGATTGGAAAAAATACATAGTCTTTAAAAGCAAAAGTAAAATTGCAAGAATAACAAACATAAATCTAACCGAAGACAAAGGAATTTTGTGCGGATTCTATATTATTGAACACAAAGATAAAATCATGCTAATCAAACATATTTTTTCTTCATCAAATCTTTATTCTACTCCCGAAGTAATTGAATTACTGGATATACGAAAAGAATATAGTATTTGTATTAATAAAAATAGCATGACTGAAGTATATTGCAGGAATTCCAATGGGGATTATATAAAAAAAATTTTAGACAGATCCTTTTGTGTGAAAACCTCTCAACTACTTAACTTTGAAAAAAGTGTGTTCAGCTTTTGCTGTGTAAATAACGGTTATGAAATTATAACGGCATATACAACCATACAGAAAGGCTATACCGCATTAATCGTTACAACAGCTGCCGGTGGAGAAAAAATCATTACGTTCGCCGTTGCAAAAAATTGTTATTTATCACTTGCCGCAATGGGGGATTTTATTATAATTCGATGGAACGAAAGCAATAATCTCATGGAGTGTATCAGTAAAAATGCCGGTAGAACATTTTCCAAGCCAAAAATACTCGGTCGCAAATCAGAACGACACAAATATCGCGAAAAGGAGTTAAAACCGGGATTATATTTCAGTTCAGCATTATCATGTTTAAAAGAGGATTTTAATCCTTTTAAAAAAATAACAGAATTAAAATATGACAATAATAAATCAGAGAGGTTGGATGAAATGACACCAATAATTAGAAAAAGAGAAGATAATGATTGTTTTAGGGACATGGACTATAAGCTGTTTTCAGAAAAAATATCAGCCATAGAAAATGAAGTTTCAAAAATCGGAAAAGATACAGCTAAAATATGTATATTCTTAGATGAACTTGTTAAATTTAAAGAGGAAAATATAAAGAAAGATTTCAAAATTTCTGAAAAGAAAGATACCATCCACGCATCAGCAACAAATAATATAGGTGAAGAAAACAGCGAAAACATAAAGCTTTTTGAAAGCATGAACATTGATGATGTGCTTCCTAATCACAGCACAAATATTCAACAAGGAAGTGAGTAATTTGGATATAACTCCCATACACTACCCGTTAACTCAAAGAATCAGATTTCTAAATGCAACAGATAATTTATTATTGGACTTCTATAAATGTAACACTTTAGAAGCATTCGGAGTGATTCCCGGAAATATAAGCAATTATATACAATGCATGCATGGAATAAATACATTTAAAATTTGTTATAACACGAAAAAAGAAACATTAGCTTCTGCATTTATTGATATAAAACCGGAAAGCTCGTGTACAATTTGCGCCGTAGGATGTAAAAACGAATTATCAATATATTCTATACACGAAACAGAAACTACAGAAAAAACAGATTATGCGTTCATTAAGCTGTGTATGCTGAGCAAGAAAAATCATTTATCAGACTTATATGCAAACAACAATATAATTGTCGGAGCTATAGAACCAATGGGTATCAGCAAATATGTTGCTTTTTTTCCGGGCTATTATGATTTTAAACTAAAAAAATCCGGCTCTGATGAAACATTTGCTGAGTTGAACAAATGTTATCTCAAAGCCGGATTATTTTATTCGTTATATGTTATTGAAAAAGTAACAAATATAAATTATAATCAGATAATACTATCAGAAAACTCAAATTAACAAAGTATACATAAGATTAAGCAAGTTCTCTGCCCATGATAACTCCCATAACAGATGCCATCATGAGACCTCTTGTCCAGCCACTTGAATCCCCAAGACAATGAAGCCCTTTAACATTTGTGTTAAGATGTTCATCCATCTTTATGCGGTTGCTGTAGAATTTTAGTTCAGGTGAATAAAGTAAGGTTTCATATGATGCAAATCCCGGAACAACGTTATCAACAGCTTTAATAAAGTTGATTATATTAATCATGGCACGATACGGCATGGCGGCAGTAATGTCGCCTGCCACGGCATCGGGAAGCGTGGGTTTGAGATTAGACTGACTGAGTTCTTTTTGCCATGTGCGTTTTCCGTCAAGAATGTCACCGAATTTTTGTACAAGAATCCGACCGGATGCAAGCATATTGGTAAGTTCACCTATCTTTTGGGCATAGGCTATCGGTTCATTGAATGGTTCACTGAAATTGTGAGAACAAAGAATTGCAAGATTTGTGTTTTCCGATTTCAGTTCCTTGTAGGAATGACCATTAACAACCGCAAGATCATTGTCATAATTTTCCTGACTTACAAATCCACCCGGGTTCTGACAGAATGTACGAACCTTATTTTTAAAAGGAGCAGGATATCCAATGAGTTTTGATTCATACAAAACCTCATTAACCTTTTCCATAATTTCGCTGCGAACTTCAACTCTCACACCAATATCCACAGTGCCCGGTTGATGAGCGATGTTATGCTCTGCACAAATCTTTTCAAGCCAGTCCGCACCGCGTCTGCCTGTAGCAATAACACTTTTCTCTGCCTCAATTTCCATAACATCATTATTCTTTTGAATGATAACCCCTTTACACTCTCCATCTTGAAGGATAATATCTTTACATTCGTAACCAAAAAGAATTTCAACACCGTTGGCAAGAAGAAATTGTTCGATTTCATAATATAACTGTTGTGCTTTTTCGGTACCGAGATGACGAATCGGACAATCAACAAGCTTTAAACCAGCCTGTATGGCTCTTTTTCTGATTTGTCTTACTTCTTCAGTGTTACCGATACCTTCAATATGCTCATCAGCACCGAATTGCAGATAAATCTTGTCTGTGTAGTTTATATATTCCTGGCAAACATCCTCGCCAATGAGTTGCGGCAAATCGCCACCAACTTCATATGAAAGAGAAAGCTTACCGTCGGAAAATGCACCTGCACCGGAAAATCCTGTGGTTATGTGGCAATATGGTTTGCAAGAAACACATTTTTGAGTCCGTGATTTGGGGCAACTGCGTTTTTCAACAGAAACACCTTTTTCAACAATCAAAATACTTTTTTTCGAATTCTTATTTATCATTTCCAAAGCTGTGAATATTCCGGCAGGACCGGCACCAACAATAACAACATCCTTTTTCATTATATTACCCTCACTTAAAATAATATTTTACTACAGGTTTATTCTCTTTCGAACATAACACTTCAATGTCAGGACACTTTTCGTTTATAAGATTTTTGAAAAGTTCCGAAACAACGTACTCCGTTTCGTAATGACCTGCATCAATTATTGCCATTTGCGAATCATTCGCATCACGAAAAGGATTGTATTTCACATCACCGGTTAAAAACAAATCCGCACCAAGCGATATACATTCATACATAATGTCAGCTCCACCACCGCAATTAACCGCAATTTTGCTGATTTTCCTATTTAAATCGCCGGTATATCTTACCGCATTAATGTTAAGTATTTCACAGACTTTTTTTAACATTTCAGAAAAGGTTACACTGTTTTTCAGATTACCAATTCTTCCAAAGCCATATTCAACAGAGTTATATCTTCCTTTTGGTTCAATTATTTTAGTATTTAGCATTTCAAGCTTATCTGAAAGAAAATCATTCAATCCTCCTCGAACACTGTCAAGATTGGTATGAGCAGAAACCAGTGAAATATCAGAAATAACTAATGCTCTGAGTGTACGTTCATCGGGGGTTGAATCTGTAAGATGCTTTATTCCGCGAAACATAAGCGGATGATGTGAAAGAATTGCATCACACCCAAGATTTTGTGCCTCTTTGACAACATATTCATCAACATCAAGCGTGACAAGAAGTTTTTTTATAACCTTATCTCCTCTGCCAACAAGAATACCAACATTATCCCATTCCTCAGCAAGACAAAAAGGAGCGTATTCATTAATTATAGTATATAAGTCATTTACAGTTATCAATGTTCAACTCCCCCTTCGGATATTTTCCCTGAACTTAACATAAACATCAAGTTCTTTTTGGTGTTTTTCTATGGCGCCTGTGTCCGGATTTTCGCTTTTCTTCATGCCCGAAATAATTTTATGGCATATTCGAATTTTATATTCAAGATAATCATCAATTGTTTCCGGCGAATTTTCAGCAAGATTTTTACCAACATAACGATTAAAATCATTTGCTTCGGCCTCTCCCTTTTTCACCGAAAAAATATTATAAAACTTATTTTCTTCACGGACAACATATTCATTTATAATATCATAACCCGACGCAAACAAATAATCTCTCAATTCAACAGGTGCAATCATTGGTTGAATAAGAAGCTGTGTATTGCTGTCAATAGCGCTGCATCCTCTATCTATGATATCACGAATAAGAAGTCCTCCCATACCGGCTATAACGATAACATCGGCTTCCCCTTTTTGAAGCTTTTCAAGTCCGTCAGAAAGTCTAAGTTCAGCTCTATCCTGAAATCCATATTTTTCAAGATTTGCTTTTGCTCTTTCAAGAGGTCCTTTATTAACATCCATGGCAAATGCTTTTGGTGAAATATTATTTATGAAGCAATACACAGGTATATATGCATGATCGGTACCAACATCAGCTACAATAGATCCTCTCGGGATTAACTCTGCAATTTTACTAAGCCTTGGACTAAGCTCCATAATCATCCTCCAACAGCATTATTCTTCATCGACGGTTGTTGTTGCAAGTTTCGTTTTATCACCGCTTTATTAAAGGTTCAGAAATACAACAGATGCCGTCCCCAAAATCACTCCGACAATCTGATATTTTGAAAGTTTTTCGTGATACAGAAAAATTGAAACTGCGGCAGTTGCCACAATTCCACCTGCGGCAGTGAGCGGATTCATAACAGATGCGGGCATCATTCCGAGAAGCAAAATCGTGAGAAAATTTGCCAAACCATTTGCCGCACCACAAATAACCGGGAAATATGCTTTTTTGAGACAGACTATCACATGCTTGCGTTCATAGATTAGTGCCATAACAATCATCAGAGCCGCTGCCATTAAAAGAGCTATAATCATAAATTCATTCGACTGAGACGTGCAAGGACTCTTTTCCTGAAGCTGCATAACAACATAGCAAAATCCGTTTCCGAAAAAAGAAAGAACTGCATATATTATCCATTTCACATTTACTTTAACCTTGCCTTCTTCGCGATTTATGAGTGCGAGAGAGATAAGCAAAAGTGCAACGCCAACATACAGAGGCCAGCTTGTGGGTTCTTCGAAATAAATTATGCCGAAAACCGTAGGAACCATCAGTGAATAAGAAATGATAAGCGAGGTTATGGCAAGAGAACCGCATCTGATAGCCAAAATAGAAAACACCATTATTGCCGCAAAGCCAAGTGCAAAGCCTGCTGAATATGGTAAAATTTCCGTCGAGAAATGAAGTACGCCTTTTTTGGTAACTGCAAAAAAGATTGCGGCAACAATACATACAATTGCAGTAAATATGTACGTACCAAAGCCTTGTGTTTTATCACCGTATGCTTTTTTTATGACATTTTGAACGGTTATTGCAAGAATTACAAAAATAATAAATAATGTTTGTTGCATTTTTTCCTCCGTAAACTTATTCTATTTACTAACATGATACTATAGAAATTTTAACACAAGAACATTATTTTTTCAATACTTTTCTCAACAAAAAGCTAACGAATTATACAGCCTTTATTGTGGATTTTTATTCCGCTTAAGAAAGTCTGATTTTAAGATTAACACACTTTTCCCCTTCAGCAGACATTGCAAGATAGTGGGCATTTCTGTTGGCATACATCAGATTCTTGCTGTTTATTTTCCCATCTGTGGTATAGGTGCATTTGTGACCGAGATAGCTTACCGAAACAAAACCATCACCAAGCTCACATTCCCCGTAGTTTTTGCCGTCAAAGGCGATTGCCGGGAACATTATTCTGACATCACCTTCGGATGATGCATTAATGCTCACGCCCTCATCTGACACAGTGTATGTTTCTGTAACTTCCGTTCCGTCGGAAGTCTTCATTTTGAATTTTACGCATATAGCTTCGTCGGTCTGTGATTGTTCGATGAATGAATATTCCACCCCTTCATCGAAAGCATGAACCCATTTGCCGTCTTCAAGGACAGCCGAGCAAATTGAAAAACAAGACTGATTTTCAATGTCTATTTTGTATATGGGTTCTTTGGCAAACGGCACAGAGATAACTGTTTGCGAAGGTACACCTTTTTTATGTATTCTGCCAAGACCTGTGCCGTCATAGTGGGTGTTGGCATTGGTGTCAAACTGCAGAAACCAGTCATTGAATTTTACAAAGGTCATATGAAAATGTTCACTTGTGTTCCACACATATTTTGTCGGCAAGATTGAAGATTCAGGTTCTTCAACAGATTCATCACACAATGCATATGCAAAATAAAGCCAGGATGCCGTTGTGACCATATATTTATCAAAATATGCATACTGTTCACAGCCATAGAAAGAGTCAACGGAATAATAATTCTTTATGTGAGCCGGGGCATCGGAATCGAGCCAGGATTTTGTGTAGTCAATGGCTCGCGAAGCCGCTTTTTTAAACTCACCGATTTTTTCGGTTTCTCCCATTTTGTTTAGCAGCCACACATAAAACTCACAAAGTGCGGCATAAAAAGCTTCGTTGTGAAAAAACTGATTGCTTCTGCCGCCAAAGGGGATTTCACCTGTTACCGATTGCATTTTGAGGGTGCAGTCTACAGCCTTCATAAACCGGTTTTCAAGGTCGTCCTTAAATTTGCCCTCATAACCAAAGTAAAGACAGCCCGCAAGCTGAAGCCTTGTAACAAAATCATAGACAAGTGGCTCGCCGGGGTCTCGATACATTCCGTTTTCATCATAGGCAAAAAGCTGAGATGCAATCTGATTGTCAATGAATGCAGACTCATCCCCTATCCCTGCAAATTTACGAAGCTGTTCGCTCACCGCACCAAATGCCGCCCAGTTGGCAACGGGTTCAACCGGAACAGGAGCAATCAGGCTGTAGGTTATTTGAGGATCAATTTTTGAAAGCTCCCCTCTCCATCTGTCGGTATGGCATTTATCATAAACACCTGCTTTTTCAAGTTCGAGAATACAAAATACAACCTCTTTAACCGAAAAATCATTTCCTGTATGATAACCATTTATTTCGTGAGCTACAGGAATCTCTTTACAACAAAGATCCATCATCTTTATAAAATAGTCTTTATATTCTGTTTTTCTGCCATGAGCGATGAGAATGCCGAGGTTTGCAACAAGTCTTGGATAACCGTGTTCCTGAATGCTGTTCTCCTCAACTGATTTGGTATATCTTTCGATATGCTCTTTGGAATATGCTTCAAGAACTCTTTCCATAAGATCAATATATATTTCTCGTTTCATATGATCTCCTCCGGATTAATTAGATATAGTTTTATTTTACCAAAATACCATGAGTTTGTATATATAAAATATTATTTTATTACCACTAAAAGTAGTGTTATATTAAGATTCAGGAAAATCTTTCTCTCAATAATTAAAGACCATTACAAGCAGCGGCATGGTAACTATACACAACACAGTTGAAAAAACATTTATTGCAGTAGCATAATCCGAATCTTTGCCGTAAACCTGAGAAAACTGCATAATGGTAGCCGCCGAAGGTGTTATGCACGCAAAATATGATATGAGCATAACCGTGTTAATAATAGGGGTATGTACAAACGAAGAAGCAATTTTAAACAAAAACATAATTATTACCGGATATATCACAAGGCGAGCTGATGTCACAAAATACAATCTTATCCTTTTAATCATTTCGCCAAATTTTACACTTGCCGCAAGCATTCCTGCAATAATCATTCCCGCCGGAGCCAGCATTGATCCAAGTGTTGACACTGTATCTCCCAACAAATCGGGTAATTTTACACCCGAAAACAACAAAGCAAAGCCGATGATTATAGTAACAATATTGATATTTGTAAATATTTTTTTCAGATTGATTTTTTCATCTGAAAAAAGCTTCACACCATGAGTCCACAAAAAAATCAACTGAACAATTATAAATGCACTGCTGTATATCAGGTATTCCTCACCCAAAACATATGTTACAATGGGGACAATCAGGTTGCCTGCGTTTGAATACATAATTGAAGCACGTTCCACATTTGAAGATTTAAAGCATTTTTTTAAAATAATATCCAAAATCAGAAGAATGATATGGATTATAAATGCAAACAAAAAAGCATATGCAAGGCCTGTAACAACATCATCGGTTAAATCCACATTAAAAGCATTTAAAATAACCGAGGGCATAAACAAATAAAGCGAAAGCTTTGATAAAATTATGCTGTCTTCGCTTTTAACCAGCTTTGTTTTGACAAGTGCAAAGCCCAATATCATTATGATAAACAATTGAAATATTTTATAAAGCAATAACTGTGCTACCATTTAAAAACTCCAATCTTATCAGGCATCAAGTTGTTTAAAAGCTTTAAGCCATTGATTTTTAATATATTCATGTCCCATGGGAGTTGGGTGAACACCGTCTGCGAGCCAATAGCTTTCTTCAGCCTTTTCGGTCAATTCATCAAAGCCTGCCTGCAAAGGAATGAATGTCAAATCATATTTCTGAGCAATTTTCTTTGCCATCTCGGCTCTTTTTTTAACCTCTGAGCTAAAAAGTTCCCAGCTTTCCTCCGTGCCTGTGCCTTTAAGTACAAAGGGTTCCATTATAATTATCTTAATAGCCGGAAGTGCAGTTTTTATTTCTTCAATAAGCATATCATAGATTTTATAAAACTTGTCTGCATCAACTCCGTTTTGCAAGCCTATTTCGTGCCATACATCATTAACGCCTATCAAAAGACTCATAACATCGGGCTTAAGATTTATAATATCATTCTTTATTCGTGCATAAACATCTACAATTCTGTTTCCGCTGATTCCTCTGTTGATAAATTCGTACTTGCCCGGTTCTTCAAAGCCTAATTTTGCCTTTACAAGCAAAGGATATCCGGTGCCGACGTTTGCATCATTATCTCTTATGCGACCCGCATCCGTAATTGAGTCTCCCTGAAATAAAATTTTCATTGTAAAAACCTCTCTTTTTATAATAGTTATTTAACACCAAGATGTACCACAAAGTCACCATAAACAGAGCGTCCTCGTAAGTTCGTCTCAATATTTGTCAAAATTATTCATCATTTCACAATATAATCTTTACCCGGCGGAACAAGAGATGTAAGTTACAAAATCTTTTATTTCATTATGATAGATTTCGTTGCTTAAATACGCCTTGTCACCGCCCTTTTGGATTGTGTTTCGTACAAGGTCCATTATATAGAAAAAATATACTTTGTCAATACTTTTGGATAAAATTCAAAATTCAAACATTGTTTTTGCAAAAGAAAATGCAATACCCGTCTGAATATGTAATTTAGCCTGACAGAAGGTATTCAAATCAGATTCGGGTAACTTCTGTCAGACTAATATAAATCACATAAACAGGTATTGCATTTCCGTTTTTACGCTACTGTTATTAAAAGAATTGATATACACCCCAAAAATATAACAATCATATCGTTTTTGGATATTTGTAAATAACATCAAAACAACACAACCGCAAATGAAAATATTTGTTTGTGTCAAAAAGAATTTTTTTGTTCCAAACTCCACATCTGATATACCCTTGGAAAGGATGTTGCGTATGCTTGACAACAGAATGCTTAACCTCAGAAAGAGCAGGTTCATTCTATTTCTCCCCTAGCCTGACAGGAGCTATCCGAACCTGATTTTAAACGGAGGATTTCCGCTTGAACTTCGTTAAAATGCTCGCAAATCCGACAAGGATTCACTGCGCTTTTGCCTTGTTCAATCAAAAATCTTCACGCTTAAAATTCTCCGACCTTAAAGGCTGGATTTTTGAGT
>JAFQBA010000132.1 GCA_017416845.1 Clostridia bacterium
ACTCAAAAATCCAGCCTTTAAGGTCGGAGAATTTTAAGCGTGAAGATTTTTGATTGAACAAGGCAAAAGCGCAGTGAATCCTTGTCGGATTTGCGAGCATTTTAACGAAGTTCAAGCGGAAATCCTCCGTTTAAAATCAGGCTCGGGTAGCTTCTGTCCGGTTAATCAATTATTTTTCAAATGACGGTGCGGTTGTTTCGTTGGTTGCAAATGCATTTGGACCGGGGTCAGACATGGAAAAATACATTTTTGCCGCTTTAGTTGTCCCAAAATCTCTGTTTGAACCGCTGTTTTGTACCTTATTGAACGCATCACGGAACATCTGATTGTGAGCTTCTTCACGGTTTAAAAGGAAGTCAATGGTTTCTTTAACCTTTTTGTCATCAATCTGACGGTACAAATATTCATAGACCACCTTTGCACGTTGTTCGGAAGCAATATTGCTCAAAAGATCAGCGCACAAATCTCCGGTTACGGTAACATAATCTCCTGTCCATGAGTATCCGGAAGCGTTTATAAGTCCGGGATTCAAGCCCAGAACAACATGGGTTTGAATTTCGCCTGCCGGAACATTTGATGCATCTACATCGTGACCGTTGAGCAAATTAATGGTTTGAGCAATCATCTCCATGTGACCGAGTTCTTCAGCCGCTATGTCAAGAAATAAGTCCTTGATGTCAGGGTCTTTGATGCGGAAGCTTTGCGACATATATTGCATAGCCGCTTTTAGTTCTCCGTTTCCTCCGCCGAGCTGTTCCTGAAGCAAAGCGGCATATTGCGGATTGGGTTTTTCAATTTCCACCGGGTGAAAAAGTAATTTTTCGTGTTTAAACATTTTGTTTTTACCTCCAATTGCATTTTTATTATTTTTAACAATTAAAGGTGTATTATACATAGTTTCATAACTCAGGTCAGACTAACGAGATGGCGAGAGGACGGTTTTGTATTTAATGCAAGAATTCAAAATGAAGGTATTGACTTTTTCTTGATAAAATTGCCGGCATATGGTATAATTAAAAATCAGAAGATAATTTGCAACAAAAGGAGAAATATATAATGAAAGCTTGCATAATCCAACCTCCCTATTCGAGAGATGTATCATTTTCAGACGAATATTTTGAGTACAAATTAAATATGCTTGATAATTGTGATGATACAGTTGATTTGATAGTGCTTCCCGAATACAGTGATGTTCCGTGTGCGACTTCCACAAGAGAAGAAACTCTTTTCTATCACAAAAAATATATAGATGAGTTGATGAGTAAATGCAGGGAAACTGCAATTCGCTGTAGAAGTCTTGTTTTTGTGAACTGTTTATATGAGATAGATGGTAATTACCGCAATACAACTCTTGCATTCGACAAAAATGGTGAGATAGCAGGGAAATATTTTAAAAAGCATCTGCCACCGCTGGAAATGGAAGAGCTTGCTCTTGATTCGGACTACACTTTTGAGTTTTCAGAGCCTTATGTTATTGAAATTGACGGACTGCGATACGGTTTTTTAACATGCTATGATTTTTATTTCTACGAAGCTTTTGCAAACATAGCCCGCAAGAATGTGGATATCATTATCGGCTGTTCACTTCAGCGAAGTGACAGTCACGATGCCATTGAGACAATGTGCCGTTTTCTTGCATACAATACCAATGCTTATGTTATACGTTCTTCCGTAAGCTTTGATGAAGAATCGGAAATTTGCGGTGCAAGTATGATTGTTTCTCCATACGGAAAAGTTATTAAGAATATGAAGGGCAAATTTGGCATGGAATTTGCTGAAATTGACCCTAAAGATAAATATTATAAGCCGGCAGGATACGGAAATCCCGATGCCGCTCACTATGAATATATTGAATACGGCAGAAAACCGTGGCAGTATCGTCCTGCCGGGAGCTTTGTTGTAAAAAATAATGAAACAATGGGCTATCCCAGAATTTGTGCTCACAGAGGATTCAGCTCCGTTGCTCCGGAAAACAGTATGCCGGCGTTTGGAGCTGCTGTAGCCATGGGAGCAGAAGAAATTGAATTTGATTTGTGGCCAACCTCCGACGGCGAGATTGTGTCTTGTCATGACAGAAGCCTGGAACGGGTAAGCAACGGAAACGGTATGGTGACCGATAAGACATTGGCGGAACTTGAAAAACTTGATTTCGGAGCTAAATTCGGTGAAAAATTCAGAGGGCTTCCTATAGTCAAATTTGAAGATATTCTCCGGAAGTTCTCATGCAGTGTAATTATGAATATACACATAAAGCCAATAACCTATACCGAACCATATCCTGAGGACATTATGAAAAAAATCGTAACTTTGGTGCGTAGGTATGGGTGCGAGAAACATGTGTATTTTATGCTTGAAACAGACATACAGATAAAACAGTTCAAAGAGTATGCTTCCGATATTCCCGTGTGTGTGGGACATCTGGATGATAGACCATGGGCAATTGTAGACAGAGCGATTGAGTTTGGATGTGAAAGGGTTCAACTTTTTAAACCCTATTTCAACAGCGAAATGATAGATAAGGCTCATAAGCATGGTATAAGATGCAATATCTTCTGGTCCGATGAAGAGGAAGAGGCAAAAAAATTCCTGAATATGGGAATTGATGTTATCCTGACCAATGAGTATAATATTATTTCTCAGACACTCAGCAAACGCAATTAAGTTTTTGAGTTTTATCCGTGCAAAAAAATTATGAGGACAAATATATGAGAAAAATCTCCTGCTGAAGGCATGATGCCTTTTGCAGGAGATTTTTGCTTACATAATATTGATGGTTTATACAATGAGAAATACACTATATATTCTTAAATTAAAAGGTTTCATATATTACCGTTTCTTCTATTGGACGGGTTTTGTAGTGCATTTCAATTGGTTTTGCATCATCAGAGGGATAGCCCATAACAAGAAGTGCCGCAGGTTCGATGTTTTCGGGAATATTGAATTCCTCTTTAATTGCAGTCGGATTAAAATGCATAACCCAACATGAACCAACTCCGATGGAGTGTGCCATAAGCATCATGTGTGTTGTTACAATTGCCGCATCATAGGGTGCACAAATAGCCCCGTCATAGGGTCTTGTCCAGGTTTCGTTTTTGTTGTAGCACACAAGCATGGCAGTCGGTGCATCAAAGTGACTCCGTGTGCAATTTTTCAGCTTTTTGATTGATTCATCTGTGTTCAGCACCAAAATTCTTTGGGGCTGGTTGTTGCATCCTGTGGGTGCAACATGACCTGCAGCGAGAATTTTATCTATTTGTTCTTTTTCCAGGTGTTTATCTTCAAATTTTCTTACAGAGTATCTGTCTGTTGCAAGTTTTAAAAAATCCATGTTTTCGTCTCCTCCGATTATTTAGATTCAGTATAACATATATGCTGAAAAATAGCAATTAAATGTTTTTACATTGTTTTTTGTCAAAAATAGACATATAAATTTAATGTAAGTTGTGATATAATCAGAAAAAAAGAGGTGTACATAGTGGTTAAAATAATCTTTTTAAGACATGGATACAGTCAATATAACAAAACAAAGCAGTTTTCAGGTCATATTGATATTCCGCTGGAACCGGAGGGCTATGAGCAGGCGGCAGACAGCAGCAGGTTTATTCTTAAAAATTATGACGTTGATGCAATATATTCAAGCGATCTTTCAAGAGCTGTTGAAACCGCAAGACCCATTGCTGATGCTCTCGGTCTTGAAATCAAAAAAACTCCGGATCTCAGAGAGATTAATCTGGGCAAATGGCAGAATCATTTCATTGACGATGTGCCAAAGTTATTTGCCAAAGATTACGAAGAATACTGTGACGGCACAGGCACGGGAAGGGCAACGGATGGTGAAAGCTATGCCGATGTTAAGGTGCGTGCACTAAGAGTAATGAATGAAATTTCACTTCTTTATGACGGAAAAACCGTTGTTGCGGCAACCCACGGCGGTTTTTTGCGTGCAATGCTTTGGGCACTTCAAGATGGAAATGTTTTGCTTAAAGATGTGCCGATTGTCCCAAATGCATCAATGACGGTTGTAAATTTTGAAAACGGCAAAGGAACTGTTGAGGTGTTCGGATATAACGATTATCTTACCTCAAAGGATAAAAATACGGCGGCTGAATGATGGGGGAAATTTTTATGGAATGCAAAAAGCTTTTTGAAACAATAGACGAACTCTATGAACACTATGTTGAAGTCTGGGATGACGTTTGCACCATCGAAAGCCCCACAGACTATAAAGAGGGCGTTGATGCCGTTGGTACATATTTTGCTCACATGGCAAAGGAAAAGGGCTGGAAAGTCGAAGTTTTCAAGCAAGAGATTTCGGGTGATGTGGTTTGCATCACGCTGAACCCCTACGCCGACAAAGCACCCATCAGCTTTTCTGCTCATTTGGACACTGTTCACCCGATAGGACTTTTTGGCTCTCCTGCTGTAACACGTGACGACAAAAACATCTACGGCCCCGGTGTTATGGATTGTAAAGGCGGGGCAGTGGCAAGTTTTCTTGCCATGGATGCTCTTGATAGGGTTGGCTTTAGAGAACGCCCTGTTCAGCTTCTTTTGCAGAGCGATGAAGAAAAGGGTTCAATGCCGAGTAACCTTGCAACAATCAACTACATATGCGATAAAGCGGCAAATTCAGTTGCCTTTTTAAATTGCGAGGGTCATGTGAAAGATACTGCGGTTTTAAAACGAAAAGGTATTTTAAGATATGAAATAACCATTCACGGAAAAGCTTTGCACTCATCAAGATGTCCCGACGGGGCAAATGCCATATGTGAAGCGGCTTACAAAATTATTGAGCTTGAAAAAATGAAATCACCGGACGGACTCACCTGTAACTGCGGAGTTATAAACGGCGGAACAACACCAAACACCGTTGCCGAAGAGTGCACAGTTATTGCAGACATTCGTTTTGCCGACGAAAATCAGGAAAAGCTTGCAAGAGAAATTGTTGAAAAAGTGACAGACACCGTTTATGTGGAAGGCTGCATATCCAAGGTAAAACAAATCAGTCACCGTCCTGCAATGGTGGCTTCCGATGCCAACTATAAGCTTCTTGATACCATGAACGAGATTTATGAAAAAAACGGCTTACCAAAGCTCACAGCCCGTTTTTGCTACAGCGGTTCGGACACTGCCTACACCACTATTCGCGGTATTCCTTGTGTGGACAGCATAGGCACGGAAGGCGGAAATATTCATTCTATAGACGAATACTGTGTGCTTGAATCATTGGCATCTTCGGCAAAAAGACTAGCTTCAGTGGCATATTGCATATAAAAATAATAAAAATTTTATTATGAAAAGGCAAAATTTTATATATAAAAAACATTGCTACATTGACAATTTTGTGATATATTATTTATGTTAGATATATTAATAGACAAACAACAGTTTGCAAAAAGGAGTTTTGAACATGAAATTGATTTACGAAGGAAAAACAAAAGATGTGTATTCTCTTGAAAACGGCAATGTAATGCTCAAGTTCAAGGATGACTGCACCGGTAAAGACGGCGTTTTTGATCCCGGCGAAAACAGTGTAGGTCTTAAAATTGAAGGTATTGGTAAAGCTAACCTCAGAACATCTGTATATTATTTTGATCTTCTCAAAAAGGCAGGCATCAAAACCCACTATGTAAATGCAAATGTTGATGAAGCAACCATGGAAGTTCTTCCCGCCAAGGTGTTCGGTCACGGACTGGAAGTTATCTGCCGTCTTGTTGCTACAGGAAGCTTTATCCGCAGATACGGCGAATACATTGCTGATGGTACAACTCTCGAGGGCGGATATGTTGAATGTACATTCAAAAATGACGAAAAGGGCGATCCTCTTGTTACAAGCGAAGGTCTTGCAGCTCTCGGTGTTATGAGTGAAGAAATGTTTGCTTCCATGAAAGAACAGACTCTCAAAATCACAAAGCTTGTAGCTGACGACCTCAAGACAATTGGTCTTGATCTTTGGGATATCAAGTTTGAATTTGGCTACAACAATGATGAAGTTATTCTCATAGATGAAATTGCTTCCGGAAACATGAGAGTATATAAAGACGGACAGATTGTTGAACCCGTTGAGCTCACAAAACTTATTCTTAACAGATAAATCTAAATTTTCTTTAAACCTCAGGCAATGAATGTCTGGGGTTTTTTGTTGCCGTGAAAATGTACATTGTAAAAATAGCTCTGCACTGCCACTGCAGGCAATGTGGCAAGATACCTTCCAACAATTACATTTGTATATACCTTTTGTATATGTTATAATGTAGCATGCACATGAAAATGTGCAATGCATCACCGCTGAAAAAACAAAGGAGGTACAAAATTATGAAAAGGATAATACTGTCTGCACTCATTGGTGCACAGGCTATGATGATGTTTTCAGCAGGAGCATCAGCCGCTTCGGGCAATAAGCCCGGAAAAACGGATACTGCAATTAATATTTCCGGACATTACAGTTTAAGTCTGAAGAATATTATGAAGTGGAAAAAATGGGGGTTGTCTCCGGAATGCATTTTCCCGGGACAAAACATTTTTATTCCGGATCAGGAATCAAATTGTCCTGAACAGGATACAACCGTTCCGGACGACGAAATAATCATTCCCGATTATGACGGGACTAATCCCGATGATGAGATAACTGTTCCCGATGAAAATTTGCCGTTGCCCGATGATGACACAATTCCCGAACAAGACACGGGCATTCACCGCTTTGAGAGTGAGGTCGTGAGGCTGGTCAATGAAATCAGAGCCCAAAACGGACTTGCTTCTCTTACACACGACAGCGAGCTATCCAAGGTGGCAAGAATAAAATCGCAGGATATGAAGGATAAAAACTATTTTTCTCATGAAAGTCCGACCTACGGTTCACCTTTTGACATGATGAAGACATTCGGTATTTCCTACCGCAGTGCCGCAGAAAACATTGCAAAAGGGCAGACGAGTGCCGAAGCGGTTGTAAACGCATGGATGAATTCTGCCGGACACCGCAAAAATATTCTCGGTGCATCCTACACTCACATCGGTGTCGGATATGTTGCAAACGGCAACTACTGGACACAGATGTTTGTGGGAAGATAAAATAAAAAACAAAGCTGCTGTTCGAAAGGATAGCGGCTTTGTTTTTTGCGGAATTTTAATGTGTTCAGATTTATTTCAAATGCATAAAAAGGGTAAATACCTTGTCTTCGGCGTTAAATTCGTAATATCCGCCCACTTTTTCACAAAATGCAACAATGGACAATGTTCCAATGCCGTGGCCCTCTTCACGGGTCTGAGGAATTCCGTTTTCGTCAAATTCGACATTGCCGTCAAAGCTGTTTCTCACCATCACAATGAACTTTGGCTTTGACAACACCTTAATTTCTATGAATCTTTCATTCTGCGGAAGTTTTTCGCAGGCGTGTATGGCATTTTCAACAGCATTTGCAAGAGCTGTGGCAAGTTCACTTTCGTTTGCTTCATAGCTGTCGGGAAAAGCAAAGCCCAGTTTTACGTCAATACCCGAATTTTTTGCTCTGTTAATGTAGATTGAGAGCACCGCATCCACAACCGCACTCTTGCAATATCTCACAACTTGCGTTTTGTGAATATTTGTTTCATATTCCTTCACAATCCTGTCAAGCTCGTCATACTGCTTTGTTTCCACAAGGCTTGCAATTACTTTCAGCTTGTGGCGAAAATCGTGTCGTTCTTTTCGAAAAGCCTCGTTTGCTTCGCCAAGCTCGTTTACACGTTCGGTAATGTTTGAAACCTGCAATTGCATAATTCTTTCCTGTTCGTCCTGTTCATAGTATAACTGCTGACGACGAAGCGCGGATATTATGTGAATGTAAATTACGGGCATAAGAATAAACATAAGTATAAGTGCAGGAATTTGATGCGGTCTGTTTGCAATGTTGTCGGGATAGGTCATAAGCAAAGTTATGACAATATAGAAAAGGAATCCGATAATTGCAAAAATTCCCCAACCGTTGCCTGACTTTTTTTGCACTTCAAGATATATGGGTCGCAGCTTGCGATACACCCACAATTCAAGAAGCGGTAAGCCCAAAATCCTTACAATAAACATAAAAATATAGTTGCTTGGAGAAATGTATGGGTTGAGGAGATTTGTAATATACACAATTTCCAAAATGATTGTGTCAACCATACAGAAAGTAAAGAAAAATCTTCCGTCCCTGTGCTTTGACAAAAGAAACAGAATAACACAGCTTGGAAGCGACAAAGTTGCAAGCATAAGCGTACCGTAGCTGTCAAACCCCAAAACTGCAAACAGAATCAGATTTACAATAATCAAGGGTATCATTGTAAGCATTACGATTGTAGCCGCTTTTTTCTTCGGATAGCGGGACTCAAAAAGGAAAAAGAACAGCACAAGCGTATGAAACATAGACCACAGCATAGATATATCTCGTAATATCGTCATTGTAACTCTCCTAACTGAACAGATATTCAGACCATGCACTTCTGAGCTTACGACAGCTTTTTTCACCGAGAAAGGTTTTGTGTGCATCTAAAAAAACCACCGCTTCGTTTTCAACCTCTGTAACATGGTCGAGGTTCACGAGCATGCTCTGACTGCAAAGAAAAAACCGCCTGTCCGATAGCAAATCGGCACATGCCTCGGTAAAGGGAGTGCGCAATGTGACCGATTCAACCGTTTTGCCTTTTGTCAGGTGATAGCAAACAGCTCTTTTGGAAAGCTCTGCATACATAATGCTGTCAAAGCTCAGCTTTATGCTTCTTTCCTTGGATTTCACAAGTATGTATTTATCATTTTTTTCGGTAATGTGTGCCAGAGCCTCATCAACCGTCCTGAAAAAAGCATCTTCGTTGATTGGCTTTATAAGGTAGTCAAAAGCTTTCACACGGAATGCATCCAGTGAATATTCCTCACTTGAGGTGAGATATATAATCTTTCCGTCAAAGCCAAGCTCACGGAGTTTTTCGCCAAGCGAAATACCGTTCATATCGGGCATGACAACATCTAAAATGTATATGTCATAGCCGCCTTTTTTTTCGCAGGCATCAATGAGGTCTTCAGGATGCGAAAAGCTTTCAACAGAAATTAATTTATCTGTTTTTTGACTTGCATATTTTTTGGCGGCATCTGTTGCGTTTTTCAGACACCTTTCTTCATCATCACAAATTGCAATGTTCATAAATCTCACCCTTTCGGAAAGTGCGGAATGCATATGGCAGTGCGGCAGGAAAATTGCATTTTAATCCTCGTTTATTATATATCATTTTTGAGATTTTGTCTACAAAAAATCTCTGCGCGGAAAATATATTTTATAATAAAAGCATTAACTTCACGGCAAAATATGCGCAAAAACGGAAGAATTTACGCAATACAGTTTTTTCGATTATAGTGTGATATAATAGCACCATGAAAAAGTAACAATTTTCATAACATAAAATATAAAACAATGAAACGGAGAGAAGACTATGACAAAAAAATTTACTGCGTGGACACTGATTATAACACTGCTTTTGAGCCTTTTTGCAATGCAAATAACAGGCTTTGCCGAGGATGGTGCAGATTTGGATTTGTCACCTCTTTCTGAAATAACCGAGACCACATCGGAAAATGGCGAAAACTATTCTTACACATGGACTGTGGAAGAAATTGACGAAGAAACCGTAAGAACTCTTGAACTGACTCTTGACGGTGCCAACATTAAAACACTGACACTTCCCTGCCGTTCATACGGTGAGTTGCATGTGATAATAAACACCGTTAGTGATTCAAAGGTGGAAGAGATAACCGGAAGCTATGTGTTTTCTTATTCCTATCAATGGAACTCCATCACCTTTAAAGGCGAAGGCAATCTCAAATTTGACTCGGTTAGTTTGCAAGGCGGAGACAATAACCATATTATCACAGTTGCAGAAGATGCATCCGTTGAAATATATGGCGAATATGCATCCTTGAGCTTTGGTGCAAGCGGAAGCAGTAATTCAACTCTCAATGTAGATGGTACACTTTCTGTAAACGGCAATGTAAATTGCGGAAATGTTAAAATTGCAGAAAGCGGACATCTCAAATGCAAAAGAGTCATAGCATCGGGAGATGGGGCGTTTGACACCGATGAGAATGCCAATGCTTTTGTTATGGAAGACGGCGGTAAGCTTGAAGCATTGGGCGACAACGATTGGATTGACGATGCAACAGGTGAAAGCTATGGTGCACTGGTTGTTTGTGCTATGCTTGAAGACGAAGACGTAAGCACTGTTATTGTTCTTCCCGACGGCTATTTGCCGGCAGGCTGTTCCGTTGTAAAAACCGAACATTATGTGACGGTTGATGACGGAGACGAAAATCCTGTTGAAGAAACAAGCTTTGATGCCGGTGTGATTTATGCCGCCGGTTTTTTGACACTCCCAAAGGCTTCGGAGAAATATACAATCATATTTGAAAATGAAGACGGCACAGAGCTTCAAAAAGAAGAAATGGAAGTCGGTGAAACCCCGGTATACACAGGTGAAACGCCCACAAAACCTGCAGATGCAGACTATACCTACACCTTTGTGGGCTGGACACCTGACATTGAAGAAGTGACGGAATCAAAAACATATACGGCAGTTTTTGATGCAATTCCGATTTTGACAACGAGTCACAGCGTAATTTTTGATTCAAAGGGTGGCTCAGACATTGAAAATGCAACCGTAGCAGACGGCGAAATGCTTGAAAAGCCTACCAATCCCACCAAAAGCGGATACAGGTTCAAGGGCTGGTTCACAGATGAAGAACTCACAGACGAATATGACTTTACCGGCGCAGTCACATCATCATTCACCCTTTATGCCAAATGGCAAAAAAGACAAAGCTCAACCGGCAGTGGCAGTGGAGGCGGAACAAGCTATTATTCAATAAGATTTAACACCGGAGGCGGAGACGAAATTAAATTGCAGAGAATTGCCCGCAACTCAAAGCTTCAAAAACCCGAAGACCCCACAAAGACCGATTATATCTTTGACGGATGGTATGTTGATGAAGATTGCACTACTCCTTATGATTTTGAAACCAAGGTGACAAAAAGCTTTACACTTTATGCAAAATGGAGACAGTTCAACGTGTCGGACATTCTCAATGTAAATGAACATTTTGCATATGTAAAAGGTTATGAAGATGCCACGGTCAGACCAAATGATTATATCACCCGTGCAGAAACAACGGAGATATTTTTCAGGTTGCTTGAAGAAGACACAAGAAGCAAAAATATTGCTCATGAAAACAGCTTTCTTGATGCAGATGAAAACTCATGGTACAACACCTCGGTTTCCACCATGGCAAAGCTTGGAATAATCAAGGGAAGAACTTTAAATCTTTTTGCTCCCGACAGTCTCATCACCAGAGGAGAATTTGCCGCAATATGTGCAAGATTTGACAATTCGGATTCTGAAATTGCAAATGTATTTTCCGACACAAAGGGACACTGGGCTGAATCGGAAATTGCCGAAGCGACTGCCCATGGCTGGATAAAGGGCTATGAAGACGAAAGCTTCAGACCTGATGAATATATCACCCGTGCAGAAGCCATTGCTCTTATAAACAGAATGACAGGACGCACTTCAAAATCAAAAGAAGACCTCAATGAGAATATGACAAAATGGATTGACAATTCTGATGAAGATGCATGGTATTACATTGCAATTCAGGAAGCAACAAACAGCCATGATTACATCAGGGATGAAGACGAAAACGAAAAATGGACAGCTGTCAACAGATAGGAGGAATTTAATGAAAGCCTATTCTTCTGAATTAAATAAGATTCGCGTGGCAGTGTGCGGAGAGCTTCCCACAGCATGCAACTATTTGTTGAAAAACGGAGTTGTGAATATCGATAAATTCTCGGATGCGGCAGAAATTCCCGATGAGCAGGCATATCATCTGATTATGGTTTATGCACCTCAGGCAGAGGGACTTTTGAACACAAGGTATATAAGAAACACAAATTCGGGTGCAGACTCAGAAAGCATACCTGTGAGACTTCTTAATGAGCCTTGCTGTGAAAGTGCTCTTGTGGAACTGAAGTCCACAATTCGGAGAATTGTTGAAAGTTCAAAACTCAATGACAAAAATATCGAGTAATATTGAAAGATTTTGATATTACAACTAAATTAAAAGAAAAGCATCGTTTGTTATGTGACAGACGGTGCTTTTCTTTTTTAATGTATTGCCGTGCAAAATTTTTTGAAAAGATAATAAAAGATACCGGTGATGCAGAAGCCGAGCTGTCACCCGAAATGAAAGCCGCCGTGGATATGCTTAAGAAAGAGCAAGCAAGGGTTATAAAAGCCTTTGAAAAAGTGCTTGATGCCACAGAGATAAAGCATGGCAAAGAGGTTAAGACGGCACAGAGGGGAGAGGTTTTGAAATCTTCCAAAGAGAGTGTTATAACCCGTGAAGATGTAAAAATCATTCAAAGCATCGGAAGAAAAAGCATTAACGAACTCACAGAGGCAGAGCTTAAAATACTTGAACCGATTGCTAAAAAGTATTGGGACGGACTTGCTGAAAACGTTAAAATAAAATCTCCGTTTTTTAGAAGATGGTTTGGAGATTGGAGAGCAGAGGATAATAGTAATGTATCAAAAGTAAATTTAAGGGTTTTAACAGGTACTAAAAAAGGAAATGTTGTAAACAATGATACAGGATTTGACATTAATGTTTCTAATATTGGCATTCATCATATTGAAAAGCATCTGCATAACAGTGAATTTAGTAAATATGTTATTTCCCATTTGGATGAAATTACGAAGAATGCAGTGCTATTGGATACATCAATTTCAGAAAAATCCAGCAACACTAAGCACAGTAATACCATGCTTATGCATAGTTTTTATTCTGTTGTTGATTACAATGGAGAAAAGATAATTGTTAAGTTATTTGTTGAAGAATTTTATAACGATTGGAATAAGTCAATTCAAAGACGCGACTATGATTTATCCAAAATAAAAATCATCACCGATGGTACTAAGGTTCGGGAGAATAATCTCACACCCCTTGACGCTTTCGATGATGATTACAATATAACTGTATCAGATTTATTCCAACTTGTCAAGACATACGACAAAGATTTTAAACCTGTGCCGAGTTCTTTGGCGGTTAACGAAGATGGTACTCCCAAAGTGGTATATCACGGAACATCTGAAAAGTTTACGGAGTTTGATATTACCAAATCAAGAAGTTGGGATAGGGTTCCTGATTATGATTTGCCGGGATTTTACTTTTCTGAAAACATAGACGAAGGTATGTCGTATGGTGATACAAAAAAATTTTATATTAAAATCACCAAGCCATACGAGGGTGATGTATATTCGTTGGCAAAAGAAAAAGGGAGTTTCAGAGATGCATATGAATATCTTGTGAAAGAGGGATATGACGGTTTAATAGTTGACGACATGGGAGAAGGGTTTGCAGAATATATTGTTCTAAAGTCTAATAATATCAAATCCGTAGAAAACGGAGGTACATTCAGTTCGTGGGATAATGACATAATGAAATCCAAACCCGAAACCGACACCGAATCTGAAGTCTCCAAAGCCTCAATAAGCATTCCTCCTGTTTTAAACCTCGATGCAGATGTGCAGGCGAAGATTAATGAGCTTGTGGAAAGATGCTGTACCATAAAGTACATAAACACAAAAAAGAACGACCATTCTATCGGAATAGTCGTTCTTTTTTGGAGCTGTTGAGCAGACTTGAACTGCCGACCTCTTCCTTACCAAGGAAGTGCTCTACCTGCTGAGCTACAACAGCGTGTCTCACAATTTTGTATTATATCAAATAAAATATAAGTTGTCAAGAGAATTTTACAAAAATTATGTCAAAAATCTTTGCTCTAAAAATTGACTTTGTGAGTATTTTATTATATAATAATATGTTAGAATAGAATTTTGTTTTATTAATCACTATATATTTAAAAAAGGAAGTGTCTCACATGACAAAAATTGATATTTTTTCCGGCTTTCTCGGTGCAGGAAAAACCACACTCATAAAAAAGCTTATCAAAGAAGCGTATTCCGGCGAAAAGCTTGTTCTCATCGAAAACGAATTTGGTGAAATCGGCATAGACGGCGGTTTTATGCAGGATGCAGGCATTGAAGTAACCGAAATGAACTCCGGTTGCATTTGCTGTTCTCTTGTGGGCGATTTTGGCGAAGCTCTTACCAAGGTATTAAAAGAATATGCTCCCGACCGCATTCTCATCGAGCCCTCCGGTGTCGGAAAGCTTTCGGATGTCATAAAGGCTGTTCGAGGCATTGATGCCGAAGATGCTGTTTTAAACGGAATGACAACCGTTGTTGATGCCGGAAAATGCAAAATGTATATGAAAAACTTCGGTGAATTTTTTAATGACCAAATTGAAAACGCAACTTGCATAGTTCTCAGCCATGCCGATGTGGCAGGAGAGGCAAAATGCGAAAAGGCAATTTCTCTCATTCGTGAGCATAACAATCATGCCGCAATTGTGGCAACATCATGGGATAAGCTCTCGGGCAAAGATATTCTTGATGCCATTGAAAACACAAACACTCTTGAAGCAGAGCTTGAAAAAATGAAAGAAGAAGAAAAATGCCCTGTTTGCGGTCACCATCACCATGAGCATGAACATCATCATGACCATGATGAACACTGCTGTTGTCATGACCATGACCACGAACATGAGCATCACCACGACCATGATGAGCATTGCCACTGTCATGACCATGACCACGAACATGAACATCATCACGACCATGATGAACACTGCTGTTGTCACGATCACGACCACGAACATGAGCATCATCACGACCATGATGAACATTGCTGTTGTCACGACCACGACCACGAACATGAACATCATCATGACCACGATGAGCATTGCCACTGTCACGATCATGATCACGAACATCATCATCACCACCATCATGCCGATGAAGTGTTCACAAGCTGGGGCAAAGAAACCGGCAAAGCGTTCACTGCAGATGAAATCAAAAATGCTCTCAAATCACTGGAAAATGCCGATGAATACGGCACAATTCTCAGAGCAAAGGGTATTGTGGCATCAACCGGTGATGAATGGATTCACTTTGACTATGTTCCCGGTGAACCTGATGTGAGATTTGGCTCTGCATCGGTAATCGGCAAAATTTGTGTAATAGGTTCAAAAATAAACGAAGAAAAAATTGCGGAACTTTTTGAATAATTTATTTTATGCAGTCAAATTTGTGAACAATTTAAAAATGAATAATCATTGTTTTAAAATTGCGATGAAAATGGCGAAAGGCGGAAAGGCTCTCCCTGTGTAAGGGGAGCTGGATGCGTGAGCAGACTGAGGGGTTGTTTACACCAAAAAATGAGGTGGTAAAGTGGATAGAAAATACAATAAGAACCTTGTTTCACTTGCTAAAACTCTCAGAAAAAACATGACTAAGGAAGAAAAACATTTATGGTTTGACTTTTTAAAAGATTATCCGGTTAAAATAACGAGACAAAAGGTGCTTGGGAGATATATTGTTGATTTTTACTGTGCCGGAGCTCGGCTTGTTATTGAGCTTGATGGTTCACAACACTATGAGGAAGAAAATGCGAAAAACGATAAAAACAGAACATGTTTTTTGGAAAAATATGGTTTGATGGTATTGAGGTTTACGAATACGGAAATCAATGCAAATTTCAATGATGTTTGCGGACATATAGATTATATCATAAAAAATCGTATGGAAGCATTAAACAACCCCTCAGTCACCTTACGGTGACAGCTCCCCTTACACAGTGGAGCCTTTCGCTCGGGTGTATGGAAATTGAATCGGTGACCAATGGATTCACTTTGACTATGTTCCCGGTGAACCCGATGTGAGATTTGGCTCTGCATCGGTAATCGGCAAAATTTGTGTAATAGGTTCAAAAATAAACGAAGAAAAAATTGCAGAACTTTTTGAATAAGAAAGAAGGACTAAAAATGGCAAAAGAAATACCCGTATATCTTTTCACGGGATTTTTGGAAAGCGGCAAAACAAAAACAATTCAGGAAACTCTCGAAGATGAAGGTTTTAACACAGGCGAACGCACACTTCTTTTAATGTGTGAAGACGGCGAGGAAGAATATGAGCCTTCAAAGTTTTCGGGGAAAAATGTGTTCATAGAAGAAATTGATTCGGAGGATGAACTTTGCGAAAAAAGGCTTCTTTCTCTGGCAAAAGAGCATAAAGTCGAAAGAGTTGTTATAGAATATAACGGAATGTGGCAGTTGGATTCTCTGTACAATGCAATTCCCGAAAACTGGCTAATCTATCAACAGCTTCTCTTTGCAGAGGCAAACACCTTTGTGAACTATAACAACAACATGAGAAGCCTTGTTGTTGACAAACTCCAAAACTGCGAGCTTGTTGTGTTCAATCGTCCCGATGACAAAACCGACAAAGATGCTCTGCACAAAATTGTCCGTGGTGTGACAAGAAGAGCTTCAATTGCCTACGAATATCCCGACGGCACACTTGACTATGACAATGAGGAAGACCCGCTTCCCTTTGATGTGGAAGCTCCCATAATAGAAATCGAAGACCGTGACTATGCACTGTGGTTCAGAGATTTTGCCGAAGATATTCGCAAATACGAGGGCAAAACAGTAAAATTCAAGGGTATTGTGGGCATTAACAAAAAAACAAGAGCAGGCACAGCCATTTGCGGCAGACATGTGATGACCTGCTGTGTTGATGACATTGAGTTTAAAGGTCTTGTGTGCACGGGAATCCCCTCAAAAGCGGCGCTTGCAAACCGTGACTGGGTGATTATTACCGCACAAATTGCCATGGAATATCATGAACTTTACGGCAAAAAAGGTCCTGTTTTGCATGTTAAAGAAATTGTAAAGTCGCAGGTTCCCGACCAGGAAGTTGCAACATTTTATTGATAGGAGACAAATATGACCCTGACAGAAATTTTTCTCTTTGGAGTCGGACTTGCCATGGATGCTTTTGCAGTTTCGGTGTGTAAGGGACTTTGCATGAAAAAAACAAATTACGCACACTGCACTGTCATAGCCCTCTTCTTTGGTGCATTTCAGGCACTTATGCCGTTTTTGGGTTTTTGGCTCGGCAAATCATTTGAAAGCTATATAACATCGGTTGACCACTGGGTTGCTTTTGTTTTGCTTGCTTTCATAGGCATAAAAATGATAAGAGAAGCCTTTGATGATGAAGAAGAAAAATGCGACATAAATCAAAAGCTCAACATAAAAGAGCTTTTTGTGCTTGCAATAGCCACAAGCATTGATGCGTTGGCTGTCGGAATTGCCTTTTCTTTTGAAGAAAATGTCAATATATACAAAAATATTGCAATAATAGGTCTTGTGACCTTTGCCATTTCCTTTGGAGGAGTGGTTATCGGCAACAAATTCGGCAGTCGTTTTAAGAAAAAAGCCGAAATTGCAGGGGGAATTATTCTTGTTGCATTGGGAGTTAAAATTCTTTTCGAAGGTGTCGGAATGATATGATGACAAATTGCAATCTGTGTCCGAGATTTTGCGGAGCAGACAGAATCGGCGGCAAAACGGGGTATTGTAGAAGGACAGATGAAATATCCATTGCAAGAGCGGCTCTTCATTTTTGGGAAGAACCGTGCATTTCGGGCGGGGAAGGCTCGGGAACTGTGTTTTTTTCGGGATGCAATTTGAGGTGCATATATTGTCAGAACGCCAAAATTGCCATCGGCGATGTTGGAAAAAAGATAACGCCCAATGAGCTTTCTAAGGTTTTCCTTGATTTGCAATCTCAGGGGGCAAACAACATCAATCTTGTCACGCCCACACACTATGCTTTGCAAATTGCTCAAAGTTTGAAGCTTGCAAAAAGCATGGGGCTTACTTTGCCTGTGGTGTATAACACCGGCGGATATGAACTTCCCGAAACGCTGAAGATGCTTGAAGGTCTTGTGGATATATATATGCCCGATTTTAAATATTGGACAGAAAAAACATCAAATCGTTATTCAAATGCTCCCGACTATCCCCAAAGAGCAAAGTCGGCAATTGCCGAGATGTACAGGCAATGCCCGAAAGGGGAATATGACAGCAGGGGAATTATGAAAAAAGGGCTCATTGTCCGCCACATGCTCATTCCCGAGCATGTGTACGAAGCAAAACGCATTATGAGTTATCTTTTTGAATCCTATGGCAATAGCATTGTCTACAGCATTATGAGTCAATATACCCCCATGGCAGAATTTGAGAATTTTCCGGAACTGAACCGCCGTGTGCGTAAAAAAGAATATGATTCTCTGGTTGATTTTTGCATGGAGCTTGGCATTGAAAATGCCTACATTCAGGACGGTGAATCCGCAAAAGAAAGTTTTATACCGGAATTTATTGCTCCGGCATGAAAACACCGTGGTTTTTGAGAAAGAGTTCTCAAACTTTTCTTTTGTGGGGCTTCTATAGTCAGCCCAACACCCCGACCACCGCTGATGTTTTTTGTGGCAAAATCGTCTGCTTTAATGTCGGCAAATAACGAACCCTACGTTATTTGCTCGCCATCAAAAACAGATTTTGCCTAAAAAACATAGGCGGAATTACGCTTTAGTGTTAATGTGATTAAAATTATAAATGATTTTTATAAATCAAATTGTAATTTAAACCATAAAATATATTACATCCCTTGAAAAGAGGTAGTGAACAAATGAACGAATATTATGCAGGAGAATATGACATAGCGGTTGTGGGCGGAGGTCATGCCGGGTGCGAGGCGGCGCTTGCGGCGGCAAGACTCGGTGCAAAAACCATTATGTTTGTAATAAACATGGACACCGTTGCCAACATGGCTTGCAACCCGTGTATTGGTGGTACGGCAAAGGGTCACCTCGTCCGTGAAATTGATGCCCTCGGTGGTGAAATGGGCAAGGTTGCCGACAAAACCTTCATTCAGTCGAGAATGCTCAATCGCGGTAAAGGTCCTGCGGTATATTCTCTTCGTGTTCAGTCGGACAGAAGAAAATATTCCGATGAAATGAAGCATGTTTTGGAAAGATGCGAAAATCTTGACATAAAACAGGCGGAAATAATCGAAGTCGGCTTTGACGAAAACAACCGTGTCACATCGGTGCTCACTCACCTTGGTGCAAGATATTCGGTTAAAGCCGCAATAATTGCCAGCGGAACCTATCTCAAAGGAAAAGTCATTGTTGGGGATGTTAGCTATGAAAGCGGCCCTGACGGAGTTTTCCCTGCAAACAAGCTTTCCGAGTGTCTCAAAAATGCCGGAATTGAGCTTATGCGTTTTAAAACCGGAACTCCTGCAAGAATCAACAAAAACAGCGTTGATTTTTCGAAAATGGAACCCCAGAACGGCGACGACGAAATTGTTCCGTTTTCTTTTGAAAACACCGATATCGGTGAAAACAAGGTAAGCTGTTATCTTACATATACCAACGAAAATACACATCAGATTATAAAAGACAATCTCCACCGTTCACCTCTCTACAGCGGAAAGATTGAGGGTGTGGGTCCGAGATATTGTCCGTCAATTGAGGACAAGGTTGTCCGTTTTGCCGACAAACCCCGACATCAACTTTTTATTGAACCTATGGGGCTTTCCACCGATGAAATGTATATTCAGGGTTTTTCGTCAAGTCTGCCCGAAGATGTTCAGCTTCAGATGATTCACTCCATTGCAGGTCTTGAAAATGCAAAGATGATGAGAACTGCCTATGCCATTGAATATGACTGCTGTGATGCAACCGAGCTTTATGCAACTCTTGAGTTTAAAAACTATCCCGGACTCTACGGTGCAGGGCAGTTCAACGGTAGCTCCGGCTATGAAGAAGCCGCCGCCCAGGGACTTGTTGCAGGGGCAAATGCGGCACTGAAACTTCTTGGCAAAGAGCCGTTTATCATGGACAGAAGCGAAAGCTACATCGGAACATTAATTGATGATCTCACCGTCAAGGGAACAAAAGAACCCTACAGAATGATGACATCGAGAAGTGAATACCGCTTGATTTTGCGTCAGGACAATGCAGACTTGAGACTCACTCCAAAGGGGCACGAAATAGGGCTTATTTCAGACGAAAGATATGAGCGTTTTCTCGCCAAAAAGGCAATGATTGAAAAAGAGATTGAAAGAGTTGAAAAAAAGGTTATTGCACCCAGCGAAAAAACAAATGCCTTTTTTGAAAAATATAATTCAACCCCAATCACCACAGGTGCAAAGCTTGGTGAGCTTCTAAGGCGTCCCGAGCTCAACTATGAAATTCTATCCGAGCTCGATGATGACCGCCCCGACCTTCCTTATGCAGTGAGGGAACAGGTGTATGTTCAGATTAAATATGACGGTTACATCAAAAAACAGCTTGACCAGGTTGATAAATACAAAAAGCTTGAAGCAAAGCTTATCCCCGAAAACATTGACTATGAAAAAATAGACGGTCTTCGCATTGAAGCAAGGCAGAAGCTTTCAAAAATTCGTCCCCGCTCCGTGGGACAGGCAAGCCGAATTTCAGGTGTTTCGCCTGCGGATATGAATGTGCTTCTGATATATTTGCAAATTAACAAATAAGGAGCTATTATGAGTATAATAACCGATATTCTCACTTCAAACGGTGCATCGCTTTCCTGTGCCGAAAAATTTGACATCTATTATAAATTGCTTATTGAATGGAACGAAAAGATAAATCTTACGGCAATCACCGAGGAAAGAGATGCCGCACTAAAGCATTTTGTTGATTGCATTTCGGCGTTTAAATGCGGAAAAATAAAGAGCGGTTCAAAAATCATAGATGTTGGCACCGGAGCGGGGTTCCCGGGACTTCCGCTAAAGATTTATGACGAAAGCCTTGAGGTTACTCTCATGGATTCACTGAACAAACGAATAAATTTTTTGAACGAGGTTGTCGGAGAACTTAACCTTGACAAGGTTGAAACAGTTCATTCAAGAGCCGAGGAACTCGGCAAAAGCAAGGCACACCGCGAAAAATATGATGTGTGCGTGTCGAGAGCTGTGGCAAATCTTGCAACGCTTTCAGAGCTTTGCTTGCCATTTGTTAAGGTTGGCGGCTACTTTGTCAGCATGAAAGGTCCAAAGGCAGAGGAAGAGGTTAAAAGTGCTCAAAAGGCAATAAAACTCATGGGCGGAGAATTTGTCGAAATATTAAACTATGCCATTGACGAAACCGACTATGACCACAATCTTGTGATAATAAAAAAGGTTATGCCTACACCGGCTAAGTATCCCCGAAATGCGCCAAAACCTGCGAAAGAGCCGATTTTGTAAAGTAGCAAGCAGTTGCGTTAGTATCCGAACCCGCCTAAACCAAGTAAAATAGCCGTTTTTCTTTGTTGTCGGTCTCAAAATACGCCGGTATTACTTCGACCTTCCGCCTTGAAAAAGCGACAATTTTATCTTGTTTTAGGTTCTGTG
>JAFQBA010000133.1 GCA_017416845.1 Clostridia bacterium
GTGCAGGATTGCCTTCTTCCGACTTTAAATACCCAATTTCAAACTTTTGCTCTCTCGCCAAATCAACGACCTTTCGGGTTGCGGTTCCCGAATCAAGGCACTCACCCTCACAGGGTGTATGCCTTATCTTCGACCGCTGCCCCTTTTGTGCCTCCCTTCATCTTCCGCCGGAAGCGGTCGGCACAAAACAAGTTATGAGCACGTATGAGCAAATCAGAAATGGCGAGGAAAGAGATAGAATCCTCGCCATTTCTTTTGCCTTTTGCCGACGCTTTGCCGACGAAACATCGAAAAAGTAGTGTCGCAAGTTTTCCCAACTCCAGTTTGGCTTTGGGGAAATCCACAAATATTTCGGAATTTTCTGCTTTGTGGGAGAAAGCAAATGGATTTTTCTCTCTACCAATCAGCAAGCCAAGAAACAACAAAACATAAATTTCGTCCAAAAATCCCCAAATTCCCTCTCAAAATCTCCCTAACCCCATAAATAACAAAAAAAACATCACAATCAAAGACACAGTAAATAAACCGTCGAATAATAAGAATGGCGGTCTTTTGGCTACTAACTGGCTATGTCCAAATCATCCATGTTGCAAATAATCACAGTATAAATTATAATAAAGACACCTATAGCTAAGGCGAATGCTCGTGCTATGGGTGATTATTATTTGGGGGCGATATGATGGACAAATACAAGAACTTTGGGATTATACTTGGGCGACAAAATCTGCTAAAATATGGCAAAGAGGTGATGCTGATGGCAGAAAACGATTCTGAATTACTAAATACAGTGTATAGAGAAGTAGCTGACAAACTGGGTATGGACACAGCTATGGAAATATACCAACTGTTCAAAGGGCAACAGATTTGTTTTCCTGTTCGCTTCTTTAACCCTACCAGAATACAACAGATAATAATTCAAGAGTATGACGGTACAAATATTAAAACATTGGCAGTAAAATACAACTATTCCGAAAAAACAGTAAGAAGAATTATTCGTGATAGTGTAGAGGAATAACATAATATTTTAAATCAGGAGGTCTATTAAATGATTCAGGTAAATAATTTGCAAAACAACAAAAATATTGAAAAAATAGCACAACTCGGAAGCTATGAAGTTTTTGAATATCAAAAGGACTTAAGTGTAGACCCATCCTCAGCCTCAGTTGCTTATTTTATGAATAAGATGAATTTTAAAAAAAGGCAGGTACTTTGTACTCTCAAAGGCAACTCTGTTAAAGTTCAAGCAGGTGCAATGCAATGGACTGCAGGTAATGTAACAATGGATTCCGGCGTGAAAGGTGCAAAAGATTTCTTTGGCAAAGCATTAAAAGGTATGGTTACAGGTGAATCATTATCCAAACCTATATACCAGGGTAATGGATATGTAATGTTTGAACCTACATACAAGTATATCATTTTGGAAGACATATCTGCTTGGGGAAACGGTATGGTTTTGGATGACGGCCTCTTCTTGGCATGTGATTCATCCATCCAAGAAGAAGTGGTTTCAAGAGCAAATGCTTCATCGGCTATACTCGGAGGCGAGGGTTTGTTCAACCTTTCACTTTCTGGTCAAGGCATAGCAGTATTGGAAAGTTCCGTTCCCAGAGAAGAATTGATAGAATTTGTCTTAGATAATGACGAAGTACGAATTGATGGCAATATGGCTATTGCTTGGAGTAAAGATTTACAATTTACAGTTGAAAAATCTACAAAAACAGCTCTTGGTTCACTTGTAAGCGGAGAAGGATTAGTAAATGTATATAGGGGTACAGGAAAAATACTAATGGCACCTGTAGCATATGGTACTCTTATGAACCAAAGTAACAGTTCCTCTGAACCTGCTAAAACATCTTCTGACGGAATTATCGGAAGTGTAGTAAGCTCTTTCTTGGGATAAATAGGAACACACAAACCTTGAAGAGATTGAAGATTATATTTATTTCTAATGTTTGTTTCATCTTTTGTATAATACTTTCTGATTTAAATCTTGTACAGAGAAAAAGCCTTGCAATTCAATCGAAAAGAATTGATTGCAAGGCTTTGTTTTTTTACACTGAGCAGGATTATACAGTAAGACACTCTTCAAAATCTGTTTTTCACGTTCATCATTGTCATTACTATCAACTCTGCTATTCTATTGTATTATTGATATTTCCTGAATACACAAGAACACAGTTGATTATTTATTTGCTTTTTTGTTGTGTTTTTTTGAAAAAAGAAACATGTATCACAATTTATAAACACTTGTTCCATTTCTCGCTCTTATTAATCCATACTAAACCTGAAGACCATAGCCTTTTCCGCTTCTTCCGGCTAATAACTTCCGGCTTTGCAAAGTACTCTAATAATTTATTTACTTACAAGAGCTCCAAGCTCAAGTACACTATTCCACGAGCCGACATTGCTCTGGAATCCGACAAAACGGATGTAGCGTGCTTTGGCGTTTATGAGATATGACTCATATCCGTTTGTCTTTCCGGATGAAGTTCCGTCATATATCTTCTGCCATTTTTCCCCGTCTTCGGAAATATAGAGTTCAAAGTTTGCAATTCTGTTTTCACCGTCGTAAATCGCAAGAGCAACTCCTTCGATGTCGGTAATTTTGCCAAGATCCGTCTGACACCACGGTCCTGATCCCTGAGCCGCCCATCGTGTTTCCAAATTACCGTCAACAATGTGTTCGGGTGGATTTTCACTTTGAGGTATGTGACTTGCAGATGCAGTTCCGTATACAACCTTCATACCGTCCATGATACCAATGTGTCTCGAAACGGGGTTGATGCTTACGGTGTAGATATATTCATTTCCCTGACCGTCTGCAAGATAAACCCTTGCAGGTTCAAAATCACCGGCAGACTGTTCTACCCTAACCGTACCCACATCAGAGGTTGCGGTGATAACAGGATCATCCTCACCGTAGGGAATATCTATGGTGTAGTTATATTTCGTGGGTTCAAAGCCATCGATAACTTCACCATAGGCACTTATTGACGTAAGAGTGATTGCTTCGGGGATTTCACCATCGGGAATTGTCCATTGAGATATGGGAACAAATTCTACAGGAGACGAATTGCTGTTTTTAACCGGAGTGAGCTTAACTGTGATGTTAACCTTTCCGGAGCTGGTGGCTTTGAGTGTTAGTCTTGTTATTCCTGCATTGGTATAGTTTCCTTCAAGTTGTCCCGGTCTTACCGGAGCAGTTTCGTGAGGCTTTGGTTCGGTTGTGGTAAAATACCATGAATCTGCGTTGCAAACAGCCTCAACCCTAACCTCTTTTGAGCCAATTGTAAGAGATGCACTCTTACCGTCTTCGGCAATTTTCACGTCTGCTTCGGTGTGCATAAACCAGTTGATGTCACTTCCGTTTTCAAGAAGCTCGATTTCATCCTGAACGATGAGAGTGCTTCGGTTGTCGCCAAAATAGTAACCTCTGAGGTAGCTTTTGGTGTCGTGTCTGTAGACGTCGCTGAGGTCAATTGCCATATATGCCCCTCTGGGCTTACTTTCCGAAGCCATGAGATTACTTTCGCAATAAACAGCCTGACCACCGTAATATTCAAAAGCAATATCCTCACGGAAGTTAATAACCACGGTATTATGCCCTTCGGGTCTCTTACGGTATAGCTGATAGCCGGTATCAATGTTGTGATAGCCGCCGGGAATGTTATAGTCATCGGGTCCAAGATCCATAGCCCATCTTTCACCAAGAGCATCAAAGATGAATGAACCGTTGTCAAGGTGAGCGTGAGTGACATCATTTCGACCCGAACGGAATGCCGCAAATGAATTGTCGGTGTTACCCCACTCGCCTATCATATGTCCCGTGCCTGTGCTTTCAAAGAATTTATCATTGGGTAGATTAAATGAAGTATCACCCTTAACCGGTGTATACCACAAAAGTCCTGTTACTGTTCCTGTTTTTGAACCGTCAAGACAGTTTTTGAGCCAGAGATTTGTCAAGTCTTCATCACCAAGAATTGTCGGTATCAAAAATCCGTCTTGTGTAGACAGGTGACTTGCATGGGAATCAAAATAGTTGTAGGAAACCCCCTTGCCTGCCTGCATATAAAGAATATATTCAAGGGTGGTGCTTACGCCCTTTGGCTCTAACATCCGATGAACAGAACCCGTTGAATAATAAAGCGGAGCCAGAACCGATTGAGTGAGGAATTTCACGGTATAGTTCCAATAGGTTGAGCCTTCATACCAACCGCCATCAGGGAAGAATGACATAAGCGGATATTCCATTGTACGCATTGCCGATGACAAAAGAAATTCAAATTCCTCCTGATATTCAGAGTAGCCCTCGGTTCCAAATGCTATACATGCCGCAACGAGAGAACCCGAGCAAACAACTGCCCAGTTTTCGACACTCTTTCGCCAGCCATGCTTGGGAATCTCCTGTGAATAGTGAATAACGCATCCTTCAAGGACAAGCTCATAGGTTTTATCCACAACAAATTTCTTCTGCTCATCGGTCAGATATGAATAGAGATTATCATAGCCGATTGCAACCCCGTGCAAAAGCTCGGAGCAATCGAGGTGGTGACCTCCCTGATTCCAGTTTTGCCACGAAAGAACATTTTCCATCTCAAGCCATGCACGTTCGGCATACTTTGTGTCACCCGTCAAAAGATAGGCAGTGGAAGTGTTTACAATTGACACTTGCGCCGCTCTTGCGGCATTGAGAAGTGTGTTCCCTTCAAATTTATATTCGACAACCGGGGAATTAACATATGCATTAGCCGTATCAAGCACATCTCTGAGCCATTTGGAAACAAGAGCATCGGAGTTAGCGTTAGCCTTTACCTTTGCAAGCTGTGTCTGATTGGTGAGAAGTCTCGGATGACCCTTTGCTCCGACATATGACTCGACCTGCGAAAGAAGCTCTTTTCCGCTTAGTCTTTCATGCTGAATATATCTGTATATTTCATCAACAGGTTCGTCATTAATCAAGTTATCCTCAGAATTGGTATATGTTATCAGACTGTTTGTGTCAACCATTACAAAACCACGTTCATCTGAATATACACTGTAGCCAAGTACATCTTTGCACACTTTTTCAACCGCCACATAATTTATATCCGATATATTCCTTGTGTGGGCGCTTATCTTTTTTGAAGTGCCGGGAAATACTTTTTCAAACAGCATTTCTGATATCATAAATTCATCGTTATCAATAACAACATTTTCGCCCAGATCCGAGTACTTATATTTTTTGCCGCCAAAATACAGTGAATCACATTCTGTCATGAAAACTGCGGCATCGTCAATGTAATTCTCTGCAACGCTGTTGGGTTCCATCAATGTGGCTATTCCGTTTTCGCCCTCATATAATTCGACTTCAAAAGGTATATTGCCTGAATATACACGTACGTTATCAACATACATTTCCGTGTCAGAGCCGGCATACACATGAAATCTCATGGAACGTGGTGTGGTACGTGTGTTGCCGACAGGCAGATTTGTACACACCTTTTCACCGTTTACCCAAACGGTGCAGGTCTGAGTGGTGACATCTGTGGCAACAATAATTTTTGCCCACGTTTCATAATCAACGGTTGCAAGCCTTGATGAATTAACCTTGACGCTGTTGCCTTCTAAAGATACAAGTGTGCTTCTTGTGGAATCGGCATTTCGGATTGACAATCCAAATTCACCTTCATTTTTAACAATATATGCTTCAAATTCTATAATATATTTTGACTCCTGCCAAAGCTTCTGATTGGACAAGCTGAAATCCGAATGAAAATCATTTGAATTATCAAGGCGTTTAAAATACATTGCGTGAAGATGTTCATCACTGTTCGGTGTGCGACGTATTTCAAGAATGTTTTCTTTGGCTGTAATCATTTCTATATTTTTCGCCGTGAAATCCTGATAAAAATACGAGGTTCCCTTTGAATCGGGAGAGGAAGAGTTCGTGTCATCTTTGGCAATGTCCTTGGATATGCAATCGGTGCAAAGAGCCAAAGGAAGATATCTTTTTTGAAGATCGGCTTTTTCGGGTTTATCACCGTAATACACCTTTACGTTATCGACAACAAGATTTGATACCTTCTCACCACCGGGAGCATCAAGTTCAAATTTAAGCTGTGATGCGGAGGTCAGCAAAGAATTGAATCTCCACGAAGAAAGAACAGCGTTACCGTTTATGTATACATCCATTCGTTTTTCGTAAAAATTTACCGCAACAGCAATTTTTTTCCATTCTCCCGCTCTGAAGCTGCCGAGACGTTTTCCGTCTGCAAGAGAAAGTGCGCCCTTATCGGAAAGTCTCATAATGTCAAAGCTCTGACCGGACGAATCTGCAAGGGTGAAAAGGGAGCCGCTTGTTATATCCGATCCGATTAACACCTGTGCCGAAAACACGGTTTCCATAGCTGTTTCGGGAAAAAGTGCCGAAATGCTTGCAGAAGAAAGAGTACTTCTTGCGATAAGAACCTTGGAGCCTGTTTCTGTTTCTTTGACAGCATAACCCCCGGGAGCGCTGACGCTAAAGGATGCCGACGGAGCACCGCCGTCTGAATAGCTTTCAAAATCTTCGTTTAGCAAGTATTGATTTTCGGCATTTGCCCAAGATGGCATGCAACCGATAATCATAACAAGAGAAAGAATTGCAGAAATAATTTTATTTTTCATTGTTTATCCCTCCTGTTATTTATAGATTACCATAAGTCTCGGATTCAGATAATAAGTTTTAAGAGCAATATAGCTTGCCGCAGCTTCATCCGATGCCTGAATGCTGAGTATGTCATTAAAGCTTCCGTGTTCAACAATACCTTTTTCGGTATTATAAATTGCGATGACAGGTACAGAAGTCATTGCATATGGAGATATGCCGTCTTTTGTCGGTGAATATTTTGACGAATCGGTTCCTATGTCTTCATATTTTACGGTAAGCATTGAAGAAGATACAGAAAAAACCTTACCTGTTAAATATGTATTCATATATCCGGGATTTGCAGATACATCTCCGCCATACTGAACTTTTGCTTTTTTTGTATCGGGATTGTATATTACATCTCTTGCTATTCCGCCGATGGTATCCACGTCGGACAAAACTATTCTTACAATATCACCCGAGGCAGGAATAAGATTATCATCCTCAAGAGTCGGAATAATTCTCTCATCGATGTAGTAGGACAAGAATTTTCCATTATCATACAATGTAACCTTTTTTGTTATTTCACCGTCGGAATCTATGGCATCAACAACCGAATCCACCACATATGCAGTGGCATTCATTGGCGGAGTTGCCGCAGAAACCCTGCCGCCGGTACCAAGACCAGTGTAGGCTACAACTACTCCCGGTTCGAAGTTTTCGTTGTAATCATAGGCATCAACTATAAGCTTATCATCATCTTTTAACTCGGTGTAAGACATCACAGAAAACAGATTGTCATCATATCTGCCGGTAACAATGCCCGTCAAATTCTTGGGAACTTTAAAAACAACTCCGGAACCGAATTTGAAATAGGGATATGCAAGTCCGGTAATTTTATAGTGAATTTCTGTTTTGTCAACATATCTTGTGAGACTGTCATCCGAATATACAGTTCCGCTGTATTTTTGAACCGCATCTGCACTTTCGTCGGTATTTTTGCCCGTATCAATGGCATTAACAAGACCGTCAGCATTCAGCGAATATCTTATTGCCTGATAGTTTGGATAGCCGTTTGCATAAAGCACATCAAAAAGTGATGAATCGGTAGCCGCCACACTCACACCATTCAGCTTTATCTTTGATGCAAGATTATAGATACAAATCTCGGATGATGTTGAAAGAAGCTTTATTGTTGCAGTGGTTGACAATCCGGAACCTACCTTGAAGTCAAGATAATAGCCATATTGCATTGCACCGTAACCTGTTGAATCAACTGCCGTAACAGTGCCGTCGGGTGCAAGGAGAAACACGCCGTTATAACCAAGACCTATATCACCGTAATAGCGGTCATAATAGTAATTCTTTTTGTAGGAATTTCCGTTTATCACAATAAAATCCTTACCTATTTCGCTGATGCTTCCTTTAACGGTTGAAGTGCAAGCATCGGCATTAACATATTTCCCGTCCGAGCTTCGGAAAACCGTGAGAACCATATTTTGCTTTATGCTTGTCATAGCGGTTTCGGTAATCGGATTTCCATCATTATCAAAAACAGTTATATCACAATAATTGTCTCCGTTTGATTCAAAAACAATGGGAACATTACCGAGATTTTTGTCATATATTGTGCGGTCGTACTCGGAAAAAGAGCTGACTACAAAATATTCCGCTCTGTGAGCAATGACAAAATCATATTTTTTGTCACCGTTGTTGTCAATGAGCACAAGCTTTCCGTTATCAAACTCAAATGCATCCTTTTCGGGAATGGAAAGTCTGCCGTTTTTAACATATGAATAACCTCTGTCGAGATTGTATTTTGTTTCTTTTCCCGTTTCTTCGTTTGATGTGAACACAGAATAATCAGTCATTCCCGAAAGAACGTCGGCATCAAGCTCAACAGTTGTGTTGTTGTCTGTGGCTTCAATGCATTTAACAACATCGGTATCTTTGTCGTACCACACTAAAACTTCATATCCAAGAAATTCTTCAACATCTTCGACATTGGTTTTAAACGTGTAAGCATAGTCCAAGGTGATGGTTTTTGTTTTGTCATATTCAAAACCGGAATCCACGGAAACTGAACCTGCCGTCACGCACACGCCCTCAATTGCATGAAGATTGAAGCTGCGTTCAAGAAGAATTTCGTCTACTTTGGCAAACTCAACACCATATTGCGAAACCGATTCAACATCTGCAGGCTGTGTTTTCAGCATTTCTTCAATAAGAGCACATGCATCTGACAGGGTAATGAATGCGTCAGTTAACTTGTTTGTAAGATTGTCAAGATCAAGCTCGCTTGCCATACGCACATAACCCGTAGGCCATCCGCCGTATGCAAGCGCCCATTCGTTGTAGCCAAGAGCTGTGGTAATCATTTTGTAGGCCGCACCAAGAGTAACACCGTCATTGGGCGAAAACCTTCCCTCACCTGTGCCTCCTGCAATACCAAGATAGCAAAGTGTTGCGATTTCATCGGCAAAAGCATCGCCCGATTTTACATCCGAAAAATAATTAACCGTTGAATAGGATGTTTTGCTCACATTCATTGCTTTAACAATCATTGAGGCAAACTGTGCTCTTGTGATGTTATTTTGAGCATCTGAAAAATTTATTCCGTCTGTAATTCCAAGCTGAACTAAAATACTGCCCGGTGAAACTGCAACTTCGCTCTTTGCAACGGGTGTTCCCTGAGCGTATGCACAAGTACATCCGAAGATTAAAACAAATGCAAGAATTAAAGCTTTAATTTTCATCAGTTCGCCTCCTTATTTTGATTCATAAAGTTTATTGCATTGTACAAAAGCTGAGATGCCTCCGCCCTTGAAATTGATGCTTCAGGATTAAATTTACCGCTGTTTCCAACCATAACGGAATTATCCTTCAAAGCACCGACTGCCGGAAGAGCATAAAGAGCAATATCCATAGCATCGTCATATTCCGCTCTGCCGTTTAAGGTTTTTCCAAGATATGCAAATGTTCTGTATATCATCACCGCCGCATCCTGACGTGTGATGCTCTGACCCGGCATAAAGCTTCCTTCATAGCCTTGAATTATTCCTCTGGATGCCGCAGCCTTTACAGATGATGCAAACCAGTCTACGTCAGAAACATCGACAAACTTCGCAGTGCCGTTATTAAAATTGAACGAAAGAGAAAGAAGCTTGGCAAATTCTGCTCTTGTAATGGGACTGTCCGGCATAAAAGTGTTGTTGTCATATCCGTTTATGATTCCCGAATCCGAAAGTGCAGACACCGCCTTGTAGCTCCAGTGAGATGAAGGGACATCTGCAAAGGATGAAACGGCATTTTGATTTAATAGTGCAGGAACATCACTCGGGACAGGGATTTGAACATTGGGCTGAGTTATGATTGCGGGGTCAATTACAACCGAAGAAGAGCCTTTGCTTCCTCCCCCACCGCCGGAAGAACCTGACGATTTTTTGTCTTTATATTCATCGTAAGCTTTTTTGGCGGCTTTTTCAAAGTTTTCCTCAATGTCTGCGTATTCATCATAGTCATAGTTCATCATATACTGATATACTTTTTGTTTTGAAGGAAGCTTTTTGTAGTCGGAATTACCCTCAAGCATAGCTTCAAATTCATTTTCAAAATCTTTGGTAAGAATAATTTCAATTTCGGACCACACATCTACGGTTGAAATTGCCGAAAGAATTACAAGCTCTGAATAAGCAGATTTGAAATCAGAAAAACTCTCTGTGAAATCCTTGGTAGAAAGATATGTACAAAGCACCTGTTTTGCTTCGGAATCGAGTCTTTCTTCATTTTCATAGTCAGCGCCGTAATCTATGCCGAGATTTTCTGCATTAACCTCGAGACATGAAGGAACATCTTCGGGTGTAGTTTTTGAAAGTGCTGTGAGAGCATATGCTCTGCCAAGCTCTTCCCCGAAATGCTCCACATCGTCAAAGGAATCGACACTGTTATACAAAAGTGTAAGGATCTCTTCTTTGTTATCGTTGTAGAATTGATCTTCGTTATTTATTTCCAAAAGAATTTCGTTGGAGGTGATAAGAGAAATGAATTCCTCCTTTGAAATATCTTCTCCGAGCTTTTCAACAATTTTGTTTGCTTTTTCGGGATTTGAAAACCAGAAATCCGTTTTAAGCTCAATATCCTCTGTGCCATGAAAAACAGCTTTAAGTTCTTTTTGACCGATTGCAAGTTCATCTGCCGAGGCTTCGAGGATTGCAGTCAGATTATCATCGGGAACTGCACTGCCTATCAAATAATCGTCAACATAAAAATCAACAGAGGTTACATCCTCTTTCACGTTTGCTGAAAATGTTATTTTACCATCTTTTGCGGCAATATGATCGCCGCTTTTCGGAAGGACTATAATATTTTCAGGTTGTGTTTTAAACTTTGCAACAATTTCTGTTCCGAGATATCTTGTTTCTGTTATGGTGCTGTATTCAGAGCTGCTTGCATGCAACACATCATATGTCACATCAGAGCCTAAGACAATCTCATAATTCTCATTTGGAGAAAGTTCATCGTCGGGTATCACACTAACTGTTTTACCATCCTCCGAAAGCTCCGATGCTACGGGAATTTCATCACCGTTTTCGTTTTTGAGGGCAACATTTCCCTCAACATTGCCAATTACTCTTGACAATGTAACATTAACAGAGCCTGCATTATATTTAACAGAATCGGACTCAAAACTATTTCCCTCTTTATCGATATAACTAACCGATGTAACCAAAGGAGCGTCATAGTTGTAGTAGGATTTGTAATTATCAATAAGAAGCTTTGCTTCGTTTTCTGCAGAGATATCCGCAAACTGATCTACCATTGTATATTCAATAAATGAAATGGTGTTGGGATTGAGAGAAGCGGCAGTCGGAGTGTATGATTTTTCTTCATACAAATCATCATCGAGCCACAAATAGTATTTTAAGGCAGCTGTGTCAAAGGTAAGCTTAACATGGTAGGTGTGTCCGAGAATATATTTTGTTTGCGTATTGGCGATTTTTCCGTTGTTGAAAATATATATCCATGGAAGGCCCTCCTGCCTTGTTGTTCGTGCGGCAGCAATCAATCGGATGTAGGCGCCCGAAAGCGGAGTAACATCCATTTCGATTGTGTGCACGGCACCAACTGTCTGTCCCTGATTACGGTACCAGGTTTTCTCAACCATAAAACGGAGCTGGGGACCGGAATTTGAACCGCCGGTATTCATTCTTAAAAGCAGTGCCGATGTCGGATTTTCTTCGGTACCGTTTTTGACAATGTCGGCAAAATATTTTCCGCTTCCTGCAGAATTGGCATTGTTTATAGCCATAACCCATTTGTTGGCGCTTGAACCCGTGTCACCTGCAAGAGTGATTATGGAAGAGACAATTGATGTGTCGGTTTGTGTGCCTGTTGCTTCCTCTAAAGAATCAAAGTCAAGCTCCATCCCCGGATATACGGTTTCGGGAGTGTTTGTGCTCACTTCTCCCGAAGCAAAAACCCCAACGGGGAAAATTAGTGTTAAAATTATTAAGGCACATAACAGTTTTTTCATAATTATTGTTCCTTTCTTATGTGTCTGAATATGTGTGTTTAGACAATTTGACCCAGACCGTATTTGTAACGGTCTGAGTCATAAACATTTATTGAATGGTAACTGAATCAGACTCTCCAAGAGGTGTGAGGTCTGACAAATTGTTCCAAACCATTATTTTTGCTTCATCTGCACCGGTTGCGGGAGTGCTGATTACAAAACATTCTTTACCGTTTGCAGTTACATCAAAAGGCTTGATGCCTATCATTGTTTTATCGTTGTAGGTTCCAAGGAGTGCCTGACATACAACTTCCCCGCTTGTGCGGATGTCAACATAAGCCACAACAAGACCTTCTTTGGAAACTACGGAAGAATCAAAGTATAAGCCATCTTTTGTAGTGTAGAGCTTAATTGAGTTTTCCATTCCGGCAACGGTGCCCATACAATATTCATAGCCAAGAGTCATATTTTTACCAAAAACAATTTCAAGCTTTTGATTTTCTTTGAAACCGTCTGCTTTTGTGATTGTTACCACATCTCCCTCATAAACTACAGAGTCATATGCAGTCTCAGTTCCGTCAACATAGAGTTTAACGTTGTCGGAAGTTACGGCTTCAGGTGCATATTTTCCGTCAAGAGTTACAGAAATTGCGGTTGCTTTGGAATCTATTGCGTAGCTTTCATCATTAACCGCTATGCTGTCACCTCCTGTAATTGCATATGAAACATCGGCAATCTCAGGAATTTCATATTCCTTGTAGTAGCTGAAATCATCAAGAATAAACGCTGTCTGATATTCTGTGTCTGCTTCGTTTGCAGAGTGGTAATCGTAATGATTGATAGCAAGATATCCCATTTCTGCAGGTCTTTCCATCATTTCAAATGCTTTGGGTGTGGCTGTGCCTTCTTCACAAATAACATTACCTGTAGCATCTTTCATATAATATACACTGTTGTACAAAGGTTTGAGGTCAACCGATGAAATTTCATCACAGTCTACAAAAGTTTTCTTAATATTGTTTTCATAATCAAGTTCTATTCTCAAATGATGCCATCCGGCTTCATAGGTGATGCCGGTATTGGCAAGGGTACCTTTGTTAAAAATGTTATCTTCGGCAATGTCAAGACGAAGCTTTTTATCGGAAGCGGTTACCGCCATAGCAGTTGTACATTCGGGATCGGAATAAGGAACTTCATCGCCGAAAACAAACTTCCATCTGAGAGCAAATGTGTATCTGTCTGTTGTGTTGGGAACATAAATCCAAGTGTCAACCACCTGAGTTCCGTCACACATTCTGTTGTTTCCGTATACCTTATCTCCATTCAGATAGAGATAAGCATAACGTTTTCCGTTTGTTCCGACAGAGCCTTCGGGCTTTTTATACACAAATTTTGCCGCCTGCTCGCCTTTGGCAACAATGTCTGTTGAAGGAACAATTGACTTGTCCGAAGCATCTCCGGCAATGTATATATATCCGGAATTGAAAAGTGCATTGCTGTCTTCAAAATCTGATGCATAATTAGAATTGATATTGTAGATTGCGTTATGTTTAAGTGAAAATGTTGAATAAAGAACCGACACGTCCTCACCGTAGCAAATTGCTTTTACTTCTTTTGTGCCGACAGCCATATCTTTAATCGACGCATTCAGGGATGCAAGATTATTCTCTGTGGGTACTGCACTTCCAACAAGTTCTTCATCAACATAGAATTCAACAAGAGTTACATCATCTTCAACGCAGGCGCTGAGAACTACGCTCTGAGCATCAGAAGAAATCTCTTCACCGTTTTCGGGAGATAAAATCATTACTTCCGATTGAGTTGTGAAAGGAATTGCAAGACTATTTCCAAGAGCTCTGGTTTCTGTTGTTGTGCTGTATTCGGAGCTACTTGCATGCAATATATCATATGTAATGTCGGAATCTAAAACTATTTCATAGGAAGCTCCGGGCATCAGAGTATCTGCAGGAGACAATGTGAGATTTTTTCCGTCAGCCGAAACTGCAACCGTTGCACTAACGTCTGCCCCACCGGTTCTGCGAAGTTTAATGTTGCCTGCAGTGTTGGAAATTGCTCTGCTTAAAGTAACATTTACAGACTGTGCATTATATTTGACACTGTCTGATTCAACAGCCGCTCCTTCAGAATCAGTATAACCCACTGAAACTGCAGCCGGAGCATCATAAGTGTAGTAAGATTTGTAATTATCAATAAGAAGCTTTGCTTCATTTTCCGCAGAAATGTCTGTAAACTGATCTACCATTGTATATTCAATAAATGAAATAGTATTGGGATTGAGAGAAGCGGCAGGTGGAGTGTATGAATTTTCTTCATAAAGAACATCGTCAAACCATAAATAGTATTTTAAAGCAGCTGTGTCAAAGGTGAGCTTAACATGGTAGGTGTGCCCGAGAGTATACTTTGTTTGTGTACCGGCGATTTTTCCGTTGTTAAAAATATATATCCAGGGAATCTGCTCTTGTCTTGTTGTTCGAGCAGCGGCAATAAGACGGATGTAGGCACCCGAAAGAGGAGTAACATCCATTTCGATGCTATGAACAGCGCCAACGGTCTGTCCCTGATTACGGTACCAGGTTTTCTCAACCATAAAGCGGAGCTGCGGGCCGGAATTGGAACCACCGGTGTTCATCCTAAAAAGCAGAGCCGGAGTTGAATTTTCTTCGGTGCCGTTTTTAACTATGTCTGCAAAGTATTTCCCACTTCCTGCAGAGTTTACATTATTAACGCCCATAACCCATTGGTTAGTTCCCGAACCTGTTTTTCCGCCAAGGGTTATTATTGACGATGCAATTTCAGTGTTTGTAGCAGAACCGGTTGCCTCTTCGAGAGAATCGAAGTTGAGTGTGAGACCGGGGTACACTGTTTCGGGAGTGTTGGCACTCACTTCGGCATTTGCCGAAATGGCACCGGGTAATGTGCTGATGATGAGAGCAAGGCTCAATATCAGCGAAAAGATTTTCTTGAATTTCATTGAATTTTCCACCTTTCAAAGATTAAATATATTTGAATCCTTTTTAGTGTGAAATACCTGGTGTTTTAAGGAATTCAAAAACTTATTTTTGTTTTGCAAGCCATTCTTTCTGATATTCGTTTGAAATGGTCTCTTCTTTGAGGAATTTAATTCTTTTTGCAAGAACCTCGGCATTGTGCTCAAAGAGAGCTTTTGCAATTCTTTCATTAACACCTTCGTGAGGATGTCCGCCGTAGGAGTTGGGATAATTTGCCATCCACGTAAAGGGAGAACCAATCTGCATATCCATAAATGCATCAAAGCGGTGAGTCGAAAGCCCGTCTTCCTGACTGACTTTATCAAGGCGTACGGTTTCAGGTCTGATTGCATAGGTAAGTGAGGTTTCTCTGATTCCGGCATGTCCCCATCGTTTGCCCGACTCAACAAAGTCACGGATATATTTTCTGTCTTCATCGGTGAGATAATCATATCTGCCCTCTTCGGCAATTGCGTCTACCAGATGGTCACCGCAGTTTGTCTCAAAAACCATATATTCATTTTTTTCATAAAGCACGCTTCTTGAAAAATTACCGAGCATTGCACCGTTTCCTCCGTGAGAGCTTACAAGGAGGATTTTCTTAAAGCCGTTTCGTGCAATCTCTTTGCAGGTTTCATTGAGGATGTCCCATCTCAGCTTTGCAGAAAAAATTACTGTACCGGGAAATTCTCCTGCTCCGGTTTTTTCTCCGAAAAACATTGTAGGAAAAACAACTGCATATTCAAGCTCTGCTGCCTTTTCACATACCCCTGCACCGATTATTGTGTCACAGCCGACAGGAAGATGCTGACCGTGTTTTTCGAGACAGCCAACGGGCACAATACAAACTCCATTTGATTTTTCAATCGCTTCTTTAAATTCTTCTTCTCTTAAATTTTCCCATAACATAATACCATAGCTCCTTTATAATTATTAAAATTTGATTTGTTTTATCATTTCATATAAATATCAACAATAGTAACACCGGCAGGAGCAAGCTTTACTTCAAAGCCTTTTTTCACCTCAACCTCATCACCATACAAATATACCTGCTGATTAGTTGATACATCCATCCATCTGGGTGGCAGAACCGGAAATTTGCTGATGGTTTTTGCATCTTCAAATTCAAAATCTGATTTAGCCTTCACAAAAGCACGATGATATTTATGATCAACATCGTTAAAAATGTATGTACGATAAGCTCCGTCTGCCATACCAAGAACAATATTTGGTTTATCGATGGTAAACGGACAATCAATCATCGTCTTTACAAGCAATGCCATTGCATCAATAAACCCTTGAGTAACTTTCTGAAAAACAAGAGTGTCAAACAATGTGAAGGTTGGCTCCTCAATGTTTACAACATCATCGGGAAGGTTTTGTGTATTGTCATCAACCGAAATCAATTCTTCTATCTGAGCTTTGATTTCTTCACTGACATCACAACCAAATGCAAATGCTGTCATCGGATAATTTGAAAATTTGTCATTGAATACAATTGATGGTTTAATTCCAAACTTCTCGCAGTCAAAGTCAGGTGATGCAGTTGCAAATACCGGTCCTCTGTCATATGAAATAATATCATTTTGCTCATCGCAGGAAAGCATATCAAAATTAGGAACAACAAGCACTCCCGAATAATTGCAAAGCCCTTCCCTTCGAACAGTTGCTCCAAGATGTGTTCCGGATTTACCAAGCTCATAAAAAAGTTTAAACGGTATCCAACGACGAGTGTGGATGTATTCGTGAAGCATTGCATCAAATGCAAAGTCGGACCAATACATAGCCGGAGAAAACGTTTTTACAGCTTTTGCAGACAATCCTATTTCAAGTCGTTCTCTCTCCCAGTCCCAGTCTTGTCTTGAAAGACCGTCACCAAGACAAAGGAAATAACCTCCAAGAGCCCTGTTAATTCCATCTCCATCTATCATCTGATATGACATCATAGTATACATATCTCTCTCATGATGACATGGAGCATGGTGCATCATACTCCACTCCTCTGTAGCATCCTGAACTCCAAGCATGGAAATCAGGTGTCCCTTGGGCAAATATGCCGCAGTGGTTGGAGCAATTGCCATATATCTGTGAAAATAATATGGGCATTTATCTGAATTTACAATACCACAACTTGCCGGAAGAATATTTGCAGTTATGCGATCAACGCCGGCATTAACAATTTTTCTTAAATCTATACCTATGCAATACAAGGTTTCAAAAGGATCTGTGCAATACATTGCAAGCGCCATAACTTCTTTCCCTATTGCATGAACTCTTGAACAAAGCTTTTTGAAAAATCCTTCCCAACGCCATGAATTAAACTCAACATATTCCTCTCGCAAGTTAGAATAAATATAGTCTGCACGCTTTTCTTCTGCCTGAGCACTGTCATCTCCCATTGTTGCCATAACATCATCAGGGAGCACTACACCTGTATGCTCAATAAATTGCTCAATAAAATCTGTTGAATATTCCATTTTATGAAGCATTCCTCCTTCAGGAGGACAAAAAGCATCGGCAAGGTGAATTCCTTTTAAATTGTAATCCTCAAGTGCCTGACAAACCTTATCTATGAAAAAATCTTCATAGTAAGTGCCATCCTTAAAACGTTTAAGTGCAAACACTGTTCCGGGTTCGCTTCCGAATCCCGATTTACCCTGACGAGATATTTCGGGATGATGCGTTATCCATTCATCGTGAAACTTGTTGTGAAGATTTGAGCCAAAAATGCTGGCATATAAATGAGTTCCGTTTTTTTCGAGATTATTTGCAAGCTCCCTCAAATCATAATTTGTCCATGGCTGACGTTCACGTTCTACATTCCGGGGTATACCATAGTAAGCACAATTATCGGGATGAAGAACATATTCCTCATCCATGCCTCTGTGCTGATGGAAAAAGTCCGAGTGAAAAACAAGACCGCACGCACCATCAGGAATAAAACCTGTTTGTTCAAGAAATCTTTTGGCACCCCTGTCTTCATCATCTCTGTTAAAGCCTAAAAGCTGCATCCAAATAAATACTTTGCCATTTTCCATTTAAAGTTTTCCTCCATCTTTCATCATCAAAAGTTCTCTTTTTCTATCTGAAATCTGATCAAGGAAATGTTCTTTGCCTTTTTGATAATTTTCTCTGTCCCAAAGATGCGCATATTCTTTGCTTATTTCGTCTATCATTGCAACAAGTTCATCTATTTTTTTATTTTCGGCAGTTTGTGTTATTCTGATTATGCAAAGTTCTGCACTCAGAATTACCATGCGACAGTTCACAAACACCTGTCTTTTCCAGTTTTCATCAAATTCAACATCTTTGATTCCTTCAAGGCACCTGTTCATATATGAAATAACATTTTCAAAATAGAATGGTTCGCCGCATTCCTTAAGGTCAAATGAACCGGGAATTGCAGTGACATTCAAAGGATGTCTGATTATATATCCGCACATGGTTGCACAGTGAATTCTTTCGGGTTCATACAGATAATACTGTTGCATTTTATAGAGCCATCTTGATACCGGAGCACCAAATACATTTTCGTCAATATATTTTTCAGCGTTATGTATATTGTGAGGTTTGAGCATGCCACCATTTTGTTTTTCGCCAACATGCCATGAATACTGTGCTCCCAGTGCTGCAGGAACAAGACTCCACACCGGGAAATGAGTGTGACCTTCTCCGCATCCCCAATCGGTAACCATATAACCAATTGCGCCATGAGACTTACCTATTTCACCGCAAGTCCTGAGGTTGAAGCTTGCAACATCAAACCTTCCGGTCATGCTTATCCATGTACAATTTCCGGGACAAATGTAGTAAGGAACATTTTTTTGCTCAAGCGCCATGGCTAAACGTTCCATCATTGCAGATTTTGCAAGGTCATAGCCCCAGCAAAGAGCAATTGCACCATCCGGAATACGCTTGTAAGCGTCGGGGGATTCATAGAGCATATCAGCCCAGAACTGAACCTTCTTGCCATGCTTTTTGTCAATGTGGTCGGAAAGCTTTATCAGCCAGTCAACAAAAACATTGTCCGTGCCTTTTTCTTTGCAAATTTCTTCAAGATTATATTTTCCAAGCCCGTATGCCTCGTCAAGACCAATATTTACAAACTCCGATTTGAAATGAGGCAAAACACTGTCGTAGAGCTTATCAGCGAATTCCATGGTCTCGGGAAGAAGCGGATTTACCGTGCCGGTATTTTCAACACCACCGCTTACGTCAAGATGCTTGAATTCCTCCTCATCAAGCCATGTGCCCATATGTCCGAGACAGTTCTGATTGGGAACAAGGTCGATGAATCTGTCAGAGCAATATTTATCAAGATATTCAATATCCTCCGGGGTGAGACAATCAAAATCTTCGGTATATTTCGGAAAATGTTTCAGCTTCATAACAAAGCTTTCCATATAAAGCTGAAATTCGTTGTATTTTAGTTCTGCCAAAAGGTCTATAAGTCTTGTGATGGTCTCTACCTTTGGCATACGGCAACGGCTGATGTCGAGCATATAGCTTCTCTTTTTGAAATCGGGATTATCCTTTATTTCACAGAAGGGTAATTTGTCACCGTGTTCTTTCAAAAGCTGTCTCAACGATGAAACCGCTCTGAAAATTCCGCAATCTCCCTTTGCTGTTATTTTTATACCGTCCTCTTTTATCACAATTGAATATTCATCTTCCGCGAATTTTTGTTCAAATATTATCTTTACATCTTCGTTGCCCGATTTGTATTTTTCGTACAGTTCCATCAAATCAACGGTGTCTGTGTATGCCTTGACAGCATACACACCGTCCGAATACAGTTCGTGCTTCGGTGTTGGAAAAATCATATATACCGCCTCCTCTTATTTAAGTGTCAGTTATTAATGTCAGGAGTTTGAACCCATACTCCCGGGGTGTTTTTGGATTTTAGTAAAGTTTCACGGATTGCGATTACTGCTAATGTGTCCTTATAATCAACCGGAGGCTTACCTGTTTTGAAGAATTTCACCAGCTCAGTTGTAAAGTTTTCAAAAAAGTCGGTACATTCTCCCGTGCAAACCGATTCCTTTCCGTCGCTGTAGCCAACAGCAATATCAAATTTGCCTTCCCAGCCGAATTGATGACAGGTTACAAATTTGTTGCCCGAAAAGCGTATTACATAGGCAGGCTTTTCTTCGGTGCCGATAAACATAACAGCCTCGGGAGAATTGCCCATGAGCACAACAGATGGTTCTATCTGATGAATACAATACATTTCCAAGGGTCCCGGACCTCGTGATGATACTGTAGCCACATTCTCTTTGTTAAGGGCTTTGAGCTGAGTCGAAAAACGAAGTGCACTCGTGGAAAACATTGGAGTGTTGTGCTCTTTAGCTTTTGCAATAAGTCTTTTTGCGGCTTCGACATCGGGAGCAAAGGTTTTGTCAACATATGTAAGCTTTCCGCTTCTGAGAGGCAAATCACAAATCTCCTCATGGGTTTCAGGAAAACTTGGCGCAAGAACAATAAGCACATCACTTTTTTCAACAACTTCTTCTATTGTATTGCACAGAATTGCCCCGTGTTCTTTTGCCCACTCTTCACCGGATATTCCGCCATCATTGGGTGACGGCATCATTTCATACGCATATATCTCCTCAACGTCGTCAGTTTCATCTCTGAGCCATGTGGGAAGATTGTTTGCGTGCCATTCGTCAAGATATTTGTCAATTAGTCCTATTTTCATAGTAAACACCTCTTTCTTATGTTATTATTATATAAAATCCAAACAAAAAAGTCATTATACAAAATTTGTTTAAAATTGTATGCTGAATTCAAATTTGGAAAATATACTTGTTATTATTTCGGTTTTATGTTAATATGAACTTAAAAAGGAAGTGAGTTTATATGTTCAAAATAAATTGCAGTGATTTATGTTCTCTTGACTACATTCTGAAAATCGTGAACGTTGGCATACAGACAACCACAGATCTCGGCACATACAACTATGAACATACCAAACGCAAAAACAATCTTTTATATTTTAATACCGAAGGGAAAAGAAGATTTTTCAAAAAGGGTGTTGAATTTCTTACAATAAACAAAAATGATATTTTCTTTGCCCCGGACAATTCAAACTATACTTCTGTTCCGGTTAATGAATCCTCCACAGGATTTGGAATATGTTTTGATTTGCATCTTCATGACGGCACGCCGGTTATCATAGACGAAAACCCCATAATCGTTATGAAGGGTGCAGACAACAGTATTCTCAAAAGTTTTCAGATGATTCACTACTGTTTTCTAAACAAATCCACCAATATGGCAAAACTTAAAGCCGAAATGTTCTCTCTCATCGACAAACTTTTTGCCGGAACCAATTCAGACACCATATTTGAATCGATTTACAAAGATATTTATCCTGCGATAGACTTTATTAACAAGCATCCCGAGCAATCTATATCAAACGAAACGCTTGCCAAAAAATGTTATATGAGTACATCGTCATTTGCGAGAAAGTTCAAATCGTACACCGGAGGACTGACTCCAAGTCAATATCGCAATCACATCAGATTCACTCAAGCAGAACAGCTTGTTAACTCCTCCCCTTGCTCACTAAATGAAATTGCCGAAATACTCGGTTTTTATGATGCAGCACATCTTTGCCGAAAATATAAACAAGCTACCGGACATACTCTCAGAAAGAACGTTAAAAGTATATAATACCTGATTTCCCGCGGTTAAATATTTTGTGACTGACGGGAAGTAATAATTAACCTTCACTATTATGAAGGTTTTCTTTTGCACAATTAGTTAAATGTTTTAACTAATTGCATTATACCATATGATGTTCTATATGTCAACTATTTTTTTTAACAAAATAGGATGTATAAAATTATTGACAATCAATAATATCTGTGTTATACTCACATTAGTTAAAGCTTTTAACTAATGTGAGGAATATATATGAAAATTTTTAACAAAGGATTTAATTTCGGTCAGGACGGCCCCGGGAACAGACTTGTATATCACCTCCAGGGATGTAATATGCACTGTATATGGTGTTCAAATCCTGAGGGAATGTCCTCCAACGGCGGAAAAGAGTATACAATTAAAGAAATAATTTCAGAAGTTCTAAGCTGCAAGGCAATGTTTTTCTCCGGTGGTGGCGTAACCTTCACAGGAGGCGAAGCAACCATTTGGCACAGTGAACTTCTGAAAATCCTTCAAAGGCTTAAAGCCGAAAACATTCACACCTGCATAGAAACCAACGGTACATCACCCCATCTTATGGCGCTTTCGGACTTTGTTGATTATCTTATTATGGATTTTAAGATTTTTGATTCCGAAGAATCAAAAAAATACACAGGTATCGGAAATGAGAAAATCAAAGAGAATTTTGAATCCCTTGCAAGAAGTGGCAGACAGCTTCACATCCGTATTCCGCTGATTAACGGAATAAATACGCATAACCCGGTTGAATTCGCATCATATTTTTCGAGGTTTGCAACGGACAATACTGTTTTTGAATTTTTGAAATATCACGAATACGGGAAAGAAAAATGGAAAACGGAATACAAAGTAAACAACGGTTTTGTGACCGATGAATGTTTAAATGAATTTGTACAAATTTTCAGAAAACATAATCTGAAATTAACAATAACCTGACAGGAGGATAAATATGTTTAACATCTTTAAAGACGGCGAGCTTACCACCATGGCAAAAGCACTATATAAAGAAGAAAGAGAAATTAAAAGGCTTGACGGCTGGTTTCTGGCAAAAGAAACAGAAATGCAGTGTGACAGCAAATACAAAGATTTTTCACCGGAAGTTAAAAAGGCTCATCTTTTGTGTGAGGTTTTAAAAGCTATGCCACTATTTATAAGTGACAACGCTGTTTTTGTGGGAACGCAACGTGATGCCTTTGCAAAAAGCTATGCTCTCATTAACCCCTCGTTTACGGTTGAAGGTTTTTCGGGATACTGCGACCCAATGGCAATATACAACGATATTGAACCGAATGATGAATTTACTGCTGAAAGAATAGACAAGGTTCGTTCATTTACCTCAAAAACAAAAATGGTTGAAATGCTGAGCGAAACATATGGTAAAGCTGAAGACTATACAAAAGAAGTCATATTTTTTGTTGAGCAGGTGACGGGTCATGTTATTCCTGATTTCAGATTCGCCTTAAAGCATGGTATAGATGCAATGATAACCGAAGCAAAGTCAAAAAAAGGCGATTTTTACGAAGCCGTCACCATTAGTCTTGGTGGTGTTAAAATCCTCATCGACAGATACATTGCAATTATAAATGAACAGAAAAAGATGTGCAGTGAAAAAAGACTTGCACAGCTTGAGCTTATTGAAAAAAACCTTACTGACATTTCATCCCGAGGTGCCAAAAACCTGTACGAAGCTTTACAACTTTACATTTTGCTGTGGACAATTATGTGTCTTGAACAAGCGCCAAACCCATATGCATTTTCCGTGGGAAATGCCGACAGAATTTTTGAGCCATACAGAGGCGAACTTTCAAGACATCAGGCAAGTGAGCTTTTCAAGCATTTTCTAGTATTCTACAATGTTGGAGACAGAAGCTGGGCAATTTCACAAAATGTTATTATCGGTGGAAGAGATATTGATGGTAATGACCTTACAAACACCATGTCTTACGCTATTATGGATGCATATTATGACATGAATCTCCCCCAACCCATTCTCTCGGTCAAGCTTCACAAAAATACCCCATCAAAGCTTTATGAAGAAATGGGCAAGTTTTTCTTCTCCCCGGGAGTGCTCACGCCCTCCCTTTTCAACGACGATGCACTCTTTGAAGTTTTGAAGAATAACGGCGTTGCACCGGAGGACATTGCCGATTATTCAATTGCCGGCTGTCAGGAACCTCTCATTATGGGCAAAGACAACGGAAACACTACCAACAGCTGGCTTTCGCTTCCCAAGGTGCTTGAAATGGTGCTTACCGGCGGAGTTTCTGCAATTACAGGCGATAAGCTTATGGATACAAAGGATTATTCTCTCACAAACATCAGAGATGTGTTCTACGATACACTAAGCGAGGTTGTCGACCGTATGTGTGAAGCCGCAAACGGTGCATCTTGTGCACTTTCGGAACTGAAAGTTCCGTTTTTGAGCAGCTTCATGGGCGGACTTACCTACGGTGCAGATATGCGTGACACAAAAGTGCAAGGTACAAAGTATAACGGAAGCGGATGCCTTGTTCACGGCTTAACCGTTCTTGCTGATTCTTTTGTTGCAATAGATGAATTTGCAACAAAATATCCAAATGGTAAAGATATGCTCATTGATGCTCTGAAAAATAATTTTAATGGTTATGAGTCTTTAAGAGAATTTCTGCTTTCCTGTCCGAAATTCGGCAACAATATTGAAATTGTTGATAACGAAGCAAGAGAAATTGCAAAAAAAGTTTCAAAAATGCTGCGTTCAAAGAAAAACTATCTTGGAAATCCCTTCAGACCCGATTTTTCAAGTCCGTCAACCCACCTTACTTACGGTTACTGGGTTGGAGCAACTCCTGACGGCAGAAAGAGCCGTGATATGCTTGGATACGGAGTTGATCCACTGTACGGAGAAGCATCAAACGGGCTTGGATTCCGTATGCTTTCCAACATGAAGCTCCCCTTTGAAGAGTTTAACGGCGGATATGCATCGCACCTTGGAATTGACCCCAAATATTTCAAAGGTGACGACTATGCAAAAAAAGGAATTGAGTTTTACAATAATGTAGTTCGTCCCCTATTCTTTAACGACCTTGCAAAAGGTGTATCACCATTTTATCTATATGTAAATGTAACCACACCTGAAACTCTGCGCAAAGTTTTGGCAAATCCAAAAAAATATGCGCCCAACGGAGTATATATTATGAGAATTCATGGAACATTTGTAAACTTTCTTGATCTCTCACCGGAAATTCAGCAAGACATAATAACAAGACTCGATTTAAATTCAACAAATATGGAATGTTAGGAGAAAAAAATGGAAATATTTATTGATACTGCAAACACCAAGGAAATCGCTCTTGCTAACAACATGGGAATTATTAGCGGTGTCACAACAAACCCGTCGTTGATTGCAAAAGAAGGCAGGGACTTTATTGAAACAGTGAAAGAAATCACAACGATAATCGACGGTCCCATAAGCGCTGAGGTTATAAGCACAAACACCGATGGAATGATAGCCGAGGCACACGAACTCACCCAAAAAATAAAAAGCAAAAACCTTGTTATAAAAATTCCAATGACGCCCGAGGGGCTGGGTGCCGTAAAGGTTTTGTCAAAGGAAGGTATACATACAAATGTAACCCTTATATTCACCGCATCTCAGGCATTATTTGCCGCACGTGCCGGGGCAACATATGTAAGCCCCTTTATGGGAAGACTTGATGACTACGGCAAATCCGGCACAGAGCTTGTTTCAGATATTTCCTCCATATTTACACTTCACAACATACCCACCAAAATTATTGCGGCAAGCATCAGAAATCCAAAGCATGCCGAGGATGCAGCAAAGGCAGGAGCTGATATTGCCACAATACCCTATGCAGTAATTATGGAAATGACAAAGCATGCACTGACCGATTCGGGAATAGAAAGGTTTCTGAAAGATTGGGAAGGTGTTAATTGATGAAAGCAATTGGGATTGATATCGGAACAACCAGCATATGCGGTATCGTGGCAGATGTTGAAAGTGGTGAAATCTTAAATTCCATCACCAAAAATTCAGACGCATTTATAGCAGGTTGTGCACCGTGGGAAAAAATTCAGTCTGTAGACAAAATAATGGACCTCGCCACAGGTATAGTAAACAGTTTGATTGATGACGATGTTGTCACAATCGGCGTAACGGGACAAATGCACGGAATTGTATATATAAATTCTGACGGTGAAGCCATAAGTCCGCTTTATACCTGGCAGGACGAAAGAGGCAATCTCCCATATGGTGATACAACCTATGCAAAATATTTAAACAGTTTTTCGGGATATGGAAACGTAACAGATTTTTACAACCGAGAAAACGGATTAAGACCTGCCGAGACAGTTAGCTATTGCACGATTCATGACTATTTTGTTATGAAGCTTTGCAAGCTTAAAAGCCCAATCATTCATGCTAGTGATGCGGCAAGTTTTGGATGTTATGACCTTGAAACAAACAGTTTCAACTACAACTATAGCGTAAAAATTGAAACAGGATTTGCAATTGCCGGAACATATAACGACATTCCGGTCAGCGTTGCCATTGGCGACAATCAGGCAAGTGTTTTCTCCACTCTCACCGACGAAAACAACATTTTGCTAAATGTTGGAACAGGCAGTCAGGTCTCCATAATTTCAGACACGCCGATAAACGGCGAAAACATTGAAACACGCCCTTATTTTGATGGGAAATATCTCGTTTGCGGTGCTGCACTTTGCGGCGGCAGAGCATATTCATTACTGAAAGATTTTTACCGTGAAATACTCTCCCATGCAGGAATATATGACGAATCACAAATTTATGAGATTATGGCCAAAATGATTCACAGTGCCACCGATTCCCTCTTTGTTGACACACGATTCGCAGGCACACGCTTATGCAGTGACATATGCGGCAAAATAGAAGGTATAACCACAGAAAACTTCACACCGTCAAACCTCACCGCAGGTTTTTTGGATGGCATGGTGAAAGAACTTTTTGATATGTATCTCAACATGTCAGTCAAAAAATACGGCATTGTGGGTTCGGGCAACGGAATCAGAAAAAATCCCGCACTGACAAGTACTTTTGAAAAACGATTCGGCTCGAAAATGAAAATCCCATCTCACGCCGAGGAAGCTGCATTCGGAAGTGCTCTCTATGCCCTTGTGGCGTGCGGTATTTTCAAAGACCGGAGCGAAGTCAGAAAAAAAGTCAGCTACTTACAATAAAAGGAACATCACACATGAAAACACTAAACACAGACAAGTTACATAAGAATATAGAAAAAATCGCAAATTACGACCTTGAAAACAATCATATTTTCGGCGCATCTTATTGTGTTATACAAAAAGATAAGCTTATTTCAAAAAAACATTTCGGGTTCAGTGATGCCGACGGCAAAACTCATGTAACCGACAAGACTCTATACCGCATTGCATCAATGTCAAAACCGATTGCAGGTGTTGCAATGATGATATTGGAACAGCATGGACATATTTCTGTTGATGACCCTGTCAAAAAATATTTGCCGGAACTTGCCGATATACAAATTGTCTCAGCAAACGGAAAAACAAAACCAAAAACCGATTTAACAATCGCTCATTGCCTTTCCCACACTTCAGGTTTTGGCAGCACAGACGAAACCGACATGACCGACAAAGACAGAGAAACCATTGCCTCCACCATTAAATACTGGACTAATAAAGGATTAATTTTTGAACCTTTCACACAATCCATGTACAGCGCCTATGGTGCATTTGATGTTCTCGGAGCAATTGTTGAAAAAGTCACCGACATGGACTACGGTACATTTTTGAAAAAAGAAATTTTTTTGCCCTGCAAAATGACAAATACAACTTTTTCACCAACCGCGGAGCAACAAAAGCGCATAATGACCATGCACGATAAAGCCGACAACAAAAGCGTGATATCCCCTACAGTTCCCGGTTGTGTTTTTGAAAATTTCCCCTATTCTCACAATCTTGTAGGCGCAGGACTTGTATCATCCCTTTCTGATTATATGAATTTTGCAAAAATGCTTTTAAACCATGGTAAATTTGGCAACACACAAATTTTGTCAAAAAACAGTGTCATTAAACTTTCAACCCCATGTTTCCCAATTTCATGGGCACCCGACAAAGAAAGCTGGGGATTGTCGGTGCGTGTTGTAACAAGCGATAGCTACGAAAGACTGCCCGTTGGCAGTTATGGTTGGAGCGGAGCATACGGCTCACATTTTTGGATTGATCCCGAAAATGAAATTTGTGCAGTATACATGAAAAATTCACGTTTTATCGAAGGTAATGAAAATATGTCCGCACGCCGTTTTGAAACGGTTGTAAGCGAATGTCTTATGTAAATTCCGATAAAAACCAACGCTAAGGAGAATCAAATGATAAATCACCCTATATTTTTTGAAAGAAACAGAGTTGGCAGAGTCTACACCGGCGGCTTGCTTTTAGATAAGTTTTTCGGTGACGAGCCCAAGGACGGATTTTTCCCCGAAGAGTGGATTGCATCGGCTGTAAAAGCTATAAACAAAATTCCTGCAAGCAAAAACGAAGGCTTGTCAAAATGCAAAGATTATGACATATGGTTCGATGAATTGCTCGCAAAATACCCATCCGAGCTGCTCGGAAGCTCTCAAAAAATGCGTATTCTTGTGAAATTTTTGGACAGTGCAGTCCGCCTTCCGGCTCAAGCTCATCCCGATAAGGAATTTTCGAAAAAACATTTTAATTCGCAATACGGTAAAACCGAAAGTTGGATTGTTTTGGACACTCGCCCGGGAGCAAAAATTTATTTTGGCTTCAAAGACGGGGTGACAAAGGAAATTTTTGATAAAGCTATTGAGTTGAGCGAAAATGACAAGACTGCACTTGAAAATCTTATGGAATATCGTGATGTAAAAAAAGGTGATATGTTTCTTGTTCCGGCAAAAACTGTTCATGCTATAGGCGCCGGATGCCTTATTTTGGAGATTCAGGAGCCCACCGACTTTACTATCCAACCCGAATATTGGTGTGATAAATATAAATTAAATCACGATGAAATGTATATTGGACTATCAAAAGAAGATGCCCTTGAATGCTTCGACTTTGAAAAAGCTCCCGATACCCGTCTGAAACCAAAAATCTTTTCATCATCCGATGCAGTAATTGCAGAAAACATTGTCGGTCCCGAAGATACCGAATGTTTTGTAATTAACCGAATTACCATCAAAAACGGTAGCTTTTGTCCCAATATAAACGACAGCTATGGTGTATATATTGTCACAGATGGTAATGGGACAATAAGCGCAGGAAAATACTCTCAAAATATAAGTAAAGGAGATTATTTCTTTATGCCTGCATGTCTTATGGGAACTTGCAGCATAAACGGAACTTTGGAAATTGTTGAATGTTATTAATACATTCAGCTTAGTACTATAACTATTTCAGACATACAGCCTTGACTAATATCACCTATTATTGTATAATGTGAAATATATTTCAAAAATACTCTTATTGTTATCTCAATGTCCGATGATATTTATTAAAGGTGTAAAACTATGAAAAAAGCTACAAACTCCGCATTAATGCGCGTGAAAAATCAAAAAATCATACTTTCGCTTATTAACAAAAAACCCATATCAAGAGTCGATCTTGCTAAAAAAACCGGTCTCACAAAAGCTGCGGTTACAATTATTATTGACGAATTGAAGCAAAAAAATATTATAAATGAGCAAAGCGAAAAAACAAACAGCATCGGAAGAAATCCGGTGCTGCTTACTTTGAATCCTTCAGCTGTTTATATGGCTGCCGTTAACATTACACGTCTCGATATAACAGTAGGTATTACAGATCTTGCCGGAAATATTGTTGCAAAAGATACTTTCCCCATTTGCAATCCCGAAGAAGCATTTCAAAGAATCCAACAAATTTTCAACAGACAGATTGCAGAAAACAAGATTGATATTTCAAAAATTCACAAATTATCTGTTGCATCTCCCGGTCCTGTAGATGTGGAAAAAGGAATAATTTTAAATCCGCCGAACTTCAAATCATGGCATAACATTCCTATTGCATCAAAACTCAGAGAATTAACAGGGCTCGAAGTACTTTTAGGCAATGTATCTTCTGCAAATGCAATGGCTGAAAAATATTTCGGTTCTGCACATAACAGCGATAACTTCCTTGTACTTCAAATTGACGAAGGTATAGGTTCAGGTATATTTTTAAACGATACTCTTTTTACCGGTCCATGTGAGCTTGGTCATATTTCCATAAAGTACGACGGCATAAAATGCACCTGCGGAAACAGAGGATGCCTTGAAAAATACGCATCGATTCCACAGATTTTGAAAAACTCCGGTTTTAAAAGCTGGCAGGAGGTTGTTGACAACAACAGCAAAATAATTTTGGAAAAACAAGCTGATTATTTGAGTACAGCAATAACATCTGCTAATAACCTGTTTAACTTTGATAAAATTGTTATCAACGGAGAACTTGCATATAAGCCCGAAAAAATTACAAAATTAATTTCAGAAAAGCTAAAACATATCAAGCTGTCAGACAAAGAAGTTACCGTTTGTGCAGGAATGATAAAATCAAAACTGAAAATTGCGGTCTCAATTGCAATACACGACTTTTTCAACTAATACAAATTAATTGAATTATATAACGAGATTAAAAATAAGATTTACGTTGATTTCAAACTCAAAATCATCTCCAGTATCCCCAGAACCGACCAAATGCCGACCATTAAAATTGGAATAGATCGGTCTGGTTCGGTATCAAATGACCGTTTTTTGGACATGACAAAAGCCTTGCCGCTTAAGAAACGACAAGGCTTTCCTTGTGGGTGCAGGATTGCCTTCTTCCGACTTTAAATACCCAATTTCAAACTTTTGCTCTCTCGCCAAATCAACGACCTTTCGGGTTGCGGTTCCCGAATCAAGGCACTCACCCTCACAGGGTGTA
>JAFQBA010000134.1 GCA_017416845.1 Clostridia bacterium
AAACTTCTTTGAACTATCCAAGTGCGAAAAAATATGGATTTTTGGTGCGGAAAGCGAAGTTGGGCTGACGCCCTACAAGCTTGACAATCCAAAAAGGCATGATTTTTCACACTTGCAGAGCGTGCTCAGTTCGAATCTCCGGCGGCTAATTCAATGTAATTTTATTTGCTTATTCAACGATCTCCAGAGTATCTCCGGGATTTAATGCAACTGTTTCAATAAGATTGCCCTCTGCGTCATAGGCATTATAGTAAAGTGTGGTTTTTGTTGAATTCACGATTTTTGCCCCGGGAACAATTTCGGGAACTTCAACCTTTCTTGAATCAACAAGATACATAATAACGCCGCCGTTGCCTGTGTACCAGATGTCGTCACGGTTTCCGAGGTTTTCGAGGAAAGCTGTGATGTTTGTATTTTTAATACTGTCATTGGCATTGTACACATCTCCTGCATGTGTTGTGGCAAAGAACCAGCTGAGCTCTTTGTCGGTATTTTCGGCATAATCTGCAGATGCATCAACAATCTTGTTGTTTGTGAGTCTGTAAGAACAGTCAATCCTATAGATATTATCAAGGTCCGGAACGGTGCTCTCGTTTCCTGTGGTGCTTGAGAACACGGCATACTTGTGACCGGTTTCAACAAGCCACTTTGTATATTCTTCTTCACCGGTTGCACCATAGGTTGTACCGGGATATCCATAGCCGATAACCGTCTGACCGCTTATGGTTTCGTTGTGGGTTTTTCCTCTTTCAATATCTTTCTTGGTCATTCCGTCTCTATGGATGATGTCGGTTGAAGGATGTGAGTAAGAGTGGTTTCCTATTTCGTGACCTTCGTAGAGAGCTGCATCGGTGAAGCCGTTTCCGGGGAGATAGAAGGTTGCTTTTATGCCTGCGTTATTGATGGCATTGACAATTGCATCATTACAGTTTGCGTTGTTGTCATCAATTCTTACGGTTACTGCTTTGTAGTGACCGCCGGGATATGCAGGATAGATTTCTTTTGCACTAATCTGTTTAACTTCAAACTCTGCAGGGTTAGATTCGATAGCCACAGCCGAAGGAATCATTTTTGTGGAATAGGGCTTAATGCCGTTTACATCTGTGTAGATAGCCTTCATCTTGTGGGTGTAGGCTTTTTCACCCAAATCGTCATAGCCTGCTTCGAGATTATAAACAGAGTTTGGTTCAACCGTGAAATTGTAGGTCTTAACTTCGGCAAGCTCGTTTGATTCTTCTTCGTAGAGTGCAAGATAAAGTGTCATTTCTTCAGCAACGGGTGCATTGTTTACAATGTTTGCTTTGTAGACAACCTTTTCGGGGTCAAGAGTTTCAATCGCATTTCCGTCAGCATCAAAATATGTTTCGTACTCGCCGTCTTCATTTGCAAGAAGTGCAAGATGCTGAGCAATCTTTAAATTGTCAATCCAGAAATTGCTGAACGCCCAACGGCTTGAACCGAGTCTTATGAATCTGAGAGTTTCTCCGCCAACTTCAAAGGGCATTTTAAATGTTTTTTCGCAAAGCACGCCATCGTGTGCAACACGGAATGTGGAGGATGTGGGCTCCAAAATTAAAGCAACCTGTGTCCATTCACCAATATTCTTTGTGGCAACATCACTGTATACTCCGGAAGCGCCGTCAATAGCACGCAGTATGTAGGTTTCACCGTCACTGTTTTTCTTTATTCCAAGTATTCCGCCCATTTCGGCAGTGTTTTCAAAAAAGAGTGCAAAGTTGAGGTTGGTTTGTGTTTCGGTGTTGGTTTTGTCAAACTTAAAATCAAACTGAACAACCTGGTTAGAAACAAGGTTAGCTCCGCCTTTTGCACGGTTCTGATTTTCAAAGTTACCTGCCTTTATGGTACCGGCATCATCCACATAGGTTACCATATGCAAAGCACCGTCTTCAAGAAGAAGTGCATTGGGATCAGAAAATCTCCATTTTGTTGTCTTGTCTCCCGAACCTGCAGAGTGGTCTACTTCTCCGTTGAAGCTTTCGGTAAATTTGTTGTAGCCAAATTCGGTTGTAAATGTGAAGTCTTCACTTTGAACACTACCGTCTGTTGCTTTTACGCTACTGAGGTTTAAGGTGTATTCTTTGTTAAAATCAAGGTCGGAGTTAAGCTTTACGGTAAGCACATTGTTGTTTTCGCCCGAAACCGTGGCAGTGGCACCGATTGAGGGTTCACCGTAAATTACGGGAACATAATCTTCGGCATTTATTGCTCTGTCGAAAGTGAAAACAAATTCGGGAGCAACGCTCACACCCTCTGCACCGTTTTCCACCGATGAAGAAACAAGAGCAAGGGTATTGAGATTGGGATTCATGTTGTCATAGTCACAAATGCTGATGTTGTCGAGATATATTTCGGGTTTATAACCTACGTAAATCTGATTGTAAAAGGCTTTGATTTTGTTACCCATAAATGAATTTTTGGCAAGAGCACAATTGTAGGTTGTAGTTTCGCCGTTTTTGGTAACGGTTGCGGTGTAGACTTCATTGTCAACGTCAACTATAAATTCAAAATGCATCCACACATTGGGTTCCCATGTACAAAGAGTGATGGGGCTTGATGTGGTTCTGCCGTTGATGTAGTTGGGAATGGTGATTTTTCCGCTTCCCGAACCGCTTTCTACAGTAAGAAGAGTTACTGCTGCATTGTAGTTGTCGGCAATGGTACAAAGTCCGCCGGAGCCGGAGACCAGTGCATCAACACAAAGGTCAAATTCAAACTTACCTTTTTTGGCAAATTCAAAAATTTCTGTGTTCTTGTTGGTACCTGCGTCCTGATAGTTCTGGAACTGTGCCTGTTTGCTGTTAAACACATATGCAGTGTTGCCTTCGTCACCGTCTTTGGCTTTTGTTGCCAGAGTAACCGTTGAAGCAACTGAAGCACGCCATTTTGTGGTGTTGTATACGCCTGTTTCAAAGTTGTCTTCTTTTATCCACACATATTTGTCATCTGTGGAGTTGTCACCGTATTTGGTGGTGAAGCTTACGGTTTTGCCGTATGTAGCTGTAGCATCGGCAGATGCGGCAACCTTTGAAATGTCAAGCACGTAGCCTGCGTCATACAAAAGTTCTTCGCCAAGTCTCATGGTGAGAGTTGTGCCATCTGTGCTGAGTGCCTTTTGTCTGATGGCAACTGTTTTTGAGCCGTCACCGGTCTTTAATGTGATGTTTTCCAGAGAGGCTTCGTCAATTGCCTGTGAGAATGTGTACACAATTACAGGGCAGATGCCCACATTTGTGTCACCGTCGGAAAGATTTCCGCTTGTGATTTCAAGTGCATCTGATGCAAACGCAGGGAAAACAAACAAGCCCGAAAGCATCATCAACACAAGAAATGCCGAAATGATTTTTTTCATACTTTTACTTCCTTTCTTTGTGGTTTATTGAAATTTTAGTGTTTTATAAACGTTTTAAATTGGGGGTTGTAGGGGTGTTTGAAAACGGAATTTGCACCGGAGCGTTGCCTCCCTTGCCTAAAGGGAGGGGGACCAAGCCTTGCTTGGTGGTGGGATACAGAAAACGCTCAAACGCTGTATTTTCAAGTGTTCTAAGCTTGTATATATATCCTCCCAC